>NZ_CP022188.1:3054333-3359766 GCF_003111665.1 Parazoarcus communis | reverse complement strand
CAGACGTTTCCCGTCGATTTCATACAGTTCGCTGGTGACATTGAGACTCGGAAACTCTTCACGAAACCCATCCAGATTCTCCCAATGAATCGTGCAGCGGAAGCCATCAAGTAGCCCCGCTTTTGCAAGGAAGAGGGTTCCGACCGAGGTTGCACCAATATTCAGTCCGCTCGCAGCAAGTTCCCGCAAACGGCGAAGGATGGGTGGGTGGCAATGCTCTCTTGCAGAGATTCCGGCAACGACGATAAGCGTATCCAGCGCCCCGCACTCATCCAGGCGCGCCGTCGGTGAAAACGGAATTCCATTACTCGCCTCTACCGGCTCGTCGTCCGCACTCAGAAGCTTCCATCGATAGAGCTCACGTCCCGCCAGGCGATTGGCGAACCTTAGCGGCTCGAGAACTCCCGATAACGAAAGCATCGAAAAGTTTGGAATCAGCAGGTAGCCAAAGTCGACCACATCGCTCAGTTTCTCAGCCATTGGAGTGGGTACGAGGGATCGCAGCAGGGGTGACTAACCCGTAGATGGTAAATGATCACCATGCACTTCCGCATGACTTCTCGCCACCAGGATGCCTAACGCTCACGTACCTCAGGGGGAAACTTGATTGACTTGTTCATGGCTCCATCTTCTCAAGAGTTAGAGCCTCCATCCAACCCGGGGCGATTCAAAAAAGGCGGGTAGCCGGATGATCGGGGGGGAGCCGATCAGCGGCTACTGGGGCGGACGAGAGCAATAAAGGAAGGAGGCTCAGCCCAACGTCATTGTCAGTTCTGGCACCACATTAAACAGATCGCCCACCAGACCATAGTCGGCCACCTGGAAGATCGGCGCTTCCGGATCCTTGTTGATCGCCACGATCACCTTGGAGTCCTTCATCCCGGCCAGGTGCTGGATCGCACCCGAGATACCCACCGCGATGTAGAGCTGCGGGGCGACGATCTTGCCGGTCTGACCGACCTGGTAGTCGTTGGGCACGTAGCCGGCGTCGACCGCGGCACGGCTGGCGCCGAGGGCGGCACCGAGCTTGTCGGCCAGCGGCTCGAGCATGGCGTGGTAGTTCTCGCCACTGCCCACACCGCGACCACCGGAGACGATGATCTTGGCCGCGCCCAGTTCAGGACGGGCGCTCTTGACGATCTCGCGGCTCACCAGCGTGGCCATACCGAGGTCGGCCGGCGCGGTGACGGCTTCGACGGCAGCAGCACCGCCCTCGCCCGCCGCTTCAAACGCGGTGGTCCGCACCGTGATGAGCTTGATCGCGTCCGCACTCTTTACCGTGGCCAGCGCGTTGCCGGCGTAGATCGGGCGCACGAAGGTGTCGGCATCTTCGATGGCGACGATGTCGCTGATCTGGGCCACGTCCAGCTGTGCCGCCACGCGCGGCAGCATGTTCTTGCCCGCGCTGCTGGCCGGCACCAGGATGTGGCTGTAGCCCGAGGCCAGACCCTTCACCAGTTCGGCAACGTTCTCGGCGGTCTGTGCTTCAAGGTGGGCGGCGTCGGCCACCAGCACCTTGGCCACACCGGCGATCTTCGCTGCGGCTTCGGCCGCTGCACCGCAGGCACTGCCGGCGACCAGCACGTGCACGTCGCTGCCAAGCGCTGCGGCGGCGGTGACGGTGTTGAGGGTGGCTGCCTTGATGGCCTGATTGTCGTGTTCGGCAATTACAAGAATGGACATGTCAGATCACCTTCGCTTCGTTCTTGAGTTTCTCGACCAGCTGGGCCACGTCGGCCACGCGCACACCGGCGCTGCGCTTGGGCGGCTCGGAGACCTTGAGCGTGGTGAGGCGCGGGGCCACATCCACGCCGAGGTCGGCCGGCTTCACCGTCTCGAGCGGCTTCTTCTTGGCCTTCATGATGTTGGGCAGCGTGGCGTAGCGCGGCTCGTTCAGGCGCAGGTCGGTGGTCACCACCGCCGGCAGCGAGATCGCCAGGGTCTCCAGACCGCCGTCGATTTCACGCATCACGTTGGCCTTGCCGTCAGCCAGCGTCAGCTTGGAGGCAAACGTGGCCTGCGGCCAGCCATTGAGCGCCGCCAGCATCTGACCGGTCTGGTTGGCATCGTCGTCGATCGCCTGCTTGCCGCAGATCACCAGCGTCGGGCCTTCCTTGTCGCACACGGCCTTGAGCAGCTTGGCCACGGCCAGCGGCTGCAGCTCGACATCGGTCTCGACCAGAATGCCGCGGTCCGCACCAATGGCCATCGCAGCGCGCACTGTTTCCTGACATGCCGTCACGCCGCACGACACCACCACCACTTCGGTGGCCACGCCGGCTTCTTTCAGACGCACCGCCTCTTCAACCGCGATCTCGTCGAACGGGTTCATGCTCATCTTGACGTTGGCGATGTCCACACCGCTACCGTCCGCCTTGACGCGGACCTTCACGTTGTAATCAACAACGCGTTTGACCGGGACCAGAATCTTCAAGTCTCTCTCCTCAACGCAATTGAAATTCTTTGGCCCGCATTTGCCTTTACGAGGTGCGGGCGCGCCAGACACCTGGGGTCCGACCTTGCGGTCCCCAGGTGTCTGATTACTTCTCGGCGAAAGCCCGTTCGATCACGTAATCCCCACGCTCGCCCTGGCGAGGACTGATGTGAAAGCCGCGGCCATCGAGCAAGCTACAGGCATCAGCAAGCATTGCCGGACTGCCGCAGATCATTGCGCGATCTTGGGCACCATCCAGCACTGGCAGACCGAGGTCGGAGCACAGCTTTCCCGACTCAAGCAGATCAGTAAGCCGACCCTGATTGCGGAAGGGCTCCCTTGTTACGGTTGGGTAATACAGGAGTTTTTCGCGGACAATCTCACCAAGGAACTCATCTCGTGGTAACTCTCGCTCGATATAGTCGACGTACGCGAGTTCGCTGACCTGGCGCACCCCGTGCACCAGCACTACGCGCTCGAACCGCTCGTAGGTGTCCGGGTCACGAATAATGCTCATGAACGGTGCAAGCCCCGTACCGGTGGCAAGCAAGTACAGGTTACGTCCATCATTCAGATCATCGATCACAAGCGTTCCAACCGGCTTACTGCCAACGATGAGTTCATCACCCGGTTTCAGATGCTGGAGACGCGAGGTCAGCGGCCCGTTCGGCACCTTGATGCTGAAGAATTCCAGATGCTCATCGTAATTTGCACTGGCGATACTGTATGCACGCAGCAACGGTTTGCCCTCGTTCTGCAGCCCGATCATGACGAAGTGACCATTGCGAAACCGCAGGCCAGGATTGCGCGAGGTACGGAAGCTGAACAGCGAGTCGTTCCAGTGATGAACATGCAGCACACGTTCAACCGAAAGATTGCTCATGATTATTTCCTCTTGATGTCAGGCGCACTCTTCGCCGAGTTCGCGCAGATAGGACCAGGGATAGATGCCGCGGTCGTGACCGTCGGCGAAAACCAAATTGAGAGCACCATCGGCAACCGGCCGGATCTCAACCAGTGCCGACGGCGGATCAGGCAGTTGCCCCGTGCGCTGTCGCTGAGTACACGCTGCGCAACGACAGCGCTGACGCAGGTCGGCATGGCGGAGTGAGCTGACCGCACCGTCGTGCCATTCAATCACCAGCAAGCCTGACAGGCGCCGGTCGGTAACATGGACCGGAATACAGGAGGGGGCGAGCGTGCTCATATCACCGTACTCACGCTCTTGCCTGCCAGGTGCCAGTCCTGCCCGAGCCCCCCGTCCTTGAGCTCACCGCCCATTGCAGCCAGACTCTCCTCACGTATCAACGTCTTCAGCTGTCTGTGCAGGGCCATGAAGGTCGGTGATGAGGTCATTTCCGGCGTCCGAGGGCGTGGCAGCGGAATTGGGATTTCTGCCTTGATCCGGCCTGGACGTGCCGTCATCACATAAACCTTGTCCGACAGAAAGATCGACTCCTCAATGTCATGGGTGATGAAAAGCACTGACAGCCGCAACTGCTGCCACATGTTGGTGAGAATCTCCTGCATCACTACACGGGTTTGCGAATCCAGCGCGCCGAAAGGCTCGTCCATCAGCAATACCTGTGGCCCGGTCGCAAGCGCACGGACAATACCCACACGCTGCTTCATGCCGCCCGAAAGCTGGTCAGGATAGTGATTCTCAAACGACAGCAGCCCAGCAAGTCCAAGTAGCGTGCGTGCTTTGGTTTCACGTTCAGACCGGCCCATGCCCTGCATCTTCAGACCGAACTCAACGTTCTCGCGCACCTTCATCCACGGAAACAAGGAGTACTGTTGAAACACGACGCCTCGTTCCGCCCCTGGCCCGCTGATCGGAAGACCATCGACGGTAGCGCCACCTGCGCTCGGTTTCAGGAAGCCCGCGACGATATTGAGGAGGGTCGATTTGCCACAGCCTGACGGCCCAACAACCGATACAAACTCGCCCGGTTTCACGTCCAAAGTAACCCCACGTACCGCGTCGAGTGCTGCGCCGTTCTGAGTAAAACGAACGCCGATGTCGCGCAGCTCGATATGACCCTTGGCCACACTTTCTTCGCTTGCCATCATGTGCTCTCCTTGGTTCCTGTGCGCTGCCACGGCATTAGAAGACGCGCCAGCATGCGAATGCCGCCGCTACATATCAGGCCGAGGACGCCAATCACCAGCATGCCGATCACGATGTGGGGATACTCGATCAGGGAGTAGGCCTCCCAGGTGAAATAGCCCACGCCGAACTGACCGGAAATCATCTCTGCTGCAATTAAGGACACCCAAGCCACCCCCATACCCACCGCCAGGCCGGTAAAGATGTGTGGAAGAGCACCAGGCAACACGACCCGGGTCATCAGCGCCCACTCTCCTGCCCCCAAACAGCGTGCAGCACGAATCAGAACTGGATCGACTGCAGTCACCCCATGCAGGGTGTTGAGGAGGATGGGAAAAAATGCCCCAATGAAGGTGATGAAGATGATGCTGCTCTCGGTCGAGGGCCATAACATGATCGAGATAGGCACCCATGCAATCGCCGGGATTGGACGTAGCACTTCCAGCGCGGGAAAGACCAACCCCTTGAGCAGTGCATGGCGTCCGCACAGCAGCCCTAAGACCACGCCAAGGAATGTCGCGATGCAGAAGCCAAGCATGATGCGCTGCAGACTGATACCGATATTGGCCTGAAACTTCGCACTGCCGACAAGGCCCATGAACTCACGGTAGACCTCCCCGGGCGCTGGTACATTGGTGAAACGAATGTAGAAGTCCCAGCGGTACTCCGTGCCTAGATACCAGAATCCGACAAGCAGACCAATCGACAGCAGGCTCAGCATCAGAGAACCGATCTGAACACGCAGCTTGCCACTCATGCCTCCCCGGACCATGGGCGGGACACTGGTTTGCACATCGGCCTGGTCAGAACCAGTATCGATGAGCTTGATTGCCAGCGGCGAGCTCGTGGAGTCCTCTACCACGCGGGGGCCCGCGGGCTGTACTGCCGACTCCGCGGCAGTACAGCCCGCAACCTGGGGATCGGCAAGCGATCTCATCCTGATTGCGGAGGACATGGCTCAGCCCCCTACTACAGCAAGGGCAAGAGCGTCTTCATAGCTGCCTACCTTGCCACCGTTAGCTGAGGCATGGGTCTCGGCATCTTTCTTGAGCAAGAAGGGTACGATTACCGGCTTGCCATCCTTGGTGCCAAGCGCATAGAACGCCTTATCTGCAAAGAGTTTAATCTTCGTGGTGTAGTCGAACACAAACGCGACGCCAACCTTCTTACCCTCCGCTCCGGCCTTTTTCACTGCTGCCAGTGTGCAGCCAGCCGACTTGTAAGCAGTAATGCCGTCGCCATCGATCCAGACCTCACCCGCTTCACGCGGACGTTCGATCTTGCCGCCGCACAGCGGATCGGTGCCACTGATTTCGTAGTTGGCAAAACTCGCGCGTTGCTTGTCGTAGTCGTATCCAAGCTCTTTGAAGGCCTGTCGCACATAAGTCTCGTCAGCCCAGGCATCAGCATTCAACGCCTTCACCCGACCCATGCGGTCCAGTACGCCGTGATCGTACTTAACAGTTTCGATCCACTTTGGCTTGATCGTTGGGTCGAGCGTATGAACACCCGAGGGTCCAAGGAACATGTAGGCCACTTCCTTCTCGACCCGGGTCCATTCGGCAATCTTGGTAGCCGCTTCCACGGGGTTCTTGCGCACCCACTCATTCGCCTCCATCAATGCCTTGATGTAGGCCACCACGACCTCGGGGTACTTAGTCGCGAAATCCTCGCGCACGACCACACCATGGAAGGTGGGTACCTTTGTTTCCACACCATCGAAGATCTTGCGAGCGAAACCGCGGTAGGGCAGCAACTCCGCAAACGGTACGAAGTCGGCGTGCCCGTCGATTCGCTGCTCCTGCAGGCTGGATGTACCGACTTCCGGACTCTGGCTTGAGAGCTCAAAATCCTCCGCCTTCCAGCCCTTGTCCTCAAGCGCCTTGAGCAGCATGCCATGAGCCGCAGAGCCGAAAGGAACCGAGAGCTTCTTGCCCTTGAGGTCGGCCAACTCGTAGTACGGGGAGTCCTTATGCACCACCACCCCGTTGCCAGCGCCATCGGCATTGTAGGCAATCAATGCAACCAACCTGCTCTTGGTGCCGTTGCCGTTCTGGAAAGTTGCTCCATTCACCAGCAATGGATAGTCGCCCATCATTCCGATCTGCAGGGTATTGGCTACCATGCCGTTGGTGACCGGAGGCCCTGACGAGAAGTTCTGCCACTCAAGTTTGAACTGCGTATCCTTGTATTTGCCGGTCTTCGGCAGGTGCTTTTCGAGCAGACCAA
Source organism: Parazoarcus communis (assembly GCF_003111665.1). Taxonomy (NCBI): domain Bacteria; kingdom Pseudomonadati; phylum Pseudomonadota; class Betaproteobacteria; order Rhodocyclales; family Zoogloeaceae; genus Parazoarcus; species Parazoarcus communis. The sequence continues at coordinate 3,352,993 of NZ_CP022188.1, read as the reverse complement.
GCTCCTTAAGCACAATGCCACCGGTCACAGTATTGGTTGTCGTGTTCTGCGTGCCGATGCCGATTGTGACTACTTCGGCTACGGCGGGCATCGAAAGCACACACCCAAGGGCAAAAACACCCAGGAGGTTGCAGTAGGCCTTCTTCTTAGTCACCGTGTTGCTGGAATGTGCGTTCATGTTTGTGCGTCCTTTTCCAGTGAATCTGTTGGGGAGATACGGGTTTCTTGGAGTTGGGGCTGGGGTTGGTGAATCGATGTGTTCAGATAACTGCGCTTTCATCGAGGAACTGCCGCTTGGACTTCACTTCCGCCCAAACCTCGGCATCGGCCATTGGTTCGCGCGCATCAGTGATTACTGGCCACTCGGCTGCCAGACGGGCATTGATCTCAATGAACTCAAGTTGGTCCGGCGCCAGATCGGCCGCATCGTAGATGGCTCCAATCGGACACTCAGGCACACACACGCCGCAATCGATACAACCGTCAGGATTGATGACGAGGAAGTTCGGCCCCTCATGAAAGCAATCCACCGGGCATACGGACACACAGTCGGTGTACTTGCAGCGCACGCAGGCTTCGGTAACGACAAAGGTCATCTCGGTGCGCTCCTATTTACAGGCCAGACCGATTGCCGTCAGCGCAAGACGGGATAGCTTGCGCACATCAGGATCCGGGTCGTCCAGCGTTCTTTCGAGCGCGGGAATCGCACGCGGATCACCGATCTCTCCAAGCGCAATGGCAGCCTCCTTGCGCAAGTTGCTGATCGAGTGCGACAGTGCATCGACCAATGCGGGCAGAGCTCCCACCGCTTTGAGCAACCCGAGACTGCGCGCGGCCTTGACCCGTACCTGCCAGTAAGCATCGTCCATGGCCTTGACCAAGTCGGGAATCGCTGGCCCCAGCCCGAGCTTGCCAATAGTCTGGGCCGCCTCGTCGCGCACCATCCAGGCGCTGTCGTCCAGCGCCCGCGTCAATGCCGGCAAGACGCTGATCTCAGAGGTGTAGCCAAGCGCTCCCACCGCAATTCGGCGCACTTCTGCATCTGGGTCGTGAGCGGCCACTTCAGCGAGATCACCAACGGCTTCTTGCCGACGCAGGTAACCAAGCACCCCCACAGCCTCTCGTCGCACGCCTGGGTCTGGGTCGCGCAGTGAAGCCAGTGCCGGTTCAAATGCTTCGCTCACGCGCAATGCTCGCACCGCACGAAACGCAAGCATGCGAACAACCGCGGACTGGCCAACCAGATAGGGCAGCAGATACTCGGCCGAGGCGCTGTCCTTAAGTTCAGCCAGGACTTCGCCAGCAGCGTCGCGCACCGCAACGTCCTCATCGAGCAGGCGGGCCGCGAGCGCAGCAACGACCTCCGGCTCTTCGAAGCCTTCGAGCGCACGTACTGCCTCGGCGCGTACTTCCGCCGCGCTGTCGGTCAGGCACGGTAGCAAGAACGGAACAATCTCGTCTTCGTCGCTATACGGCAGATCAATGACCGCAAGGCGGCGTACCTCGGCATCGGCACTTGCAAGACGCTCGGTCATGGAATTCACGCTCATCGTCATGGTCGGCTCCTCAGCGCAGCAGATAGGGAATGCTGACCTCGACTGCTCCGGTGGGGCAGTCCGTTTCGCACGGCAGGCAATACCAGCATTCGTCGAACTTCATGAATGCCTTCTTCGTGACCATATCGATGGCCAGCACGTCGAGCGGACACACATCCACACAAACGGTGCAGCCCTTCTCGGCGATGCACTTGTCTTCGTGCACAATGACCGGTGCCTGGGTAAGGGTCGTAGCAATGCTCATGTCTTTATCCTCTGTACTTGGGTCGGGGGTATCCGCTCAGGCGGCTTCGGCTTTACGCTCTACACGCAGGCGCTGATACGCATCGCGCTCTTCCTTGTCGATGGCAACGATGTATGGCTCGACGGCCTTCTTGCGCATCGTCATCCGACCGTCATCACCCTTACTCAGCAAGGTATGACAGAACCAGTTCTCGTCATCGCGCTCAGGGTGATCCACACAGTGGTGGTAGAGGCCCCAACGGCTCTCTTCACGGAACATCGACGAACGTGCAGCCATTTCGGCGCAATCGATGATCGAGTAAGCCTCCATTGCCCGCATCAGTTCGTGAGGGTTGGTCGCCACCATGGCCTCTGCGTCTTCACGTACCTCGTCGAAGCGGCGCAAACCGATCTCATACTTCTGCGTAATCTTGGGTGGCTGCAGGTAGTCATTGACCAGGCGGCGGGTCTTGTACTCGATCTGGAACGGCGTCAGGCCATCTGTACGCTCAAGCGGCGCAACCACCCTTGCACGCTCTGCAGCAACAGCAGCTTCATCCACCGCGGCAGCCGGAGTCTCCCCGCAGTACTCGGCCGCGTTATGGCCACAGATCCGCCCGTAGACGAATGCCCCAAGCATGTAGTTGTGTGGCACGCTCGCGCAGTCACCTGCAGCATAGAGACCAGGGACCGAGGTCTCCCCACGTGCATTTGTCCAGATTCCAGATGCGCTGTGACCACTGCAGAAGCCGATTTCCGAGATATGCATCTCGATCATCTGTTTGCGATAGTCGTTGCCGCGGTTCTCGTGGAAGCGCCCGCGACTGGGTCGCTCATTGGAATGCAGGATGTGTTCGATCTCTCCGATGGTCTCCTCAGCGAGGTGGTCCAGTTTGAGGAAGACCGGACCGTTGCCGCTCTGCAGTTCCTTATAGAACTCGAGCATCATCTGACCGCTCCAGTAGTCACACTCAATGAAGCGCTCGCCCTTGGCATTGGCGGTGTAGCCGCCGAACGGTCCGGTAACGTAGGCACAGGCCGGACCGTTGTAATCCTTGATCAGCGGGTTGATCTGGAAACACTCAAGGTTAGCCAGCGCAGCACCAGCGTGGTAAGCCATGGCATGACCATCACCGGAGTTGGTCGGATTCTCGTAGGTACCCATCAGGTAGCCCGACGCGGGTAGTCCGATCCGACCTGCAGCGCCGGTGGTGATGACAGCTGCCTTGCAGCGGATTACGTAAAAATCTGCGGTGCGACAATCGAATCCCATTACACCAACAACCTCGCCCGCCGTACCAGTCAGCAGACGGGTAACGACTACGCGGTTCGTAATTTCGACTCTGGCCCGTTTCAACTGTCGATAGAGGATCCGCTTCATGTGATGCCCTTCAGGCATCGGCAATACGTAACTGCCGAGGTGATGGACTTTGCGCACGGCGTAGTCGCCGGTCTCGTCTTTCTCGAACTTCACCCCCCAACGATCAAGCTCCTGAATCATGTCAAAACTGTTGGCGGCATAGGCCATCACCGCCTCCTGATCGACAATGCCGTCGTTGGCAATCGTAATTTCCTTAACGTACTGCTCCGGCGTTGCATGCCCGGGAATAACAGCATTGTTAAGGCCGTCCATGCCCATCGAGATAGCCCCGCTACGCTTGACGTGAGCCTTGTCAATCAGCAAGACCTTCAGATTCGGGTTCTTTTCCTTTGCTTTTACTGCCGCCATCGGGCCACCGGTGCCACCACCGATCACCACCAGGTCGAATTCCATATCGATTCTTTTCATGATTGCTCCTTGGGGTTGGGAGTGCCTTACTAACCTCACTACTTGCAATGCTTCGGTGATCAGGCGAAGCAGTGCATTGGGTCCTGCATTTAACTTCTGTCGATACGCAGTCGATACTGGAAGGCATCGCCGCGGTAATAAAGAAACTCGAAATCCACAGGCACGTCGCCGGCGTAGGTCATGCGCTCCATTCTCAGCAACGGCGAACCCTCAGCAATACCCAGATGACGCGCTAGAGATTCATCAGCGCAAATTGCCTCGATCTGGAGATCGGCATGAGTGAGATTCAAATCGAAATCGTTCTCCAGAATCACGAAAATATCGCGCGCAGCCAGGTCTTCCTGTACAAGACGCCTTCCGATGTCGATGGGGAAATAGCTGACATCAACTGAGATCGGCTCCCGATTCAGATAGCGCAATCGCTGTATTTCAAACACCTGAGTGCCAGGCTTGATAGAGAACTGTTGTGCAACGACTATGCTGGCCTCGGTTTCCCGCGCACTCATTAAGAGTGAATAAGTCTCATAACCCGACGGCGACATCGCTTCACCAAATCCCTGCAGGCGCGAAAGACTTTGAAATGCCTTGGGCTTCGCAACAAAACTTCCCTTGCCCATAACCTTGAAGATCAGGCCTTCCTTTTGCAGATCTCCCAACGCCTGACGAATGGTGATCCGGCTCACACTGAACAAGTTCATCATCTGGCTTTCTGATGGCATCTGCGAATGCGGCGGATAGGTTCCATCAAGAATCTGACGCCTCAATACCTCACGTATCTGCGTATGAAGCGGAACAGGTGAAATCGCGGTTACACCACTTGCACTGCCATCTCCGGCCGAACCTCGGTGCACTTTCTTCGCTTGAGACATATTGATTCCTTAAACCACACAACCTGTTATGACGAGTTCTAACTAGCAAAACCGGTGCCAGTTTTTCGCACCGCACAATTAATTTTAAGCTGTTGTTTTCGTTATGTTTTTTATTTCTATCTAATGTTGCAGTCTATTTATCGTTTAATCACGTGCACTGCTACGGTGCGACACGCACCACAACTGGATTCAAATCTCAAGTCGGCCAGATTTTTACGTCGATCAGAACGATCAATTTGTACATAAACGGAATCCCCGCAATCCCACCAGCGAGCAAAAGAAGAATCAGTACGATTCGGCGGAGAAAGTGACGTGAGATCCTCTGATACATCTTTACCCCAACCCACCCACCAATATGAAAGAGAGGGAAAAGGGCGATGCCAGCAATCAGGATCGAGAACGGCATTACGCCCGTGAGCACCAGAAGGACGCATGACACCGGATACAAAACAGCAAAAAAGATCACGAAATTTGCACGTGCTCGATATGAGTTCGGCTCGATCCCCATTAGATAGAGGATGGCAGGCGGTCCACCAACACCACTAAACCCAGTTAGCAGACCGCTCAGCAGACCAACCACCGACGAAGACAGGCGTGAACGGATATTCGGTAACCGGACACCGGACATCAGCACCAGAGCGCTCGCCATCACCGCAGCCCCGATCACGGGACCAAACAGCTCTCCCGGCACCCAACTGCCTAGCCATACGCCCGGCGCGAGGGCGACAGTGGCTGCCAGCGTCAGCGGCCATACAACCGAAGCATCCATTTCGTCGTTGGCAAGGCGCATGCTGCTCGGGCTCAGTGGAAACAAGCTCAGAACCGTGATAAGACACATCGTGTCGCGTGCAGACATCACCAGGCTAAACAGTGGAGCCATCAGCAGCGCCGCACCGAAACCAGTCAGGCCTCGAACAATCCCCCCAGCAATGACTGCTATCAGAATCATCACCCAGGTAGCCGGGGAATGATGACCAAGCAACATTTGTAGCGACTCCACATCAGACTCCTGAAACTAGGGATTCCATCCGCATCGGACCGACACGGCGCTCATAACCTGTCATAACAGGCTGAGCAAGATATGTGCCCTAACTCAGAACGGGGAGAACCCCACCAATCCACTGTTTACATTTGTCTTTTTTATTCGTGGTAGAGAGATGCGGTATGCGTGACACCCTTCATTGGTGCAGCGCGAACGCCCATGCACCACAAACAAGGTCCTTCCAACTAAGTCGTCAGCTTTATGAGCACCAAACCTGCCGTCATCAGGTAGCCCCATAGCAGCAGGACAAGCACCCAAACCCGGGCACCACCCGCACGTACATCGGCGAACTGAGTCACCATACCGAGAGCAACCAGCCCCACCGCCAAAAGTGCATCTGCCAGCAGCGCTCCAGTCTGGCGCCAAACCTCAGGAACCAATCCGCCAAGGTTTAGCAGTAGCACTCCAAGGAAAACCCACAAGAATGTAGGCAGGCGAATTCTGCTGCTGGCCTTGCCCTCACTACGACCGTTCTGCAGGGCAATCCATAGAACCGCAGGCGCGAGCAACATCACCCGCAGCATTTTCTGCACCAAAGCCGCGCTATCCGAATCGGCCCCAACCATCGCAGCGGCGGCGACTACATGACCAAGTTCGTGCACGGTCAGTCCGATCCACTGCCCGGCGGCGGCACCCGATAAATGGACCAACGGGACGAGCAGCGGCATCAGGTACATCGCCAGCGTGCCGCAAATCACGACTGACGCAACAGCAGACGCTACATGCCGCGCTCGGGCGTTCAGTACACCGTCGGCCGCCGCAACGGCTGCAGCACCACAAATTGCGCTGCCGGCACCAATAAGCATCGCAAGCGTGGGGTCCAGTCCCAGCCGACGCCCCACCAGGCGCGCAAGCAACAACGTCGACGACACGATAACCAAAGCCAATACCAAGCCCTTCCACCCCACAGCTGAGAGGTCTGCCAGGCCAAGCTTGAGCCCATACAAGGCAATACCTGCCCGCATCACCGTCCCGCGGGCAAGTGCCAACCCCGAGCCGCCCGACCGGGCCAGTGCTGGCCACAGGTTCCCGACCAGCATACCGAGCGCAATCGCCAGCGGCAGCCAACCAAGCCCGTGGCTGCTGAAAGCGGGCATGGCAGCAAGTTGTGCCGCACAAGCAGCAAGCACGATACAAGTCAGCAGACCAGGGTGGATGACTGGGCGTAGCAGTGCAGTAATGTTCATCTGGATGAGATATGGCTATTCGGTATGGCCATAACCATAGCGCTCAGTCTAAGATTCCCATAGACACTAAAAGTGAACTTCTCATTCCCTGGGGTTATGCATGAATCTCCATCTGCTCAAGGTCTTCGTTCGCGTCGTCGATGAGAACAGCTTTTCGCGTGCGGCAGAGTCGCTCGGTATCAGCCAGCCCGCCGCGTCCAAGTCGGTGCGCGAGTTGGAGTTTCAGCTCGATACCGTGCTGCTTGAAAGGCGGGGGCGCTTCTTCGAGCCGACCGAGGCGGGTGCGGTTTTACTGAAATACGGACACAGCCTGTTTGCACTGGAGCGAGAAGCCGACGAGGCCGTACGCACGTTCAACGGCCTTAACCGTGGCCATCTGAAAATCGGTGCTAGCACGACGATCGCAAGCTATTGGCTTCCACCCTTTCTGCGCCGTTTCCACGAACGGCACCCGGCCATCACACTGCAGGTCACAGCAGCGAACACTCAACAGATAGCAGAGCATCTGCTCCACTGCAGCATCGACGTTGCGTTGGTTGAAGGTGTCATCGATGATGACCGGGTTGAGACCCGGCCATGGCGCAGTGAGGAAATGATTGTGATCTCACCACGCGACTTCCCCCTGGATACAGATCTTGATCCATTGGCCTTCGGGCAACACGCGACCTGGATCATGCGCGAGCGCGGCTCGGGCAGTCGTGATGCCACGGAGGCTTTGCTGCTTCGCATCGGCACTACCGCCGGCGCTATCATTGAAGTTGGAAGCAACGAGGCAATCGTTCAAGCAGTCGGGGCCGGTGTCGGCGTTGGAGTAGTGCCACGAATCTGCGCTCGCGATGCGTTGGCGCTGGGCAGAGTGCGGCGTCACGTACCCAATACGGGTCCTGTCCTACGACAGCTCTATCGGCTCCGCCTTCCACACCGGCCAGTGAGCCCAGCCGCACTCGCCTTCGAGGCACTGCTCGCCATGCCCGAGCAGAGCGAGGAATAGCGTGCATCGGAGCAGTTCTGCAGGAGAACTCCCAGATCTTAGTATAAACGTCCGGCAAAGTTACCAGTGACTTGACGCCGTGGCACGAAGAATCGGGGCATGTCAGTGAAATAGCATTAAGCTAGCACTCTCGAAAAAAAAACCTTCTAAATTTGATGCTTTCGTACATCGTTTTTACTTTTGCATCAAATAAAATCCAGAAATCGGCCTGATCTTCAGCCAAAAATGAACAGGCTCTAGACCTTCGGCAGCATTAGGGCTACCGCGATCTTAATGTACGGTATTCGTTTCTGATCTCGATTCGAGTCGGTTCTCGCATCCCACACGCACCGTACATCGCTGACCGTTTTGCCTCGATGGCAGCCCTGTTCTGCATCAAAGAACCCGCCTCAATGTCGTATGAGCGCCGCGCTTGTTCGCAGGCGCGAGAGTCGATTCTTGGCGACTGCTGATCAGATGGACTGCGGCTAGCCTGAGACGCCGATTCATATTTGTTCATGCGTTCTCGGAGTTCTTGAACCTCCCGGCGCAGTGCTTGCTCTCGACTGCCTGATGCGTCAATAGTATTGGGACTGGCATCAACAGGGCGGCCCGAGGTCTTTCCATGACACGGCACGTCAGAAAAGACGATTTTTCCCGACCCATCTTCCACACACTTAAACACTTGTGCAGAGGCCGGTGCGGACAGGAATATGATTCCCGAAACCGCGAGAATGAAGATGCGCACAGTATGCCCCGCGACATTTAATGAGTGTCGCCAACATCATAAATCGAGATACCGCTATCGTGTAAAGAGCTTAACGGCTCGTTCTGGGGACAGTCCGTGCGACGGGGGCACACCGCAGGAAGGGGGCGAGGGTGCTGGTGGGCTTGGTCCATCCCCCTCCGGGGGTGAGGAGTTGCTAACAAATGCGTTCCGAATGTGCGCTAACGCAACACGACCAACTAATACGTTTGAAGGCATGAGCAACAAGGACCTTCTCGCCCTGCTGGAAGATTCCGAAACTTTGGGAACTTCCCTTTCGAACACGAACAGCTGATGCGCCTGGGCACGATGCTCGACGCGCAGGACTGTACAATCAATGAGTACTAAGCGGAGCTAGCGGGCGTGTGATCGACAAGGCTGGGGAAACCCGGCTTTTCTTGTTGGGTGCCGCTGATGCGCCAGTGCGCGCAAGGCGCGTGCAGTTTGGCGGGTTCTTAGGCGGGTAGAAAACAAAAACGCGCCAAAAGGCGCGTCATTGTTCAGTACTTGGCGGAGAGGGTGGGACACTCCGCACTTCGACCCTGAAGCCCAACAACCACGGTATTTCTGGGCTTTCAGAGGCATAGCGTGTGGTAACTCCGTGTGGTAACTTCACCACTCCCGAGACCTATTCATCACTGCAATGCCGAATATCGAGAAGCGTCGAAACGTCTGGTATGCAACGCTCCATGTCCCCGAAGATGTCCGCTTTCAGCTGGGCAAGTCGAAGCTGTTCCAGTCCCTCCAGACAACCGACAAGAGGACCGCTGAGAGCCGAGCGGCAATCGTGGTCGCCAAGTGGAAAGCCGAGATTGCCCAAGCAAGAGGGACGTCTGATCCCTTCCTGAACGAAGCCATGAACTGGCGACGAAGTGTCGAGCAATACGACGACAAGGATCTTGCAGAGTCCATCCTACTGGAGCATGTCGAGACCGTTGTCGAACCGGTGAAAGGCTTCCAGACCGCCAAGCAGTTCTACGACATCGCCTCAGGGCAGCGCCGAGCGTTGGCTCTGATTGTTCCCGAGTGGAAGGCAGGCCTGCAGCTGGAACCGAAGACAATCGATCAGATGGTGAAAGACGTCGGTCGCATGGTCGAGAAGTTTCCGACCACCGAGGGGCTGGACCGGAAGTCCGTCCGCAAGTGGCTTGAAGGACTGTCGACAGGACCAGAGCAACTGTCCCCCTCCTCCATCCGGCGCATTGTCGGGTTCTGTCGGAACTTCTGGCGATACCTGCAGGAGACACAGGAAGTATCCGCCGACAGTGACTCACCGTTCGTTGTCCCCTCCTTCGCCAAGGAGTCGAAGCGGAGCAAGACCTCCTCCAAGAATGGCTGGATACCGTTCCATCCTGCAGACGTCATGAAGCTCCATCAGAAGGCCACCGAGAAGAAGGACCACCAGCTGGCCGACCTAATCCTGATCGGTGCCTATACCGGCGCACGAATCGAGGAGATCTGCTCCCTCAAGGCCTCGGATGTTGGTCTCGACTTCCTGAAGATCACCGACTCGAAGACCTCCGCAGGGGTGAGGACCATTCCGATCCACTCATCACTGATAGACACGGTCGAGAGGTTGAAGAAGGAGTCGACCGACGGTTACCTCCTGTCGGGCCTGACGTTCAACAAGTACAACGACCGGTCCAACGCTGTCGGGAAACGCTTCGGGCGACTGAAGGACGCTTCAGGGTATGGCGAGAAGCAGGTCTTCCACTCGATACGGAAGACCGTCGTCACCCTGCTGGAGAACGCAGGAGTGAGTGAGAACCTGACGGCAGACATTGTCGGACACGACAAGCCACGCATCACATATGGGCTGTACTCTGGAGGGGCCAACTTGGAAGTGATGCGAGAGGCACTGGAGAAGGTCAGTTATCCAAAGGACTCTGCAAAGTAATGCCCTGTTGTTCGTTCGCGAAGCTCAAGGACTTCACGTAAACACTAGGCTTACGGCAATCTCTGTTGACGCCCGAAGGTCGGGTCCGTAATGTGTCAACTGGTAGCGCCCTGCTACCAAGAGGAGCCCCGGCCATCACGGCCGGGGTTGGGGAAGTAAAGTGTGAAGTTACCTGATGCCACCAAGGAGGTGCGCCAACACCTCCAACACTTGCTGAAGTTCTACCAGCAAGTGGGTGGCAGTCAGGAGCCATTTGCCTGTTGCACTCATTAGTGCAGCAAGCAGTTTCAAGACGACAATAATCTCCGTCATCTCGCTTTCTCCTTATGCTCGGTTGAATTCAGTGTTGGGCCTTGTGGGCTTCGACTGACTACCGTGCCCCACTGCACGGAGCACATCAAGCGTACCGTCTGAAAGTCAATTGCGCAAATGAATTAATTTCAATGTAAACAGCAAGTTAAGATTCCGCCTTGTGTGTCAATCTCAATATTTGCCTATATACAGGCCCTTTTTTTCGCGAAGTTTTCGTTTTTCCTGAAAATTTCCGTGACCATATCTTCCCCAGCGCGGATTTCCAGTTACCCCCCGGCGGCCCAGTAGCCCCCTTCCAGCGGCACCCCTCCTTTTCCTAGGCCTACCGGCAGCAGGACCGACTGCGACCTCTCGTCCAGCCCAGCCGGGAACAGCAGCACCTCTCCAACCTGGGACACACTGTCCGTTTGAGCTACACCCTAACCTGACGTCAGACACTGCGCTCTAATGTGTGTATCTAGGGTCTGTTCTGCCATTGCTTGACACTCTGATTTGTGGGTCTTAGAGTCTATCCTGACACTTTCAGGAGGCGACACCATGAACACCAACCAGACACCCAAGGGCCAGACTGTCGGATACATCCGGGTCTCCTCGGTCGACCAGAACACAGACCGCCAGCTTGACGGGCTTGTCGTCGATCTCGTCTTCACAGACAAGGCCAGCGGCAAGGACACCGAGCGCCCCCAACTTCAGGCAGCACTGGCACACGTCCGAGCGGGTGACACCTTGGTCGTCCATTCGATGGATCGACTAGCCCGGAACCTTGATGACTTACGGTCCATCGTGAAGGGGCTGACCGGTCGGGGTGTCGTTGTCCAGTTCCAGAAGGAGGGGCTGACCTTCACCGGGGAGAAGAACCCGATGGCAGAACTCCTGCTGTCGATGCTGGGGGCTGTCGCACAGTTCGAGCGGGAGCTGATCCGAGAGCGTCAGCGCGAAGGGATCGCCATTGCGAAGACCAAGGGTGTCTATAAGGGACGCAAGAAGGCCTTGGATGACACCAAGGTGGCCCAGCTGCTGGCCCGAGACAAAGAGAACGGAGGCAGGAACAGGGCTGCACTGGCGAAGGAATTCGGGATCAGCCGAGAGACGCTCTACACGTATCTGAAAACTGAAACTGCAGTTTAGCTACACGATGACTGCACGTTCGTAGAAGTGGCTTTAATGCAGGAGACACTTTTTCCTGTACTGGCTTACTGACGTTGCTCCATTCCTTGGTGTGTGTCGATTCAGGGGTTGCACTTCAATGTGCGCCCCTGTTTCGCATTCTGGGCTTTGGGAAACGGTCGGTTGAGCCTGTTCCTTTTTTCAGTTCAACTCCTCAAGGACCACGCAATGTCCCTCCGTAAGTTCCACTTCCAGAACCCCGCATCCCTTTCGGCCTACTTGGTCACCCTCTATTCAGACCACACCGGCAAGATCTCCGGCCATGCCAACCGGCAAGCCCTCAAGAGCGACCGAGGTCTCAACGCTGCCGAGATCCCGACCGTCTATCTCAAGGTCGACCAGCAGATCGGCTCGATCCTCCTCGGTGCCGGTGCGACCGACAGCTACCTGTCCCAAGTCCGAGCCTTCGACGACGGCAAGCTACTGGCAGACGTCCTCCCATGAGCTTTCGAGACTCCCACCGGCAGCTGACCTATCAAAACCCGAAGTCCTTCTCGATCTGGGCTGTCCGCATCGCTTGCACCCCTGATGGTGTGAGCAAGGCAGTTCAAATATCGCAGGACGGCGTTCGTATCGCCTCACAGACCGGCCAGTGGCTTGAATCCAGTCCGCTGCCTCGCGTGGTCTTCCATGTCCACCCGAAGAAGATCCCCGACGTCCTCGGCAAGACCGAGAGCCTGATCCATCAGATCCCGGCCTTCATTGCCGACCCTGAAGACCAGAAGCCAGTCCGACTGGCAGACCTCCTCCCGTAACTCATTGAGACACCAAATGCACACCACACCTCACGAAAAACTGTGCGCCCTGCTTGGGCCGGTTAAACCGCGTCCGATCCAGATCGCCCCTGTCCTCTCGACAGAGAAGAAGGCCCACCACCTTGGTCTCCACCTGTCGGCAGAGGAACACGAAGCCCTTCAGAAGGGTGTCGACTCCCTGATCAAGTCGGGCTTTCCCATGAACAAGTCCGCCTTCGTGCGTCTGGCAATCATGCTGACCTCGCAGGCCTACTGCCAGATCCCCAAGAAGGACGAGGAGTAACCATCGATGAGCGACATTCAGCAGGCCGAAGCCCCCGAGATCAATGTCCAGTCCTACGAGCGACTTACGTGGTCCGAGGCTGACCTCGTTCCCGACTATGACGCGACCGGAGTCTTTGCCACTGCACAGAAGCCGGGAGGCGGACGCGCAAGGACACTGACGCCTGAGACACGGATCACTGTCGGTCGGGTACAGATGCCGATCAGGGCTGCTATCGCTGCCGGTATCGTCCGACAGGAGGCCGATGGATCCTACCGTGAAGTGTCCCAGGATGAGATCCGAGCGGAAGCCGAGCAGAAGTCGGAAGCGGAACAGAAGGCCTACGAGGAGAACCACTTCGATGCTCCCGACAGTGAGACCGCAGCCTTCCTGACCGACCTTGACGCATCCTTCAGGGAAGCAAGGATTGACCCGATGACCGCTGCCGCTGCCTACCTCTCGGGGAGCGCCGAGTCTCAACTGAAGGCGGTCGCCATCGCTGAAGGCGTGAGTCCCGAGACCCTGCAACAGAACATCGACGCTTGCTTCGACCGCTACAAGGCACAAGCGGACGACTTCCTGTCCTCGATGGGTCTCGATCCTGAGCAGGTCTGGGAGTTCGAGCGGGACAACGTCGACCGACACCGGTCAATCGGTGGCTACCTCCGACACCTCCAGACGGGCGACAAGTCCTACTACCGGGATCTTGCCGACCAGTTCATGAAGTCCGGTAGGTTCCAGCCGAAGCTGCCCGAAGGGGTGACGATGAAGAAGACTCCTGCAGGTCGGGAGTATGTCGACATCCCCGGCTATCCGCCGATGAGCCTGTCCAACGCTCGAAGACTCAAGCTGATCTGATTTCTTGCCATCCACGTTCGTGGAAGTTGTCCCTCTGCCGGTGATCCGGTAGGGGGACTTTTTTTCGTCCCGATCCGTAGGGGTGCCCAAGATGAGCCGCAAAGACGAAGACGAGATCCCGCCGGGGGTGATGCCAGCCCCGCCGAAGTTCAACGAAGACGGTAACCCGATCTGTCAGCTATGCGGGAGACGACTGGTCCCCGGTATCAGAACCGGAGGTAACTGGTCGCGGGACAACATCGGACGGGGAGTGCACATCTGTTCGCATCACCCGAAGATCAAGCCGATGAAGCCCATTGACCCGCCTCCGAAGAGTCGCCTAAGCCACTACATAGAGACCCACAAGCGGAGGAAGGCAGCAGGTCTGGTGTGGTCGCCTATGCACGGCTGGACCCGACCAGAGCAAGACACCACCAACTGACACCACACACCAAGCAGCCCCGGAGATCGAAAGGTCTTCGGGGTTTTTCTATTTGAGGAACCCGAGATGCACGACACGAGCACTTCCCACCTTGACCACCTCCAGATTCTCACGGTCGCCCCTGTTCGCAGACGGTTGCAGGTCACCGAGTATGTCGACACATCCACAGGCGAGATCCTGACCGCTGAAGAGGTCCGCAAGCTGGGCGTGAAGGAGATTCGAGCGGACGCACGTATGAGGCGGGAGAGAGCCTTGGCAGCGCTCAGGGATGAGGTCCGACAGTTTGCCGAGTTCGTTCTCAGCTTCCGAAACGGACGAGGTGCCTTCACTCCCGGCATGGACCAGCTGTGCAAGTGGTACGCCTTCATGCTCGACAGGAGGCCCGACAACGTCCGCCGACTGATTCCGAAGCTGGCTGAAGGCGGGATCGTTGAACAAACCCCGCACGGTGAGTGGGTGCCGACAAAGGACTTCATGTGGATACGAGGCCAGACCACCAAGGGGACGGTCCACGGTGAGTATGCTGCCGCGCTGACGAAGTTCGACCGTATCCGACTCAGACGACAGGCCCAGCAGGAGGCGCGGCGAGAGGCTGCCTGATGCTGAGTAATCCCCTCATTTTTTGAGGGCATGAATCATTAAAAAACAGTCACTTAATCAAGTGCGCCCTTTATGAAGAAAGAGATCGAATAAAAGTGGGACTGTAAGTGTCCTTCAGCATGACCGCCTTCAGGACGGATCTCCGATCCGTCACCCCATGCTGTAGCCACCTTCCACCCTCATCACTGAGAAAGACAATCAATGATGGTCTCTCTTTATTGATGGGATGGAAGAGAGGGTAAAGGGGTCAGCCTCCCCGGTCGGATGATTACGGCTTCGCCTACACCCTCCCTCTCCAGCAGTAGGGACTGATAGTTCCCCCTTCATCCTGACTTGTCTTCGCCATCCTTGGATTGTCTTCCAGTCCACCTGGGTGGACCTGCAGTCGACGATCAGCCGCTCGGTTTAACCACCCTACCTCCAAGACCCTCAAACCGCTTGTAGAGCCTCTAAAGGCCTTCCAGCCATTCCTACACTTTGTGTCTACCGCTTGTGGCACCCGGGACTGTATCCGACCAGACCACCCGTCTTCCGGTCAACGGAGAAGGCCTAGGAGCCGCTTTCAGGGGCCGAGGCAGGCTACCCTATGTCGACTGCTAGAAAGCGATCTTGGGGATCTCTTGTGTGGCCTGCTGCAGGGCGACCAAGGTATCCGGCAGTCCCACTGCCAGCACAGCCGACTGTTCCGGCTTAATCACCGGAATCCGGTGTTTTGATAAGCTCCTTGTCCCGGTAATTCCCGGTACTAGTCAGCGCAGCTACGTACTCACGAGTACCTTCTCATTGGTTTTCAAGGACAAGGCCTCTGGCAAAACTCATTGGAATTCAATGAGATTAACTTCAAACTCTGGGCGAGGTGGGGAACGTACTCGTAGGAACACTTGAATCAACAGCGCCTCAGCTTGCGTGAGGTCAATCCCCGGATTTCCGGTGAGTGCCGGTGGTGGGGTGCAGGCCAGAGCCTCGACGGACGCAGACCCATTCCTTCTCCGCGAATTGCTCGACCAAGGCCTGCATCATCTGCTGGTTCGCCATCATGGTCTGCTGCAGGGCGACCAAGGTATCCGGCAGTCCCACCGCCAGCACAGCCGACTGTTCCGGCTTGGTGATCGTGACCTCGGCCTTCTTGGTCAGGATGTCGTCGATCATCATGTCGCACCAGACAGCGAACTTGACGTCGAGCCAACGGGCGAAGAACACGGCCAGCTTAGGGTGTGCCCAGGTTCCGACAGTAGGGTGTGTGTGGTAACCCTTCTTGGAAGTGATCACTGGAATGTCAGGGATCAGTTTGTGGAGCGCATCAATGTATTCTGCGGTCTCGACGTTCGCTAAGAAGTTATCCACCCGCTTCCCAAACGCCTTAGCTGCGGCGGTCATGTTGAAGTAGCCATCCTCGCGGAAGACGAAGGGTGTTCCGTTGTAGTCCTTGGTGTGCTTACCGGCCCCGAGATTGGAAATAGTCGGGCTGATTCCCCCATCACTTACTTCGACAAATTCCCCCGAATTCGGGGTATTTAGTTGGGAGGTCAATGCTTCGACGTACCCCTTACTCCTCGGAAGTGAGGAGTTAAGGGTCTCTGACAAAACTCACTGGAATTCCAGGGAATTAACTTCAAACTCTGGACTTGAGGGTCATTGAAAAGAGCATCCCTGGAATTCCAGGGATGCTCGGCAAGAGAGAGGCCGAAGGAGCCTCGGTCCTCACTGGAATTCCAGTGAAGAGGCACCCCTGCAAAAACCATCGGGATTCCGATGAGTATCCTTGCGGACAGATGGGGGGAATATCCCCGGTCTCTCCCTTGTGACGAGAGACCCGGGAAAATCCCGCATCACTTCACAAAGGCCTCGACGTCCCGCACGACCTCCAGAAACAACAAGCCCCACTCGGTCTAAGACAGGTGGGGCGTGTGGTAACTGCGTGTGGTATATCAGGCTATGCTAAATTTCCTGAACCCCAGCATTGGCGCGGGTTTCACGGCCATCAGGGTAACTGGCGGAGAGGGTGGGATTCGAACCCACGGTAGGCTTGCACCTACGCCTGATTTCGAGTCAGGTACATTCGACCACTCTGCCACCTCTCCGCTCGAAGGCCGCGATTATAGACCATTCGCGAAAAAAGTGAAGAGCTTCGAACGAATTTCAGGCCTTGGGCGAAAATTCGTCGAAAGCGCGCACGGCTTCTGCTGCATACATCAGTGCCGGGCCACCGCCCATGTAGGTGCATACGGCGAGGGTTTCCATCAGCTGCTCGCGCGTTGCGCCCAGGCGGATCAGCGCCTTGACGTGGAAACCAACGCAGGCGTCGCAGCGCGAAGAGACGCCGATCGCCAGTGCGATAAGTTCCTTGTCGAGGGCAGACAGGGCGCCCGCCTTCATTGCAGCTTTCGACATGGCGCCGAATGCCTGCATGGTGTCGGGGATCTCGGAGCGCAGGTTGCCAAGGGCTTGAGAAACGTCACCGGTGATCTGGGTAAAGGATTTGGACATGGGGGCTCCAGCGGTATTTAATGAAACGCTAATTTAACATCTCGCTCGAGTCCGTTTCATGACTTCGATCAAACCAGCATTGCGCAACGCAGCACGGCTCACGGGCTGATTGCAGATCGGAGAGGCTACGCGCAGAATCCGGCGACCTCATCGAGCAAACGACGCCCTTGCGCCTTTTCCTTCTGTTTCTTTCCACGCTGCTGCTTGCTGCCTGTGAGCCCCAGCCGCCAGCCCGCCTGCCCGACTTCCGGACGCAGGGCGAGCTGCGGGTCGCCACGCGGATAGATGCGATCTCGTACCGGGAGGACGAGGACGGCACGATCTCGGGTTTTGAGCACGACCTGCTGGAGCGCCTCGGCGAGTCGCTCGGGGTGCCTGTGCACTACGTTATCTACCCTGATGCAGCGCGGGCAATCGATGCGGTACTCAATGGCGAAGCCCACATGGCTGCAGCCGGGCTCGCGCGCAATGATCGCTTCCCGTTGCGCTGGTCGGCACCGCTGCGGGACGTCGAATATGTTCTGGTCGGCACAGCGGGGAGTCCCGAGATCACGCGTGAAAGCGATCTCGCTGGACGCACGGTGACGGTGCGCAGGGGCTCGCTGTCATCGGAGACCATCGACCGCATCCGCAGACGGGTTCCGACCCTCACCGCGAAGTACGCCGCACGCGAGGGCGACCAGGCGCTGCTCGCCCAGCTCGCCGAAGGCAGGCACGACCTCGTCGCGACTGACCGCGTTCATTACAGCGTGGCAGCCCAGATCGCGCCCGAACTTACCGTAGCCTACGACTTGCCCGTCAAGAGCCACGTTGCCTGGGCGTTGCCGATCGAAGGTGACGGTGGCTTGGCCGGGCACGTTGCCACCTTCATTGAGGAGGCGCAGTCGGGCGGCCTGATTGCCCGCATCACCGATCGCTATTTCGGCCACGTCCGGCGACTCGACGAACAGGACATCACCACCTTTCTTGCCCGCATTCAGGAGCGCCTGCCCCGCTATCTCAAGCACTTTCAGGATGCCGAAGCGAAGACCGGCATCGACTGGCGCTACCTCGCGGCCATGGCCTACCAGGAGTCGCACTGGGACCCGCTGGCGACCTCACGCACCGGGGTGCGCGGGATGATGATGCTGACCTCGGAAACGGCAGACCGCCTCGGGGTGAGCAATCGTCTGGATGCGCGCGAGAGCATCCTGGGCGGCGCCCGCTACTTCTCAATGATGGTGGACCAGTTGCCGGACGAGATTCCGTCTCCCGACCGCCTGTGGATGGCGACTGCGGCGTACAACCTGGGGATGGGGCACTTCAACGGCGCGCGCGCGATCGCTCGCCGGCTGGGCAAGGATGAAACTTCGTGGTGGGAGATGAAGTCCGTGCTGCCGCTGATGTCGCGGCCAGAGTATGCGGCGCGCCTGAAGTCGGGCCCCGCACGGGGTGGCGAGGCGGTCATCATGACCGAGAACGTGCGCAACTTTCACGACATTCTGACCCGCCTGCACGTTGTCAGCCCCACCCTGTCGGGCTCACCGCAACTGCGCTTGAGCCGACAGGAGTAGGCAGGATGGCTCAGGCGCCAGGCGTGAGCACCTCGATACCACCCATGTAAGGGCGCAGCACCGCAGGCACTTCGACCGATCCGTCCGCGCGCTGGTAGTTTTCGAGCACGGCAACCAGGGTACGACCGACCGCGAGACCCGATCCGTTCAGCGTATGCACCAGTTCATTCTTGCCCTGGGCGTTCTTGAAGCGGGCCTGCATGCGGCGTGCCTGGAAGGCTTCGCAGTTCGACACACTGGAGATCTCGCGATAGGTGTTCTGCGCGGGCAGCCACACCTCGAGATCGTAGGTCTTGGCGGCAGAGAAGCCCATGTCGCCGGTACACAGGGTGATGACGCGATAGGGCAGTTCGAGCTTCTGCAGAATGGCCTCGGCGTGACCGACCATCTCCTCGAGCGCGGCATCGCTCTGTTCGGGATGGGTGACCTGCACCATTTCAACCTTGTCGAACTGGTGCTGGCGGATCATGCCGCGGGTGTCGCGCCCCGCACTGCCCGCCTCCGAGCGGAAGCACGGGCTGTGGGCCGTCAGCTTGATCGGCAGCGCATCAACCGGCTGCACCTGTTCGCGGACGCTGTTGGTGAGCGAGATCTCGGCGGTCGAGATCAGATACTGCTCGGGACTCTCGTCGTCGCCCCCGCGCAGCACCCAGAACATGTCTTCCTTGAACTTGGGCAACTGACCCGTGCCGACCAGTACGTCGCGATTGACGATATAGGGCGTGTAGCACTCGGTATAGCCGTGCTCGCCCGTCTGCGTGTCGAGCATGAACTGCGCAAGTGCGCGATGCAGGCGCGCAATCTGGCCGCGCATGAAGGTGAAGCGTGAGCCGGAAAGCTTGGCACCGGTATCGAAGTCGAGACCGAGGGCTGCGCCCAGGTCGACATGGTCCTTGACCTCGAAATCGCAGGCAGCGGGCGTTCCCCAGCGACGCACCTCGACGTTGGCGGTCTCGTCCTCGCCCACCGGAACGCTTTCCTGCGGCAGGTTGGGCAGGCCCGAAAGGAAGTCGTTGAGCTTCTCCAGCACCAGCGGCAACGCCTGCTCGCAACGCTTCAGCTCGTCGCCGAGCTGGCCGACCTCGGCCATGACGGCGGAGGCATCTTCGCCCTTGCCCTTGAGCATGCCGATCTGCTTGGACAGGCTGTTGCGCTGGGCCTGCAGGTCCTGGGTGCGGGTCTGGAGTTGCTTGCGTTCTTCTTCGAGCGCGAGGAAGGCAGCGGTGTCGAGTTGAAGCCCGCGCGTGGCCAGGCGGGCCGCCACCACGTCGAGCTGAGAGCGAAGCATCTGGATATCGAGCATCGGTTATTCCTGAAGCGGTTTTGAATCAAATATTTAGACAGGGTAGCTGAGAACTTGCTGTTGCTCAGGCGTCTAAGCCAAGGGCCAAAAAGCGAATTTCGAGATTGCACCAAAATGGTACACTGCACAAATTGATTATATAAAACAATCGCTTACAACACATTCAAAGCGTAAATTTTCTTGTAAATGAAACGCCACAGCATAAAATGGAATGGGGAAACAAAGCTGCGTCAGACAGCACACAACTGGAGGAGTAAAGGATGCTATCCATTCGAGACTGCCTGGACTACTGTGATCTCACTGAAGACGAAGTTGCCTTGATTGCCGAACATGAAGGCATTCCCGACTGTGCGGCCGCTCAGATGGCCTGCGGTCTGGTGCAGACCCCCGAAGGGGTCGTACTGTTGACGCGTTACATGCTCGACCTGATCGAGAAAGCCGACGCCCGTGGCGAAACCGACAAGGCCACGGTGGCGCGTGACCTGTGCTCGAAGTTCATGACCGACCACCCTCTCCCGCACTGAGTCTCTCCGCATCAAATCCATCATTTCGCAGTCGTCAGCGTGAAGACTGCGCCGGGTCGGGTCGCGCGTTAGCGGCCTCGTCCAGGCGGCGCAGATGTGCGAGCTTGTCGGCGATCTTCGCTTCCATCCCGCGTGGCACCGGCTGATACCAGCCCGGCGCCGCCATGCCGTCAGGGAAGTAGTTCTCGCCCGCTGCATAGGCTTCGGGCTCGTCGTGTGCGTAACGGTAGGTCTTGCCGTAGCCGAGCGACTTCATGAGCCGCGTCGACGCATTCCGCAGGTGCAGCGGAACCGGTTGCGAACCGGACTCGGCCACATGCTTGCGCGCCGCATTGTAGGCCTTGTACACCGCGTTCGACTTGGCCGCGCACGCCAGAAAGATGGCGGCCTGGGCAAGCGCAAGCTCGCCTTCGGGCGAACCCAGGCGTTCGTAAGTTGCACAGGCATTCAGGCAGATCTCCTGCGCCCGCGGGTCTGCAAGGCCGATATCCTCCACCGCCATGCGCAGCAGACGACGGGCGATGTAGTGCGGATCGGCGCCGCCATCCAGCATCCGGCACAGCCAGTAGAGCGAGGCATCGGGGTTCGAGCCACGAATCGACTTGTGCAGGGCCGAGATCTGATCGTAGAAGGCCTCGCCTCCCTTGTCGAAACGACGCAGGTTGCGCGACAGGGCCTGATCGACGAACTCGGCACCAACCGGATTCACACCGGCCGTTTCGGCTGCGACCTGAATCTGTTCGACAAGATTCATCAGGCGACGCCCATCGCCATCGGCAAAGCCGACAAGGCGTTCGCGCGCAGCCTCGTCCACTTCAAGCTCGGGGCAGGCGATCAGGCGCGCACGTTCGAACAGGCCATTCATCGTCTCCGCATCAAGCGACTCGAGCACATACACCGCGGCACGCGACAGCAATGCGGAGTTGACCTCGAAAGACGGGTTCTCGGTGGTCGCGCCGATGAAGGTGACGAGGCCCTGTTCTACGAAGGGCAGAAAGGCGTCCTGTTGCGACTTGTTGAAGCGGTGGACTTCGTCCACGAACAGAATCGTGTGCCGGCCGCGCGCCTTGGCTGCCTGGGCCTGCTGTATGGCCTCGCGGATTTCCTTGACGCCCGAGAATACCGCGGACAGGGCCAGAAAATCGGCATCGAAGCCTTTTGCCATCAGGCGCGCCAGCGTGGTCTTGCCCACACCCGGCGGCCCCCACAGGATCATCGAGTGCGGCTTGCCCGATTCGAAAGCCAGCCTCAGCGGCTTGCCCGGCCCGAGCAGATGACGCTGCCCCGCCACTTCGTCCAGCGTGGCCGGGCGCATGCGCTCTGCCAGCGGCACGCTTGGCGGCGATTGTGATTCGAAAAGATCGCTCATCGGCAGTGCGTCAGGGGGTACCGATCACGTCAGCACCGGCAGGCGGCACAAAACGGAAGCGCCCTGCGTCCTGCGCCGGGTTGGCCTGCAGGCGGGTGAAGCGAATAAGCGTGGTCTGACCAAAGTTGTCACGCAACTCCATGCGCTTGAGCTGGCCGTCGAGCAAACCGATGCGCATCGACTCGAAACTGCTCTCGGCCTTGCGCGGGCTGGCATCGACCCAGGACAGGCCGTCGCTGTCACCACCTTCACCGAGCATGAAGTCCTTCTCCAGATCACCTTGCCCGAACAGGATCGCCGCCGGCGTAGCGCCCAGCGCATCGCCGATCGGGCGTACCGTGACCTGGTTGAGATCACGGTCCCACGACCACAGACGCTCGCCATCGCCAACCAGCAGCTGCTGGTAAGGCAGTTCGTATTCCCAGCGGAACTTGCCCGGCCGTGAAAACGCAAAGCGGCCCGCCGCCTGCTGCGGCTTGCGCCCCGAGCGCGCCATTACGGTCTGCTCGAATTCACCTTCCGCACTGCGCGTCACGGAAACAAACTGGCGCAACTGGGCAATCGCGTCCGCGGCCAATGTCGAACCGGCTGCGAGCGACAGCACCATCGCCGCAGCGAGCTGGAGAGCTTTCATATTCATTCGCCTTCCTTCGGCGGCACGATCACTTCGCGGTTGCCGTTGCTGCCCATCGGCGACACCAGCCCCGCCCGTTCCATCTGTTCGATGAGGCGCGCCGCACGGTTGTAGCCAATGCGCAGGTGTCGCTGCACCAGTGAAATAGAGGGGCGACGGGTCTTGACCACGATCTCGACCGCCTGGTCGTAGAGCGCATCCGTTTCGGTGTCGCCACCCTCGCCGCCGCTGCCAAGCGCAGCCTCGAGATCGTCCTCGGGCGCGGCCAGAATCCCGTCGATGTAGTCTGGCGGCCCCAGACGCTTGAGGTGATCGACCACCTTGTGCACTTCCTCGTCGGCCACGAATGCGCCGTGCACCCGCACCGGCAGGCCCGTACCCGGTGCCAGATAGAGCATGTCGCCCATGCCCAGCAGTGCCTCGGCACCCATCTGATCGAGGATGGTGCGTGAATCGATCTTGCTCGACACCTGGAAGGAAATACGCGTCGGCACGTTAGCCTTGATCAGACCGGTGATGACGTCGACCGAAGGACGCTGGGTGGCGAGAATCAGGTGGATGCCTGCTGCCCGCGCCTTCTGTGCCAGACGGGCGATCAGTTCTTCGACCTTCTTGCCCACCACCATCATCATGTCGGCGAGTTCGTCGACCACGACCACGATGTACGGCAGGGTTTCGAGCGGCTCGGGGCTTTCCGGGGTGATCGAGAACGGGTTGGTCAGCGGGGTTTCGTTCTTGCGCGCTTCCACCACAGCCTTGTTGAAGCCCGCAAGGTTACGCACACCCACCGCGGCCATCAGCTTGTAGCGCTTGTCCATCTCGGTCACGCACCAGTTGAGCGCGTTGGCCGCGTGTTTCATGTCGGTCACGACCGGGGCCAGCAGGTGCGGGATGCCTTCGTAGATCGACAGTTCCAGCATCTTGGGGTCGACCATGATCAGGCGCACGCGCTCCGGCTCGCTCTTGTACACCAGCGACAGGATCATCGCGTTGATACCGACCGACTTACCCGAACCCGTCGTACCCGCCACCAGCAGGTGCGGCATCTTTGCCAGATCGGCGACCACCGGCTGACCACCGATGTCCTTGCCCAGCGCCACCGTGAGGGGTGAGTTCATGTCGTTGTAGGCACGCGATCCGAGAATCTCCGACAGACGCACGGTCTGGCGCTTGGGGTTCGGCAGTTCCAGCGCCATGCATGACTTGCCTGGCACGGTTTCCACCATGCGGATCGACACCATCGACAGCGCACGAGCGAGATCCTTGGCCAGATTCACCACCTGGCTGCCTTTCACGCCGACGGCGGGCTCGATCTCGTAACGCGTGATGACCGGGCCGGGATAGGCTGCGAGCACCTTCACTTCAACACCGAAATCGGCCAGCTTCGTTTCGATCAGGCGCGAGGTAAACTCAAGCGCCTCAGGCGAAGGCGGCTCACCATTGACCGTTGGCGGGTCGAGCAGCCCCAGCGGCGGAATCGCACCTTCGCCGACATCGCTAAACAGCTTCTGCTGACGTTCTTTCTCGAGCCGTGGCGAGCGCGGCACTTCGACCACGGCGGGCTCGATACGGAGAGGCTGCGGTGGCGCCTGTTCGACCTTGCGACGCCGGGTCTCGATCACCGCTTCACGCTTCTGGGCCACCTCCTGACCAACACGGCGGTCCTGCCAACGCTTCCACGCAGCCTGAGTGCCAAGCACGGCCTGCTCGACCAGGCCTCCAACTCGCTCTGCAGCAGACAGCCAGGAGATGCCCGTAAACAAGGACAAACCGGAGGCCATCAGCGCCAGCAACAGTAAGGTGCCGCCTGTAAAACCGAAGTTGCGCTGCACGATCTGTCCGAACTCCATGCCGAACAGGCCGCCGGGCGTGAGCGGCAAGGATGCGCCATGCGAATGAAAACGGAGAAACTCGAGCGCGCTGCTGGTCACCAGCACAACCAGGAAGCCCGCGAACACGAAGAAGAAGGAGCGGCGATCAAGCGTGAGCTGCTTCTTGATCCGCCGCAGCCCCCACATCAGTGCGTAGCCGAGAAAGACGAACCACCACCAGGCCGAAATGCCGTGGAGATAAAGCAGAAGATCGGCCAGCCATGCACCGAAGCGGCCGCCGGGATTGCTGACGCGCGATACCGCAGAGGCGTGGGACCAGCCCGGATCGGCCTTGTTGTAGCCCAGCAGCACCAGACCGATATAGAGCGACATCACGCCCAGAATCAGCCAGCGAGCTTCCTGCAACAACAGCGAGATTTTTTCGGGCAGGGGCTGGGAACGGGATGACGAGCGAGACAGCATCAGGAGGATCTGCAATCGGGACAGGAACGACGGACCCCGATTATATGCGATCAGCCGGCCCCGCCGCCCCCGATGTTGCCCCGCGAAACAAACTGGCACACAGCCAGCGCCCGCCGGTGTGCCTCAAGACAGGCTTCGATACTCAGATCTCGCTCAGGCGATCCCGCAGAATAATGCCCTGCGGGGTCTCTTCGATGAGCCCTTGCTGGCCGAGGTCCTTCATGACCCGGCTCACCATCTCGCGCGAGGCCCCGATCATCTTGGCAATGTCCTGCTTGGAAATCTTGCGCACGACAACCGTCTCGCCATCGACATCCTCGGCCATCTCGATCAGCAGACCTGCGACCCGGCCGTACACATCCATCAGCGCAAGGCTTTCGATCTTTCGGTCCGCATTGCGCAGGCGTTCAGCCAGATTGCACATGATGCGCCAGGCAACTTCGAAGTTTTCCTGCATCAACTGGCGGAAATCCTGCTTGGAAATCATCACCAGATCAGCCGCCACCACCGCCACCACCGAAGCCGAACGGGGCTGTTCGCCAAACATGCCCATTTCACCGAAGAGTTCGCCCTGCCCGAGGATGGACAGGATGACCTCGCGCCCGTCCTCGTCGCTGACCACCACCTTGAGGCTGCCGGTCAAAACGAAATAGACATAATCGGTGCGATCGCCCGCACGGACCACTGACTGCCCGCGCGGAAAACGCCGCATCATCGCAACGCGTGCGACCGATGCGAGCACGTCGTCCGGAAAGCCGACGAACAGCGGGAAGGTTTTAACAGGATGTTGATTTAATAGGTTTTCCAGCATCCATGCGGGTTGTGAGGCTGATATAATTACATCTGCATTAAGAAACTGATTATTCTCATGCGCGGCATCGACCATAAACAGAACGCCCTGTTCAGCTACGTCAATATCGAAGACCGCATTGACCGGGATCATCCGTTGCGCCGGATCAAAACGCTGGCCGATATGGTTCTGCGCACGATGTCGCCGCAATTCGATGCGTTGTATGCCGATGGTGGCCGCCCGTCGATTGCACCGGAACGCTTGTTGCGGGCGTCGCTGTTGCAATGTCTGTTTTCGATTCGCTCGGAGCGTGCGCTGGTCGAGCATATCGATTTCAACATGATGTTCCGGTGGTTCGTCGGCATGACGCTGGACGAGCCGGTCTGGGATCACTCGACGTTCAGCGCCAATCGCGAGCGGCTCCTCAAGGAGAGCGTGATGCGCGAGTTCTTCGGTGGCGTGGTGGCGATCGCCGAATGGGCCGAGCTGGTGTCGGACGAGCATTTCAGTGTCGACGGCTCGCTGTTGCGGGCGTGGGCCTCGCACAAGAGCATGATGGCCCGGGACGGCTCCGACGAGCCGCCCGGACCGGATCAGGGACGCAACCCCGAGGTGGACTTTCGCGGCAAGAAGCGCTCGAACAAGACGCACGTCTCGCGCACCGACCCGCAGGCCCTGCTCGCCAGCAAGGGCGGCGGCGTGGCGTACCTGAGCTACACCACGCATGCGTTGGCCGAGAATCGTCACGGTCTGATCGTCGATGTCCACACTACGACCGCCACCGGAACCGCTGAGCGTGAGGCGGCGTTGGTGATGGCCAGGCGCAGCATCAAGCCCGGCAATTCGGCGCACAAGCCGACGCTGGCGGCCGACCGGGGGTACGACACCGCCGAGTTCATCGCCGCGCTCGAGCCGCTGGGCATTGCCCCGCATGTCGCGGCCAAGGTCAAGGGCAGCGCCGTGCCCAATGAGGTGAAGTCGTCCCCCGGTTACGCGGTCAGCCTGCGCCGACGCAAGATGATCGAAGAGGCCTTTGGCTGGGCGAAGGATATCGGCACGCTGCGCCATGCGATGGCGCGTGGGCTGGATCGAATCCGTGCGCATGCGTTGCTCAATTTCTCGGCTTATAACCTGACGAGATTGGGCAATCTGCTGGCGCCGTAATTCGCGGGCGCCCTGGCGCCCTGCGGATGGGAAACGTTGTAGTCGAAAAACCATGTCTTTGCGGCGACAGGAGCGCTGCTGATTTGCGGTAGCACAATCGACGGAAAAGTCAGCTTGAATCGGCATGATCACGGGGAAAGCGGGCGATTTTCAAAGTCGATTTTTCCCAGGGGACTGGAAACCGAAGGTGAACCCGAGATTTTCAACACCCTGTTAAGTGCGGTAATTGAAACTGAGGTAGCTTGACTCATGAAGTCTCCGTCTGGCGGGCGTTCGAGCAGCAACGAGCGTCTGAATTTATATGATGGGCGAGAGTATAAACGAATGGGTGACTGCGCTGCTCAACATGGGCCGCGAGGCCACACGTGCTTTCACATCACCCTGTGCCAGTCCGCTCCATCCGCTGCCTTCCACGCACCGGTCTTCCATTGGCGGGGGCTATCGACTCGATTGATCTGAGCGCTGCGGCCGGTCAGCTATAATTCGCGCCATTGCCAACACGCTGGAACGCTACACCATGACCACCAAGCATGCCCGCCTGCTCATTCTCGGCTCCGGACCCGCAGGCTACACTGCGGCCGTCTACGCGGCCCGAGCCAACCTCAACCCGGTCATGATCACCGGCCTCGCCCAGGGCGGACAGCTGATGACGACCACCGAGGTAGACAACTGGCCGGCGGACGCAGACGGCGTAATGGGGCCCGACCTGATGTCGCGCTTCCAGAAGCACGCCGAGCGCTTCAACACCGAGATGATTTTCGACCACATCCACACGGCGAAGCTGACCGAGCGCCCGTTCAGGCTCATCGGCGACTCCGGCGAGTACACCTGCGACGCGCTGATCATCTCCACCGGCGCCACCGCAAAGTATCTTGGCCTGCCGTCGGAAGAAAAGTTCGCCGGTCGCGGGGTGTCTGCCTGCGCAACCTGCGACGGTTTCTTCTACCGCAATCAGGACGTGGCCGTGGTCGGCGGCGGCAACACCGCCGTTGAGGAAGCGCTCTACCTCTCCAACATCGCCAAGAAGGTCACCGTGGTCCATCGCCGCGAGAAGTTCCGCGCCGAGAAGATCATGATCGACAAGATGATGGAAAAGGTTGCAGCCGGCAAAATCGAACTCGTACTCGACTCCACCCTTGACGAAGTGCTCGGCGACAATTCCGGCGTGACCGGAATGCGGGTGAAGAACGTGAACACCGGCGAGACGCGCGACGTGGCGCTGCAAGGCGTGTTCATCGCCATCGGCCACAAGCCCAACACCGACATTTTCGAGGGTCAGATCGAGATGGAGGGCGGCTACATCGTCACCGAAGGCGGTCGCAACGGCAACGCAACCCAGACCAGCATCAAGGGCATCTTCGCCGCGGGTGACGTACAGGATCACATCTACCGTCAGGCCGTAACCTCGGCCGGCACCGGCTGCATGGCTGCGCTCGACGCCGAGCGTTACCTCGACGCGCTGGGACACTGAGCCCGCCTCGTAAGCCCCCCCAATGGCACGCAAACCAAGCCCTGCATCCACCAATGCCAACAAGGCGGATGCAGGAAAAAGCGCAGACAACCCGTTCAAAGCCTTGTCGGCCCTGAGGGGGCGCACTGCGTCGGTTGGCGCGCCAGCGGGAACTCCAAAAAAGAAGGCGCCGGCACCCGACTCAACAGCGCTGGGGGAGGTCGACGCCGACGATCTCGAGCTCTTTCGACGCTCGCAGACTGGCGTAGCGCCGCTGGCCAGGCAGGACCGCGCCGAAATCGACACTCCTCGCCCTGCCCCGGTTCCGCGCAGCAAGACGCCAGAGACGGCACCCGAACCTGCCCCCTCGCGCAAGACCGGCGACCCTTTATTCGCAGCGTATGCCGACGTCACGCCGATTGCCGACAGTGGCAGGGTCGTCCTCGGACAGGCGCCGAGTCGCCGCGTATACACGTCGGATCAGCCCGCGACCACAGACAAGGCCAGTCTTGCTCCCGGCGAAATGCCACCTGTCGTGCTGCCGCCTGACGCCGACCTGTCCGATCCTTCCAAGCTGTTCCGCCTCGCAGCACGCGGCGCGCAGCAGATCGACGACCGCAATCGGGTCGAATTACCGACAAACGCCCCTGCCCCGGCACCACTCAAGCGCGAAGCGGACGAGCGCGAGGCCTTGAGCGAATCGCTCTCCGCCCCGCTGACCTTTGAAGACCGCCTGGATATGGGCGATGAGGCCGCCTTCCTTCGACCCGGCCTGCCCAGGCGCGTGCTGACCGATCTGCGCCGCGGGCGCTGGGTGCTCCAGGGCGAACTCGACCTGCATGGTCTGACCCGTGACGAAGCACGCGATGCGCTCGCCCACTTTCTGGCGCACAGCCTGCAACAGGGCCGGCGCTGCATTCGGGTGATACATGGAAAGGGACTGGGCTCACCCGGACGGGTGTCCATTCTCAAACAACTCTCGCGCGGCTGGCTCGCTCAGCGCGAAGAGATTCTCGCCTTCTGCCAGGCGGGGCCGCACGATGGCGGCGGCGGAGCCCTGCTGGTGCTGATGAGGGCACCGAACGCAGCCCGTCGCTGAACAACCCCGGCAACCCGTGCCGGGGCAAGCCCGATCAGATGGCAGCTTCGTCGGTTTCACCGGTGCGGATGCGCACCACTTGCTCAACCGAGGACACAAAGATCTTGCCGTCGCCGATCTTGCCGGTCTGCGCAGCCTTGATGATGGCCTCAACGGTCTGTTCGACCAGGTCGTTGCCGATCACGATCTCGACTTTGATCTTGGGCAGGAAGTCGACGACATACTCGGCGCCACGATAGAGCTCGGTATGGCCCTTCTGGCGACCAAAGCCCTTCACCTCGGTCACGGTCAGGCCGGTAATGCCCACTTCGGACAAGGCCTCACGGACTTCGTCGAGTTTGAACGGCTTGATGATCGCTTCGATTTTCTTCATCTCATTCTCCTGGTTGGCGCCACGGCAACGGCCATGACGCATACGCGCTCAATATTCGTCCTGATAGCGCGATGTTATCGGATAACGCCAATCCCTGCCGAAACCACGCTGCGTTACGCGGATGCCGACCGGGGATTGGCGGCGTTTGTACTCGTTGCGTTTGAGCATGCCCACGGTGCGACGCACGTCCGCTTCAGGATAGCCCGCCGCGATGATTTCCCGGGGCGACTCGTCGCGCTCCATGTAGGCCTCGATGATGGCATCGAGCACCTCGTATTCAGGCAAGCTGTCCTGGTCGGTCTGATCCGGCTTCAGCTCGGCCGATGGCGGACGATCGATGATGTTCTGCGGAATCACCTCACCCACCGAATTACGCCAGTTCGACAAACGATAGACCAGCGTCTTGTAAATGTCCTTGAGCACCGCGAAGCCACCCGCCATATCGCCGTAAAGGGTTGCGTAGCCGGTTGCCATTTCGCTCTTGTTACCGGTGGTCAGCACGATGGCACCGGTCTTGTTCGACAGCGCCATCAGGATCATGCCCCGAATCCGGCTCTGCAGGTTCTCCTCGGTCGTATCGGCCGGCAAGCCTTCGAACTGCGGTGCAAGCAGCGCCTCGAAGCCCTTCATCACCGATTCGATCGGAATCTCGTCATAGCGCACCCCAAGCCGGCGCACCATCTCGCGCGAGTCGTCTAGACTCATCTGCGCGGTGTAGGGCGAAGCCATCATCACCGCACGCACACGGTCTGCGCCCAGCGCATCGACCGCAATCGCGAGCGTGAGCGCCGAGTCGATACCGCCCGACAACCCAATGATCACGCCCGGAAAACCGTTCTTGCCGAGATAGTCCCGAACGCCCACGCGCAGCGCTTCGTACACCTCGGCCTCCGTCCCCGGCCGCTCGCAGCGGATATCCGACACCCAGCGTCCGTCGCGCAAGGCCAGGATATCGACCCGCTCCTCGAATGCGCTGGCCTGATAGGCGAGCGCGCCGTCGCCATCAAGCGCGAAAGAGCCACCGTCGAACACGAGTTCGTCCTGCCCACCCACCATGTTGCAATACAGCACCGGCAGCCCGGTTTCGCTTACCCGTTCGCGCAGGACTTCATGGCGCAGCGCCTGCTTGTTGACATGGTAAGGCGAGGCATTGAGCGACAGCAGCACCTCGGCCCCCGCCGCACGCGCAGCGTCCGCTGGCCCCGGCGCCCAGACGTCCGCACAGATATTGATCCCCAGCTTCACGCCCTTCAGGCTGAACACACAGGCATCCGAACCCGCCTCGAAATAGCGCAGCTCGTCAAAGACTTCGTAATTGGGCAGAAGATGCTTGTGATAGGTCGCGACGATCTCGCCATCCTTGATGACGGAGGCCGCGTTGTAGCGCCGCTCACCGCGCTGCTGCGGATGGCCGACCACGACACACAGCCCGTCCGCGGCCTGCGCAATGCGCTGCAGTTCGCGATCGCAGGCGCGATAGAAGTCGGGGCGCAGCAGCAAGTCCTCCGGCGGGTAACCCGCAAGCGCGAGCTCTGGCGTTAACAGCAGATCGGCTCCCGCCGCGCGTGCGCGCGCGATGGCATCGATAATGCGGTCCGCGTTGGCGGCGAGATCGCCAACGGTGAAATTAAGCTGGGCAACAGCGATCGAAAGCGTGGTATTCATGGGATATAACTATACCGCGTCGAGCCCGTGCCGCTGCGGTGCGTAGCGCCAAAATCTTCACAGAGTGCGTGGGCAAAGCTGTGGATAAGAGCGGGGCACCACGCTCAAGCAGTTGCATGCAAAGCACTTTTTACAATTGCACAAAAAACAGGCAGTCGCGAGCCATCCAACACCGCCCGACAGTAAAGACAGAAAAATGTCCGAGAAAAACGGTTTCCATCTCATCCCATCCCTCGTCGACATCGAAGCTGCGCAATGGAACGCCATCGCTGGCGGACAGGCCTGCCTGTCCCACGCATTCCTCAGCACGCTGGAAAGCACCGCCTGTGTTGGTGGAAAAACCGGCTGGACGCCACAGCACGCCACCCTCTGGCGCGATGGCGAACTGGTCGCGGCCATGCCGCTGTACCTGAAGGTCCACTCCTACGGCGAGTATGTTTTCGACTGGGCCTGGGCCGACGCCTACGCACGCAATGGCCTCGATTACTACCCCAAATGGCTGTCCGCCCTGCCCTTTTGCCCCATCCCCGGTACGCGCCTGCTCGGCCGCAACGCGGACGACCGCAAGACCCTGCTCGCTGCGACCCTCGCACTGGCGGCGGACAGCGGACTCTCGTCGTTCCACCTGCTGTTTCCAACCGAGGAGGAAGGCTCATGGATGCGCGAAGCCGGCATGATGCTGCGCAACGGCGTGCAGTTTCACTGGCATAACGCCGGTTATGCAGACTTTGACGCATTCCTCGCCCACCTCAACCACGACAAACGCAAGAAGATCCGGCAGGAGCGACGCCGCACCGGTGATCATGGCCTGTCCCTGCGCTGGCTTGACGGGCATACGGCCTCTGCATCCGACTGGGCATTCTTCTATCGCTGTTACGCCACGACCTACGCGCTTCACCGCTCAACCCCCTATCTGACCCCCGACTTCTTCACCACGCTGGCCCGCGACATGCCGGACGGCGTACGTCTGCTGCTGGCCGAGCGCGATGGCGAAGCGCTTGCGGGCGCCTTCTACCTTTGCGACGGAGAAGCCCTGTACGGACGTTACTGGGGTGCAACCGAGTCCCTGCCCTTCCTGCACTTCGAGTTGTGCTATTACCAGGCAATCGACTACTGCATCCGCCATGGCCTGAGCCGTTTTGAAGGCGGCGCCCAGGGCGAGCACAAGCTGTCGCGTGGCCTCGAACCGGTCGTGACCCGCTCGGCCCACTGGATCGCAGACCGGCGCTTTCGCGATGCGGTCGATCGCTTTCTCGAACAGGAAAGCACCGGCATCCAGTTCTATCTGGACGAGCTTTCCGAACGGTCGCCGTTTCGCAATACATGAAGCATCCAGCGCTGCCTGGCAATATTCGCTCGACATCCTCTGATTCGCACGAAGATTGCAAAAAAGCGACAAATCGCGACTCTGAATGCCGAAAATTCGATCAATCGTGTCAAAGCTCACAACATAGGCGCACTATTGGGTCGACAGTAAGTCAAGACCGGGACGCAGATGCCGTTATTTATAGCAAGAGCAAACCGTCTGGAACATCTGACAGAGGCCCATCATGAACAGGACACAACTTCTCATCGTTGACGGCGACCGCAGCAACGAAGACCCCAACCACTGGCACGGCTCGATCGAACATGCCATCGCAAGCGCCATACAGGACGGCTACTGCATTGGCCGCCGGGTGCGGATCGGGCAGGTCGAAGGCCGCATAATCGGCTTCAACATCGGCACCTTCGGGTCTTATCACGGCGCCGTCTATCCCTTGCTGGTCGCAACCGAACTCGGCACTGCCAAGTGCCGCATGAGCGAGATCACTGCGATCTGAGCTCGATTGCAGCACATAATCTCGGGAAGCGGAAATTAGAACTAGACGACCGGTCTAATGGAGCGTATCGTTCGCCCCATGGTCACCGAACACACCGACGTGCGTCAGCACATTCTCGATACCGCCAAACCCATCATCCTGGGCAAAGGCTTCTCTGCAGTCGGGCTCAACGAACTGCTATCGGCTGCCGACGTACCCAAGGGTTCGTTCTACCACTACTTCAAATCCAAGGAAGCATTCGGCGAGGCGCTGCTCGATAGCTATTTCTCCAGCTATCGCTTACGCCTGTCCGATCTGTTGAGCAGTGGCGGCGGCTCGGCCGGCGAGCGCCTGATGAATTACTGGCAGCAGTGGCTCGACACCCAGGCCAGCGACGGCACCGACGGTAAGTGCCTCGCGGTAAAACTGGGCGGAGAAGTGTCAGACATCTCGGAGCCGATGCGGATTGCACTTGCGCGCGGCACCAGCAGCATCGTCGAACTCATCGCCGGCTGCATTCGGGAGGCACAGCAGGACGCCTCACTACCCGCCGAAATCGATGCCGACGAGTGCGCCCTGACGCTTTACAACCTCTGGCTGGGTGCAACGGTACTGACCAAGATCCGTCGTGACAGCAGTGCGCTCGAAGCGGCCATGACAACCACCCGGCAACTGCTGAAACAGGCTCCCTGAGCGTCAGAACAGACGCTCTACCGTTTATTCAAACCCTCTCCGGCTGTGCATCACCCTCACAAGCCGACTTTTACCCAACACCAAGACGACCGGTCTATTACAGGAAATATAGAAATGCAGAATTTTGAGTTCTACAACCCGACGAAAATCGTTTTCGGCACTGAAACCATCTCCCGCCTCGCCGAGCTGGTGCCATCGGACGCCCGTGTGCTGATCCTCTACGGCGGCAGCAGCGCGCAGAAGAACGGCACGCTGGATGAAGTCAAATCGGCATTGGGCGCACGAACGGTGCGCGAATTCGCCGGTATCGAGCCGAATCCGACCTACGAAACGCTGATGCGGGCGGTCGAGCAGATCCGCAGCGAAAAGCTCGACTTCCTGCTCGCGGTGGGCGGTGGCTCGGTCATCGACGGCACCAAGTTCGTCGCGGCCGCAGTGAACTTTAACGGGGACCCGTGGGAGATCCTGCTCACCCACGGCCAGAATGTAGAGGGCGCACTGCCCTTCGGCAGCGTGCTGACCCTGCCCGCGACGGGTTCCGAGATGAACTGCGGAGCGGTCATTACCCGCAGCGAAACCCAGACCAAGCTCGCCTTCCTGAGCCCCCACGTGTTCCCGCGCTTCTCGGTGCTCGACCCGAGCAAGACCTACACCCTGCCGCGCAGACAGATCGCCAACGGCGTGGTCGACGCCTTTGTTCACACCGTCGAGCAATACCTCACCTACCCCGTCGGCGGCATGGTGCAGGACCGTTTTGCTGAAGGTCTGCTGCAAACCCTGATCGAGATCGGACCAAAAGCCCTTGAGACCCCCGAAGACGCGGATGTACGGGCCAACCTGATGTGGGTTGCGACGATGGCACTGAACGGACTGATCGGCGCCGGCGTACCGCAGGACTGGGCGACGCACATGATCGGTCACGAACTCACGGCGGCTCACGGCATCGACCATGCCCGCACCCTGGCCATCGTACTGCCCTCGCTTCTGAACGTTCAGCGCGAACAAAAGCGCGACAAGTTGCTGCAGTACGCCGCCCGCGTGTGGCAGATCGACAGCGGTACCGAGGACCAGCGCATCGACGAGGCCATCCGCCGCACCGCGCAGTTCTTCGAGTCGCTCGGCGTCAAAACCCGCCTCGCGGATTATGAACTGGGCGCTGAAGCCATCGACAATATCGTCGCCCAGCTCGAGATCCACGGCATGACCGCACTTGGCGAACGCAAGGACATCACCCTGGCCGTGAGCCGGACCATTCTCGAAGGAGCACGCTGACATGAATACGCTCGTGAACCAGAACACCACCCGCAACCGCCGCATCCTGCTCAACTCGCGCCCGGTCGGCGCACCGGTCGACGCCAACTTCCGCATCGACGAAGCACCGATTCCGCAGCCGGCAACCGGCCAGATCCTGCTGCGCACGCTGTATCTGTCGCTCGACCCCTACATGCGCGGCCGCATGAGCGACGGACCGTCCTATGCAGCGCCGGTCGGCATTGGCGAAACCATGGTCGGCGGCACGGTCGCAAAGGTCGAGGCATCTCAACATCCTGACTATCAGGCGGGCGACCTCGTACTCTCCTTTTCGGGCTGGCAGGACTACGCCATCTCGGATGGCACCGGCCTGATCAAGCTCGCTCCAGACATGGCTCAGCCCTCGATGGCGCTCGGCGTACTCGGCATGCCCGGCTTCACCGCCTACATGGGCCTGCTCGACATCGGCCAGCCAAAGGCGGGTGACACGGTCGTGGTCGCCGCCGCCAGCGGCGCCGTAGGCGCACTTGTGGGCCAGATCGCGAGACTCAAGGGCTGCCGCGTGGTGGGTATCGCAGGCGGCAGCGAGAAGTGTCGTTATGTGGTGGAGGAGCTCGGCTTCGATGCGTGTATCGATCACCGCAGCCCCGATCTGCCAGCTGCGCTGGCCGCGGCATGCCCCGATGGCATCGATGTGTATTTCGAGAGTGTGGGCGGAGCGGTTTTCGACGCGGTATTGCCCCTGCTCAACACCGGTGCACGGGTTCCGCTGTGCGGGATGATCTCCCACTACAACGACACTGAACTGCCCGCTGGGCCCGACCGCCTCGGCCTGCTCACACGCACGCTGCTCGTCAAGCGCATCAAGATGCAGGGCTTCATCATCTTTGATGACTACGGCCATCGCTACAACGAGTTTTTCACCCAGATGAGTGCCTGGCTGAAGGAAGGCAAGATCAAGTTCCGCGAGGACATCGTGGACGGCCTCGAGAATGCTCCGCAAGCCTTCATGGGCCTGCTCGAAGGGCGCAACTTTGGCAAGTTGCTGGTACGCGTCGCAAATTCATGATCAATCTCGCCCCGCAGACGCAGATGCAGGGGCGATGACCCAATGCAGGCGTGCAGGACGGCGCCCATGGATGGAAATCCCGGGCGCCCGGTCCCACGCCGGCCCAATAAGACATTGCTATACGATCAGGAGCAGGAAATGAACATTCTCATGGTACTGACCTCACACGACACCCTCGGCTCGACCGCAGAGAAAACCGGATTCTGGCTCGAAGAGTTTGCGGCCCCTTACTACAGTTTCAAGGAAGCCGGCGCCACTCTCACCCTGGTTTCGCCCCTCGGCGGACAGCCACCGCTTGACCCCAAGAGTGACGATCCCGCCTTCGAAACCGAAGCAACCCGACGCTTCAAGGCCGACCCGGCAGCCATGAACGAACTGGCCAACACACGCCGGCTCGACAGCGTGTCCGCGGCAGCGTTCGACGCCGTGTTCTACCCCGGCGGGCACGGCCCCTTATGGGATCTGGCAGAAGACCCTGCCTCGATCAAGCTCATCGAGGACATGCTGGCTGCCGGCAAACCGGTTGCTGCCGTCTGCCATGCACCCGGCGTGCTGCGCCACCCGAAAACCGCCGCCGGCGTTCCGGTCGTGCAAGGCAAGAAGGTCACCGGCTTCACCAACACCGAAGAAGAGGCCGTTGGCCTGACCAAGGTGGTGCCCTTCCTGGTCGAGGACATGCTCAAGGAGAACGGCGCCCTGTACGCCAAGGCAGCGGACTGGCAGCCTTACGTCGTCACTGACGGCCTGTTGATCAGCGGGCAAAACCCCGCCTCGTCCGAACCGGCCGCAAAGGCATTGCTGCAACTGCTGGCCTGAAGTTCGGTGCATGCAAGCGGCAGCACGCACAGCCCGTGGAAACGGGCTGAGCGTGTCCGGACCGCATGGCTACTGTTGCTGTCTGGCCTGCTCTTCGTAGGCAGACGGACTGACGCCGGCATGCGCGAGGTGCTCTCGCAGCATCTTGATGTCCTGCTTGGTGCACGTACTGCTGTGATGAGGTTGATGCAGGAAGAATTCGACCTGATTCAGCACGACACGGAATCTCGCGCCATGCGCCGGTTCGACGCTTGCGCCGAGGTTCTGCAGCAGGGATTCGACTTCTCGCCAGTGGATATTGCCGTTGACGGGGTCTTGAAAGATCGTGCGCAGCAGGTTCAGATGTTTGTGGCTCATGATGACACGCCCCCTTATGGCGAGCACCACCGCAGGAATTGACGGAGGCAATCGCCAATCATCGTCGTTTCAACACCCTGATTATGATCCTTTGACGACCTGACGGCGACAAGCGCGTGTGCACCGGTGGCTGCCGAAAGGCGACGACACGGGCAGTCCCACATAAAAAAACCCGCTCGAAAGCGGGTTTTTGTGCGAGACCGGCCCAGGAGCCGGTCGCAAGCCTTACTTGGCTGCGGCGGCCACGCCGTTGAGGATCTCCTGACGAGCCTCATCAACCGTGCCCCAACCCAGGATCTTGACCCATTTGCCGGGCTCGAGATCCTTGTAGTGCTCGAAGAAGTGCACGGTCTGCTTCATCAGCAGTTCCGGCAGGTCGTCGGTGGATTGCACCTTGTCGTACAGCGGGGTCAGCTTGGAGACGGGAACTGCCACAACCTTGGCATCCATGCCGCCGTCGTCTTCCATCTTGAGCACACCCACCGGACGGCAGCGGATCACTGCACCGGGAAAGAGCGGGAACGGCGTCACAACCAGCACATCCACGGGATCGCCATCGCCAGCAACGGTGTGCGGCACGTAACCGTAGTTGATCGGGTAGCGCATCGAAGTACCCATGAAGCGGTCTACGAACACAGCGCCGCTTTCCTTATCAACTTCGAACTTGATCGGATCGGCTTGCGCCGGGATCTCGATGATGACGTTGATATCGTTCGGCAAGTCCTTGCCGGCCTTTACGAGGTCTAAGCCCATTTAACCCTCCCGTGGAAAAAGTGTCCGAATTATAAGATATAAGAGCGGGTCACGCCGGCGAGTCGAAGCCGGCATTCTCGATAGCCTGGCGCAAACCGGCAACATCGACCTTTGAAGGATCGAAACGCACGGTCGCCGTAGCCTGTTCGAGCGATACCTCGGCGTCATCCACACCTGCCAGCGCCTTCAGCACGCCGGTTACGTTGCGCACACAGCCGCCACAACTCATGCCAGCCACCTTGATCGTCACTTCAGTCACCGTCTGTTCTCCTTGAGGAATATCCAGTTGTTACCGCCCAGGCTTCCAGCGCTTGAGCAGCAGCGAATTGCTAACCACCGATACCGAACTCATGGCCATTGCCGCACCGGCCACCACGGGATTGAGCATCCCCATTGCGGCAAGGGGAATGCCGAGTACATTGTAAATAAAGGCAAAGAAAAGATTCTGCCGAATCTTCGACAGGGTCGCGCGCGACAGGTCGATGGCGTCGGCCACGCCATGCAGACTGTTGCGCACCAGGGTGATGTCGGCCGCCTCGACCGCAACGTCGGCCCCCACTCCGATCGCGAATGACACCTCCGCCGCCGCCAGCGCCGGCGCATCGTTGATGCCGTCGCCCGCCATGCCAACACGCTCGCCTGCCGCCCTCAGTTCATTCACGGCGGCTGCCTTGTCCGCCGGCAGCACCCCTGCCCGCCATTCGGCGATACCCGTCTGTTCGGCAATCGCCTGTGCCGTTGCGGGGTGATCGCCGGTCAGCATCACCACTTTCACTCCGTTTCGTTGCAGGCGTTCGACGGCAGCGGCAGAATCGCTGCGTACGCGATCGGCAACCGCAATCACGCCCACATAAGTGCCGTCGACGGCCACTGCGACGAGCGTCTTGCCCGCGGCGGCGAGCGGCGCGCTGTCGGCCTCAGAAACAGAAACGCCCTGTGCCACCAGAAATGCTGGCGCCCCCAGCATGACCTGCTGATCGCCCACCCTGCCTTCCACTCCTTTTCCTGCGACGGCGCGAACATCGTTCGTCCGCTCCAGCGTCAGCCCCTCGGCCTGCGCGGCCTCAACCACCGCAGCGGCAATCGGATGGGCGCTGCTCTGCTCGAGCGCCGCAGCCGCCGCAAGCAGGGTCGATCTTGTCCAGCCACCAGTCGGTACGACATCGGTCACGGCCGGCTTGCCTTCAGTCACGGTTCCGGTCTTGTCCACCGCAAGCACCGTCAGCCGTTCTGCCAGCTCAAGGGCCTCGGCGTTCTTCACCAGCATCCCGGCGCGCGCGCCCTGCCCCGTACCCACCATGATCGCCGTCGGTGTTGCAAGGCCAAGCGCACACGGGCAGGCGATCACCAGCACTGCCACTGCATTGATCAGGGCCAGCTGGAAGTCGCCCGACCACAGCCACCATGCGGCAAAGGTGAGGCTGGCAATGGCCACGACCACCGGGACGAACACCGCGGCAATCCGGTCGGCCAGTCGCTGCACCGGCGCCTTCGAGCCTTGCGCCTGCTCGACCAGGCGGATGATGCCCGCGAGCAGGGTACTGGCACCCACGCCGGTGGCACGGCAGCGCAGCAAAGCATCTCCGTTCACCGTGGCGGCAAACACCTTGTCGCCCGGCTGCTTGTCCACCGGCAGGCTTTCTCCGGTGAGCATGGCTTCGTTGAGGGCTGAATTGCCCTCCTCGACCACGCCATCCACCGGCACGGCATCGCCCGGGCGCAGTATGAACATCGTGCCAGGCGAGAGCGCCTCGACCGGCACCTCGACCAGCACGCCATCACGTTCGATGCGCGCCATCTTCGGCTGCAGGCGCAGCAAGGCGTCGAGCGCCGCAGTCGTGCGGGCCTTGGCCCGTGCCTCAAGCAGCTTGCCGAGCAGAATCAGGGTGATGATCATCGCCGAGGCTTCGAAATACACGTGCAGGTCGTGCCGCGTCGCCAGTGTCACCACGAGACTGTAGAAATACGCCATCGAGGTGCCGAGCGCGACGAGGACGTCCATGTTCGCACCGCCACCGCGCAGCGAGGCCCAGGCTCCGCGATAGAAGCGCGCACCAAGCCAGAACTGAACAGGCGTCGCCAGCAACAGCTGCAACCAGCGTGGAACCAGATCGTGCTGGACCTCGCCGCCCGGCCACAGGCCGAACATGGCTGGCATCTGCAAGGCCAATGGAAGCGAGAGCGCCGCGGCAATCCAGAAATGCCGCAGCTCGACGTCCCACTCCGCCTTTTGCTTCGCACGAGCTTCCTCACGCACGATAGTGGCCGCCTCGCTCGCACCGAAACCGGCACGTTCGACGGCCGCCTTCGCCGCATCGAGCGTGAGCGCGCCGGGCTCGAAGTGGAGGGTTGCACGTTCGGTCGCGAGGTTTACCGTGGCCTCGACACCGGGCAAGCGATTGAGCACCTTCTCCAGGCGGGTGGAACAGGCCGCACAGGTCATGCCGCTGATGGCGAGTTCAAGCGTCGCGTTTTCAGACGCTGATTGCGATGGGCTTGCCGGGGGTGATGATTGTGCGGTCATTGCATCTCTCCCTTGCGGGACTATTCGATAAGGCGCAGTGTAAACTCCGTACTCATGTACGGAGTCAAGCAATGAATCGCCAAACAAGCAAGGGCTTCACGATCGGCGCACTTGCAAAGGCCGCAGGCGTCGGCGTGGAAACCGTCCGCTACTATCAACGCCGCGGCCTGCTCGCAGAACCACAGCAGATGCGCGGCGCCTATCGAGTGTATGGCGAGCACGAACTCGCCCGTCTGCGCGCAGTTCGCCGGGCGCAGCAGTTGGGGTTTTCACTTGAGGAAATCGATGGCCTGCTGGCGCTCAACGAGGACACCGACCGTGACCGCGCCCGCGCACTGGCGCAAAGCAAGATCGAACTGCTGGATGCCCGCATCAGGCAGATGCAGGAGATGCGCAACGCGCTCACTGAACTGGTTGGTTGCTGTCAGCGCACTGACGCCCCCGCCCCCTGTCCGATTCTTCGCGCACTGTCGACCGAGTAGGAAATTGCGTCAGCCTTGAATCGCGGCTGCGAAGGTGGCGCTCAGACCGCGCACACCACTCCGCTCCACAATTGCCCGCCCAGCGTCTGGGCGTGGAACAGGCCGAAAACGCCAAAGCCAAGCACGAGCAAACCCGACGCGAAGCGGACCTTGCCATTGCGCGTGATATCGCGAAAACGCTTGAACAGCATGCCGGCCAGCATCAGATTGGGCAATGTACCGAGCCCGAAAGCGAGCATCAGGCCACCACCGCGCAGCGCCGACCCGGTTACCAGGGAGGTCGCCAGCACCGAATACACCAGCCCACAGGGCAGAAAGCCCCACAACAGGCCCAGCGGCAAGGCCTGCTTGACCGAGCGAGCCGGCAGGAAGCGACGGCTCAGCGGCTGAATACGGCGCCACAGGCGGTGACCGAGTTGCTCTACCGGAACGAGCAATTTGGTAAAGCCGGTGAGATAGAGCCCAAGCGCCACCAGCATGAGGTTCGCGAGCACGTAAAGGGTGATCTGGACCGGCAGCACGCCATCGTAGAGCATGCCGACCGAGCCCAGCGCACCGAGCCCGGCGCCAATGCAGGTGTAGGTGGTGATCCGGCCAAGGTTATAGGCAAGGTGAATCGGCCACTGCCGACTGCGACTGGACGGAGTCTGCACCTGTACCGTGAGCGCACCGACGATGCCGCCGCACATCGATACGCAGTGCGTACCGCCAAGGAGGCCAATCAGGAAGACGGCGAGATAACCGGTTTCGGGCATGTTCAATCAGATAGAAAGCATTTGATGCGGTGCGCGCATTCTACGCCGCACCGCGCCTCCCCGCCCGGTCAGATCACCCGGGAATAACGGGCCCGCTCGCGATCCGAGCGCAGATAGCGATCGAAGAACATCGCAATCCCCCGCACCAGCAAACGCCCCGCGGGGAGCACGCTGATCCAGTCGTTGTCGATCTTAACCAGCCCGGCTTCTTCCATTTCCTTGAGGTCGGCGATCTCGTCTGCAAAGTACTCGTGGAACTTGATGAGGTGGGCAATTTCGATCGACTCGATCGAGAGCTCGAAATGGCACATCAGCGCCTGGATGATCGAGCGGCGAAGCAGATCGTCGGCGGTGAGCTCGATGCCGCGCAGCACCGGCAACTCGTCGCGATCGAGCGCATCGTAGTACTCGTCGAGCGTCTTGACGTTCTGCGAGTAGACCGGGCCGATCTTGCCGATTGCCGACACGCCGAAGGCCAGCAGGTCGCACTCAGCCTGGGTTGAATAGCCCTGGAAATTGCGGTGCAGACGCCCCTGGCGCTGCGCGACGGTGAGTTCGTCATCGGGCTTCGCGAAGTGGTCCATACCGATATAGACGTAGCCTGCGTCGGTCAGGCGACGGATCGCAAGTTGCAGGATCTGCAGCTTGGAGTCGGCGGACGGCAGATCGATCGGAATGATTCTGCGCTGGGGTTTGAACAGCCCAGGCAGGTGAGCGTAGCTGTAGAGCGAAATGCGATCGGGCGACAGTTCGAGCACCTGCTCCAGCGTACGGTTGAAACTGATCACGTTCTGCTTGGGCAGACCATAGATCAGGTCCATGCTGATCGACTTGAAACCGGTTGCCCGTGCCGCGTCGATGACGAGCTTTGTCTCTTCGACGCTTTGCACACGATTGGTGGCAATCTGCACGTCTTCGGCAAAATCCTGCACGCCGACGCTCATGCGGTTGAAGCCAAGATTGGCAAGCATTTCAACGGTGTCGAAGTCCACCTTGCGTGGATCAACCTCGATCGAATACTCGCCGTTCGGCACCAGATTGAAGTGCTTGCGGACCGCATCCATCAACTGATGCATCTCCGCGTGCGAGAGGAAAGTCGGCGTTCCGCCCCCGAGATGTAACTGTGTGACCTGACGTGCGCCACCCAGGGCCGCCGCCTGCATTTCGATCTCTTTTTCCAAGTAATTCAGATACTTGGCAGATCTGCCATGATCCTTGGTGATGATCTTGTTGCAGGCGCAGTAGTAGCAGATCGTATTACAAAAGGGGATGTGGAAGTATAATGAGAGGGGTCGGCTCACACCGCCGACAGCACGCTTTCCCAGCCAGTCTGTCAGTGCTTGCGCATCGAACGCTTCAACAAACCGATCTGCAGTGGGATACGACGTATAGCGAGGCCCGTTGATGTCGAAACGTCGAATCAACTGGGGATCAAAAATGAGGTCTGTCTGGCTGGTCATGGTCTGGCCGAATCAAAGTGTTGATTAACAATGGCAGAAAGCCGGCGCTTTGTGGTTGACTTGGATCAACGGCATTATTCTGACCACCCCCAATCCGGAATCGGAGCAAGTTTACAGTGCAAATGAAGGCGACGGTGCCGATCACAACGGCGGCGCTCAAGACCGCGTGTTCCCAATGCAACCTGCTGGAATTGTGCCTGCCGTTCGGTATGACGGACACCGAGCTCAACCGTCTCGACGAGCTCGTCGGTGGGCGTCGCAAGATCAAGCGTCAGCAGCCGCTCTACCGTGCGGGAGAGCTTTTCGAGGCCATCTATGCGATCCGTGCCGGTTCGTTCAAGACCGACGTTCTGCTGGAGGATGGTCGCGAGCAGGTCACCGGATTCCAGATGACCGGCGAGATTCTCGGGCTTGACGGCATCAGCACGGAACTCCACTCCTGCAATGCGGTTGCACTTGAGGACAGCGAGGTCTGCATCATCCCCTACGCCAAACTCGAAGAGCTGTCGCGTGAGATTGAAGGCCTGCAGC
This sequence comes from Parazoarcus communis, assembly GCF_003111665.1. Taxonomy (NCBI): domain Bacteria; kingdom Pseudomonadati; phylum Pseudomonadota; class Betaproteobacteria; order Rhodocyclales; family Zoogloeaceae; genus Parazoarcus; species Parazoarcus communis. The sequence continues at coordinate 3,309,125 of NZ_CP022188.1, read as the reverse complement.
ACCAGTTCCACAAGGTGATGAGCCGCGAGATCGTGCGCGACCATGGGGTGATGATGCTGCTCGGCTCCATGCGTGCAGAAGAGCGCCTGGCCGCGTTCCTGCTCAACATGTCACAGCGCTTCACCGCGCGCGGATTCTCGGCTGCGGAATTTCACCTGCGCATGACCCGCGAAGAGATCGGCTCATATCTGGGCCTGAAGCTCGAAACCGTCTCGCGCGCCTTCTCCCGCTTTCAGGAAGAAGGCCTCGTCGCAGTGCAGCAGAAACATATCCGCATCCTCGACAGCGACGGTCTCAAGAAGCTCATTCAACACCAGCCCGGCGCGCGCTGAACAGGGGTCGTGTCGCGCTCAGGCAAACGCGGCAAGCCAGCCAGCCGGATTCTTGCTGAGCGCGACTGACACGATCCAGCTGAAAACCAGTACCGCGGAAACAAAAGCAGCCACGCGCACCGTGCGCGTTCGTCCGCGCTTCAGGGCAACGGTGCCCAGCAGGATGTAGACAATCAGGCCAACGACCTTGGCCGTCACCCATGGTGCCTGCAGCGGATATTGTCCGATCATCACCGCCAGCGTGATTGCCGTACCAAGCAACACGGTATCAACCACATGAGGCACGCTGCGTGTCAGACGGTGCCTGAGCAGGCGGTGATCAACAAGCATCCACCATCCCCTGAGCGCAAACCCGGCAATGCTCAGCAGCACACAGGTGACATGAATATGCTTGATCATCAGATACATACTTCCTCGCTCCTCGGGTAAGACTTTGAGACATGCTTCGCGGTCAGGTCGCGAAGGATGACAGAACAAACAGGATTCGGCCACGCAGGCTAAAATCAAGAGAGGAATGCAGGAGCACGGAATGAACCAGACAGCAGCAGACATCCTCACCCAGTTGCGTCAGATCTCCCTGTTCGGAGAGCTGTCGGAGAGCGAACTGGAACGTGTTGCACGCTATACTCGCGAACGCCGCCTGAGCAAGGGCGAATTGCTGTTTCAGCGCGGCGACGTCGCCCACGGCTTCTACTTCGTCACCGACGGGCAACTCAAGCTCGGCTTCTCGTCTGCCCAAGGCAATGAGAAAGTGGTCGAAATCGTCGGCCCGCAGCAAAGCTTCGGCGAAGCGGTGATGTTCATGAACCGCCCCTACCCGGTATTTGCCGAAGCGCTCACCGACATGTCGCTGCTTCACATCGGGCAGAACGTCGTATCCGACCTCATCGATCAGGACCCGCAGTTCGCCCGCAAACTGCTGGCAGGCATGGCCGTGCGCCTCCACAACATGGTGCGCGACGTCGAGACCTATTCCCTGCGTTCAAGCACGCAGCGCGTGATCGGCTACCTCCTCCAGCAAACCGAAGAGGACGGAACGAAGGCCTGCGACATTTCCCTGCCAACAAGCAAGCAGGTCATCGCATCACGCCTCAACCTGACGCCGGAGACCCTTTCCCGGATCTTCCATGACCTCGCCGACAATGGCCTCATCACCGTTCACGGCAAGCGCATCACGCTCCACAATCCTCAAGCCCTGTCGCGCTACAGCGGTTAGCCTGTTCGTCAGCCCTCTCTGGCCCTTCACCGGGCAGCCACACAAAAAACGGCCCCTTGAATGAACAAGGGGCCGTTTCTCAAGATACCCGTCTGCTGAAAGCCAAAGCCTTCACGCAGGAGGCAACTCAGGACTCGAGCACATAGGTTCCAGGCGCCGGTGCCAGAGAAGGGTTCTGCTCGTTTGCAGCCGGCCTCGCCTCGATCAGCTCACCGGCGTGGGGCTTGATCCAGTCCATCCAGTCGGTCCACCAGCTGCCCGCCTGCTCTTCAGTGCGATTTCGCCACTGCTCGGCCGTATCCGAGCGATGCGCCTCACCAGCCCAGAACTTGCGCTTCGGCGGTGTGACGACCGGATTGATGATGCCGAGGATGTGGCCGGAACTGGAAAGCACATAGCGCTTGGGACCGGTGACATGGTTGATCACACGGAAGGTCTGCAGCCACGGCGCAATGTGATCGTCCTCTGCGGCCACGACATAGAGCGGCTGCGTGATGCGACCGAGATCCAGCGGCTCTCCCGCCACCTCGAGTGCGTCGGGATGAATCAGCTTGTTGTTCAGGTACAGCTCGCGCAGATACCACGAATGCATCGCGTACGGCATACGCGTGGTGTCCATATTCCAGAACAGCACATCGAATGGCGGTGGCGTTTCGCCGTACAGCCAGCCATGCACCACGTAATGCCAGATCAGGCCGTTCGAGCGCAGCAAGCGGAATGCTGAAGCCATCTCCTTGCCATCGAGGTAGCCCTTGCTCGCCATGTTGTCGGTGATGTAGCGGATGCTCGCTTCGTCGATGAAGACCTCGATGTCGCCCGGTTTGTGAAAATCGACAAGCGTGGTGAATAGCGTCCATTCAGCCACCGGCACCTGGTCCGCCGGGAAATGCCGGTTGGCCCACGCCATATACATCGACAACGCAGTCCCTCCGATGCAGTAGCCAACCGCATGCACCTTGTCCTGGCCGGTGAAGCTGCGCGCGCATTCAACGATGGCATGCACGCCTTCGGTGAGGTAGTCGTCGAAACTGCAGTCCCGCATCGATGCATCGGGGTTCTTCCAGCTTGTGATGAAGACATCCATCCCCTGATCGAGCAGGAAGCGGATCATGCTCTTGCGCTGCACCAAGTCAAGAATGTAGAACTTGTTGATCCACGGCGTGACGATCACGACCGGCTTGGCATGTACCTTTGCCTGGGTTGGCGCGTAGTGGATCACCTCCAGCAAGCGATTGCGAAAGATCACCTCTCCTGGCGTCGTGGCAAGGTTCTCACCGACATGGAAATCATCCGGGTCGGTCATCCGGACATTGCCCGCCTTGAGGTCGTCGAGGAAATTACGGAGCCCGTTGGACAGGCTTTCACCGTTGGTTTCGACCGCCTTTCGCATCGCTACCGGGTTCGTCCACAGGAAGTTCGTGGGCGCCATCGCATTGAGCAGATTACGCCACCAGAACGCGGCCCGCCTGCGCTCCTTGCTCGCCAGGCCGGGAGTGTCGTAGAGCATGTCCTGCATGTTGCGGGTGAAAGCGAGGTACCACTCCTTGCTCAGATCCCAGGTCGGATACTCCGTCCATACGGGATCGGCAAAACGCGCGTCGTCAGAGTGAGGGCGTATCGGATCAGAGCTTGCCAGCCCGAGCATGCGATTGACCGAGTGCAGCTGCAGTTTCCACAGATCCGTCGACAACCGGGTAAAGCGCTCCGCCAACTCCTGCGGATGAGCCAGCCATGCAAGCTGGGCATGAACGAGCGGCGCGGCCATTCCAAGTGGATCCACCGTGCCTTCCACGCCGTCATGAAGTTCGCGCATGGCGCGCTTGACGACCTGTCCCGGATTGAAGTCTTCGGCACGCCTTCCCGTCTTGCCCGATGCAGGCCGTTTGCCTGTGCTCTTACTTGTTCTGGCCATCTCTTGCTCCTTGATTCTCAAGCGGTAAACAGTCTGGGCTGTCACCTCAACTCAGATGATAGGTTTCTCCAGCGACCGGCTCAGTCAAGCCGGACCAGCCCAACTGCTCGGCTACGGCAGCACCAAACGCCGCACGTGCTTCGGTTTCGCCATGTACCAGAAAGGTTTGCCGCGGCTGCGTTTCAATATGATGCATCCATTCGAGCAGCGCGGGTTTGTCCGCGTGCGCAGACAATCCACCTATCGTATAAATGTCTGCCCTCACCGGCACCTTATCGCCGAAAAGCGTGACGACGCGCGCCTTGTCGACCAGGCGCCGCCCCAGTGTGCCTGCGGCCTGAAAGCCGGCGATGATCACCGAACACTCCTTGCGGTCGATGTTGTATCGCAGATGGTGCTTCACGCGCCCCGCATCGCACATGCCGCTCGCCGAGATGATCACGAGTCCGCCACGCTGGTGGTTGAGTGCAATCGACTCTTCGACGTCTGCGACAAAACGCAGGTGAAAGCGCTCCGAGTTCGCCTTCATCCACGAAGCCAACTCACGGGTTTCATCATCCCACAGCGCCTCGTGCTGCATCGTGAGATCGGTGACCGCCGTCGCCATTGGCGAATCGACGACGACCTCGAGTCGTGCCACCTTCTCCTCGCGTACGAGCTTTGCGAGTATGAACAGCACTTCCTGGGTACGCCCCACCGCAAAAGCGGGAATGATGACGTTGCCGCCCTTGCGCTGAAGCGTGTCATTGAGGGCATGAACGAGTTCGTCCTCGGTCTCGTTCAGCGGGCGGTGTGCACGATTGCCGTAAGTCGTTTCGATACACAGGTAGTCCGCCGACCGGACCTGATAGGGGTCACGCAACACCGGACGGTCCGGCTGTCCGAGGTCACCCGAGAACACCAGCCGACGGGTGGCCCCGCCCTCCATCACATCAACTTCGATGATCGCAGAACCCAGGATATGCCCTGCATCGCGAAAGCGGCAGGAAACACCCTTTCCGGGGTGAATAAGGGCATCGTACTGAACGCGCTGAAGGCGGTGCAGACTGGCCCGCGCCTGTTCGACCGTATATAGCGGCGCCGCAGCCGAACTCCGACGTCCATGCCGCGATCGATTGCGACGACTTGCCCACTCGAACTCCTTCTCCTGGATGTATGCGGAATCAAGCAACATGACACCGAGCAGATCGACAGTCGCATCCGTCGCGTGAATCCGGCCCTTGTACCCAAGGGCAATCAGTCGCGGGACCAGCCCGGTATGATCGAGGTGAGCATGGGTGAGAAGAACGAAGTCGATCGAATCAAGATCAAAATCCAGTGCCCTGAGATTCTTCATCCCAGCCTCGCGCCCCCCCTGAAACATGCCGCAATCAACCATGAAGGCACCGCCATCATGCCGAACCACTGCACAGGAACCTGTTACCTCACCAGCAGCACCGTAAAACGTGATGTCCATGATGCACCTCCCATAACAGCATCGATCTTACCGTCTGACGCGGGGTTGACCCTGATCAAGCCCGGGAGCGATGCATCGATGGCTATAATTGACCCCACACTGCGACCCATGGAGTACTTACATGTTCAAACATATTCTCGTACCAACCGACGGCTCGCCCCTTTCTGAAGGCACCGTATCACGTGCTGTGTCCTTCGCAAAAGACGCGGGCGCGCGAATCACATTTTTTTACGCCCAGCCTGATTTCCCGATGCCCATTTATGGCGAAGGCGCACTAATAGACCCTACCACGCCTGAGCAGTTCGCCCGTTCGGCACAACAGGAAGCCGAACGCATTCTGGCAAGCGCCAAAGGCGTCGCAGATGCTTCCGGAGTCCTCGCAGGAACCGACACTCTGGTGAACGAGGTTCCCTACGAAGCAATCATCGACGCGGCAGAACGCCATGGCTGCGATCTCATTTTTATGGCGTCGCATGGGCGCAAAGGCATCGCGGGCCTGCTGCTCGGCAGCGAAACGCAGAAGGTGCTGACGCACAGCACGACACCGGTGCTGGTGTATCGCTGATAGCCGTCATTCTGAATTGAAAAGGGAACGGCCCGCACTGCGGGCCGTTCCCTTTTTGAGTACTGATTTCACGACGAAAACCATCGCCCCCCTGAACTGAGGACGGCTCAAACCACCTCCAATCCGAGCAGCTTACTGCTTGACCTCAAGATGGTTGATCTCCGATGCCGTGCGCTGAAAGTAGACCGTGGTCAGACTCGATGCCGCGCAAATCAGCCAGAAAGCGAAAAAGCCGATTGAATAGGTCGCCAGCATATCAAGATGAACCGGAGATCCGAAAAAATACAACTCTCGTGGGTTGATCACGGTAAAGAATATCGCCTCCACCACACCAGCCACCAGGAACGACGGCCACAGAATCTGAATCAACTTCTGCATGGAAACTCCTCCTTACCGTGCCACAAAAAACGGGACCTGCTTCATGTCCGGCCTGCCCGGAAGCGGGACACAGCGCAAGCCCACCCCGGAAAAATCCGAGTCTGCCTGCGCATGCCAAGCATTGGCTGCCGAATCGCAGGATTATGAATGATGCCCCAATGTTCTCTCTTTTTGCTCATCCTCGGCAATATGCCGTTTGGCAAAGCGATAAATATACACTGCCATCGCCAGTACGAAACCGATGGTGAATAGACTGAGCAGGCCGATATCGGTGCTGAACAATTCATTCCAGGCCATGATGAAACTCCTTCTTCGACGGGTTAAGAACCAGTTGGATCAATCCTGATTTCCGTCTCTGTCGGGAGGTAAGCGGCCCCGTTCATACGCCAGCTGCGGGACTCATTTTCTATTTGAAACAACCAGCGGCCCGTACTCAAGGGCGCAACAGCGCCCTCGAATACGCCACCCTGTCCGTTCAGCACCAGCTCCTGATCGAACCCGCCCTGGGTGGGATGTGCAATCGTGAGGTGAATGACACCAGGCACGTTGTCGATATCACCAGCCGAAACCTCGATGCGAATCGATTCGCTGCGCACCTGAACAAGAGCTTTAAGCCCCAGTTCACGTGCCCGCTCGGTACGGCCGATCGTCTGAACAATCGCCTTGCCCTCTTTGTAGTAGTCATCTACGACGAGCCCGTCCCACGTCCTGACCGCGATCACCATGGTGATCGTACCGGCGATAACCGCCGTTGCCGGCAGCGCGATCAGGAACCAGGGCCAGCCCTGCTTGTACCAGGGAGCGGGATTTTTGTCGGACACAATTGCACTCATTTTCGGGAAATCTCAGCGAGGGAACAGGAATGTTGTCTTCTCGCGCAGCTTGAGACTCGGCTCATCTTCAGGATAGACCTCGAAGAACACCTCGTTCGCGCCGGGCTTACCCGAATCATACGGGACATGGACCTGCAGGGTCACCGCCTGCGTACCGGCAGAGGCAACTTCCATGCGGTGCTCGCCACCAATGACGATACCGTCCAGTCCGGAGGCCGAGAACACGAAGGTACGCGCCTTCTCGGTCATGTTCATCACCTGAAGCTGGTACACGTTCTCGATCATGCCGCCTTCGATTTCACGGGCAAGCGAAGCACGATCGCGGATCACATCCACGCGCAAGGGGTCACGCGTAGCGAGCGCCCAGACGAAGGCGAGACTGATGAGGATCAGGACCGAGCCGTAGATCAGCGTGCGCGGCCGGAACACATGGGCAATGATTTCCTTGTTGCCCCAGCCCTTCTTGATCGCATTCTCTGTCGAGTAGCGAATCAGCCCGCGCGGATACTCCATTTTGTCCATCACCTGGTCACAGGCGTCGATACAGGCCGCGCAACCGATACATTCGTATTGCATGCCGTGGCGAATGTCGATGCCTGTCGGACAGACCTGGACGCAAATGCCGCAATCGACGCAATCGCCCTTATCGATTGTCTTGGGGTCAGCACCTTTCTTGCGGGGACCACGCGGTTCGCCACGCGCATCGTCATAGGTAATGACGAGCGTATCGGGGTCGAACATCACGCTCTGGAAGCGGGCGTACGGGCACATGTATTTGCACACCTGCTCGCGCATCACTCCCGCAAACAGATAGGTGAAACCACCGTAGAACAGGATCCAGAACAGCTCCCACGGCCCGAAGCTCAGGGTCGTGACGGACTGCAGCAATTCGCTGAGTGGCGAAAAGTAGGCGACAAAGGTGAATCCGGTCCAGATCGAGACCGCCGCCCAGGCGCCGTACTTGGCCAGCTTGATGCCGGCTTTCCGGGGGCTCATCGGCGCCTTGTCGAGCTTCATGCGCTTGTTGCGATCCCCCTCGATCTTCTGCTCGATCCACATGAAGATCTCGGTGTACACCGTCTGCGGGCACGCGTAGCCACACCAGAGACGACCGGCAATTGCAGTGAAGAAGAACAGACCATAAGCGGAAATGATCAGCAGGATGGCCAGGAAGAACACATCCTGAGGCCAGAACACCCAGCCGAAGATATAGAACTTGCGCTCTGTGAGGTGAAGCAGAACGGCCTGACGGTCATTCCACATCAACCAGGGCAATCCGTAGAAGAGGATCTGGGTAAACCACACGAGAGCCCATCGCCAGTTTGCAAAGATGCCCGTAACCGCGCGCATGTAGACCTTCTGTCGCACTGCGTACAGGGAATCCTGTTCAGGTGGTGGGGGTGGGACCTTGGCTTGAGAGTTCGGGGCTGTGCTGTTCATGATCGCTTTATTAGTGGATTCTTATTTTTATGGTTGAAAACGGCTCCGGGGGCATAAGCCCCCGGAGCGCACTACTTACTTCTGTTCCTTGCTAAGACTCAACACATATCCTGCGAGGAGATGAACTTTGGCATCGCCAAGGAACTCCTGGAACGCAGGCATCTGGTTTTGACGCCCGTTGGTCACGGTTTCGATGATCGTTGCTTCGGACGAACCATACAGCCATGACTTGTTGGTCAGGTTGACCGCACCCAGCATCGGGTTGCCCTTGCCATCCGCGCCATGACAGGCGACACAGTTCGTATCGAACACTTCCTTGCCGCGCTGCGCACGGAGGGAATCATGTGCAAGGTTGGAGAGCGAGCGAACGTAGTTGGCAACATCCTTGACACCCTCACCACCAAGCGCGGGGCCGAATGCCGGCATCACGCCCATACGACCACCAACGATCGTGGCCTTGATGGTGTCGGGCTCACCGCCCCAGTTCCACTCGTCGTCGGTCAGGTTCGGGAAACCCTTGGCACCCTGAGCGGCAGAACCGTGACACTGTGCGCAGTAGGTCAGGAACATGCGCTTGCCCATGGCGTTGGCTTCAGGATCTGCTGCAACGGCCATCAGATCCATGTCCTGGTACTTGGCGAAGATGGGGCCGTACTTCTCGTCTGCCGCCTTCATCTCTGCGTAGTACTGGCTATGCTCGCCACGTTCGGCGTTGTGATTGCCGAAGCCCGGGTAGATCACCAGGTACACGATGCCGAAAATGATGGTGATCCAGAACAGGTACAGCCACCAGCGCGGAAGCGGGTTGTTGTACTCCGCGAGCGTTTCGTCCCACACGTGACCGTGCAGTTTGACTTCGCCCGGCTCGCGCTTGGTCATGTTCGAGACCAGCACGAAAACACAGAACAGGATGCTCAGGGTCACAAGACCCATCACGTACATGTTCCAGAAACCGCTGATAAAGTCAGCCATTTGTTTTTCCTTCCTTTTCCAGCCGGCCATTCGAAACCGGCAGATCGTCATCGGTCAGGGGCAGGCGCGCCGCCTCATCGAAACCAGTCTTGGCGTGACGGCTGTATGCCCAGGCACAAATCCCCAGAAAACAGGCAAAGCCCAGGACTGTTACGATGATTCTCAGGTCGTTGATTTCCACGGCGCGTCCTCTTTCCTTACCTTACGTTCTTAAGTGCGGTACCCATACCCTGAAGGTAGGCAACCACCGCATCAAGCTCGGTTTTGCCCTCGAGGGCGGCAGGCGCAGCGGCAATTTCCTCGTCGCTGTACTTGTGCAGGCCGACCTTGTTCAGAGCACGCATCTTGTCCTGGATGTCGTCACCCTTGACCGGGCGATCAAGCCACGGGAAGGCTGGCATGTTCGACTCGGGCACGACGTCGCGCGGGTTCAGCAGGTGAACCTTCTGCCATTCGTCGGAATAACGACCGCCGACGCGAGCCAGGTCAGGACCGGTACGCTTGGAGCCCCACTGGAAAGGATGGTCGTAGATGTACTCACCCGCGACCGAGTAGTGACCATAACGCTCGGTCTCTGCACGGAAGGGACGGATCATCTGCGAGTGGCAGTTGTAGCAGCCTTCGCGGATGTAGATGTCACGACCGACCAGGCGCACCGGATCGTACGGCTTTACATTGAGCTCGTTGCCCTTGTAATCGATCGGTGACGTGGTGGTGTGCTGGAAGAAGAGCGGAACGATTTCCACCAGACCACCCACGCTGACAGTCATCAGCGTGAGGACGATCATCAGGAATACGTTACGTTCGATCTTTTCGTGTTTCGATTGTGCCATGTTCTTGTTCTCCGCTTAGGCGTGTGCAGCCGCAGGTGCAATCACGGGCGCGTTGTATGCCTTCTCACCGGCGATGGTCTTCACCATGTTGTAGAACATGATCACCATGCCAGCCAGGAACAGGGCGCCACCCACCAGACGAATCGTCCAGAACGGGTAGCTGGCCTTGACGCTCTCCACGAAGGAATAGGTCAGGGTGCCGTCCGAGTTGGTTGCACGCCACATCAGGCCCTGCATCACACCGGCAACCCACAGCGAGGCGATGTACAGAACGATACCGATGGTGGCAATCCAGAAGTGGGTGTTGATCAGCTTGGTGCTGTACATCTCGGTCTTGCCGTACAGACGCGGCAGCAGGAAGTACACCGCACCGATCGAGATCATCGCCACCCAGCCCAGTGCGCCGGAGTGCACGTGACCAACGGTCCAGTCAGTGTAGTGCGACAGCGCATTCACGGTCTTGACCGACATCATCGGACCTTCGAACGTGGACATGCCGTAGAACGACAGCGAGGTGACCAGGAACTTCAGGATCGGGTCGGTACGCAGCTTATGCCAGGCACCCGACAGGGTCATGATGCCGTTGATCATGCCGCCCCAGGACGGAGCCAGCAGGATGAGCGAGAACACCATGCCGACGGACTGGGTCCAGTCAGGCAGCGCGGTGTAGTGCAGGTGGTGCGGACCCGCCCACATGTAGGTGAAGATCAGCGCCCAGAAGTGAACCACGGAGAGGCGATAGGAATAGACCGGACGCTCAGCCTGCTTCGGAACGAAGTAGTACATCATGCCGAGGAAGCCGGCGGTCAGGAAGAAGCCCACCGCGTTGTGGCCATACCACCACTGAACCATCGCATCCTGGACACCGGCATAGGCCGAGTAGGACTTCATGCCCATGAAGGACACCGGGATGGCAGCGCTATTGACGATGTGCAGCAGCGCAACGGTCAGGATGAAGGCGCCAAAGAACCAGTTCGCCACGTAAATGTGGCTGATCTTGCGCTTGGCGATCGTGCCGAAGAACACAACGGCGTAGGACACCCACACCACGGCGATCAGCAGGTCGATCGGCCACTCGAGCTCGGCGTACTCCTTACCCTGGGTGTAACCCAGCGGCAGGGTGATTGCGGCCAGAACGATGACCAGCTGCCAGCCCCAGAAGGTAAAACCGGCCAGTGCAGGCGCAAACAACTTGGTATGACAGGTACGCTGCACAACGTAGTAGGACGTTGCAAACAACGCGCATCCGCCGAAAGCGAAAATGACCGCGTTGGTATGCAGCGGACGCAACCTGCCAAAGTGCAGGAACTCGTGCACGTTCAGTTCAGGCCACACGAGCTGTGCTGCGGCAATGACACCGACCAGCATGCCCACGATGCCCCACACCACCGTCATGATGGTGAACTGGCGCACGACTTTGTAGTTATAAGTCGCTTGCGATTGCATGTGAAATCACCTCTTTGATTAAAAACCCCTTGGTACAACTGTTCAGATCACGGCAGATAACTCGTCATCCGCGGCAAGGATACCGCTCGACCGGATCTACAATTTGACACAGATCAACATTGTATTGCACCGCAGGGGCCGGGGAAAGCACGCAGGCACCGGATCGGGGCATTTCAGCGTTATACGGCGAAATCCTGCGCACCGATCGGGTACAGACGAAAAAAAAGGGTGCGTCTTGAACGCACCCCCAACCCCAACAGAGAGACAAAAATACCCTTTCAGATCACCGCGATTCGTCACCGGACACATCTGAAAACCATGTCGGCATTATGCCTACTGCTTCGAAACGGCCGTTGACTTAGATCAAACGGGTAACGCTTATTCCCCCTGTTTGCGGTCGGTTTCTTCAACTTTTCCATCAGTGCGAATCTTTCCCTCACTTGCTGCATCGCAACGATCACCTGGAAGCTCATCCTTGTCGTCCATCAGGAGCCGGTAGGCCGGCCCTTCGAGATCGTCATACTGCCCGTTGCGCAGGGACCACCAGAACAGCATGCCAATGACGAAGACCAGGACCACCGACAGCGGAATCAGGATGTAGAGACTTTCCACGCTTACCTGCCTTTGCTCTTGTGCGACCGCCGCTGCAGTCGCAATGCATTGAGTACCACGAGCAGCGAACTGCCCGCCATGCCGATGCCCGCCATCCACGGCGTCACCAGACCGGCCATGGCCAGCGGGACGGACGTGAAGTTATACGCGAACGACCACCACAGGTTCTGTCGGATGATTTTCAGCGTACGGCGTGCAAGATCCGCACCCTCACCCAGATCGGCAAGGTTTTCGCTCAGCAGCACGATATCCGCCTGATTCCGGGCCAGGTCGGTCCCCCCGCCCATCGCCACTGAGACGTGCGCCTGCGCCAGCACCGGCGCATCATTGACGCCGTCGCCCACCATCGCCACGACCACACCCGGGCGCGACTGCAACTCGGCGATGAAGGCCTGCTTGTCATGCGGCGTCATGCTACCGTGCGCCTCGCCAATCCCGAGATCATGCGCCACCGCGCGCACCACCTGGGGTGCATCGCCCGACAGCACGGTCATCGGAACGTGCGCCTCGTTGAGCTTGCGGGTTAGTGTTGCCGCCTCGGCACGCGGAACATCGGCGAGGCGGAAAAGGCCCAGCCAGCCGGTGCTCCCCCCCAGTGCTATGACGGTACCGCCCTTCTGCTCGAGCGCATCGAGCGCAGCAGGTACCGGCAAGCCCAGACAGCCAGCAACGTAATCAGGGCGCCCGATCCACACGTCGCCCTGAACGTACCTGCCGGAAAGCCCCTGCCCCGTGATCGCCACAACGTCGCTGACCGACGGCAAAACGGCCTCAGCTGCGCCATCGCGCACGCCGGCCGCAATCGGGTGCTCAGACCCCTGTTCCAGCGCCGCGGCGAGCGCACAGAGTTCGAGCGCCGACATGGAAGACAGCGGAACGACCTCCTCCAGACTCATCTTGCCCTGGGTGAGCGTACCGGTCTTGTCGAACAGGTAATGATTGGCGCGGGCAAGCGTCTCGATCGCGTGCCCTCGGGTCACCAGCACCCCCATTCGCGCCAGAGAGTCGGTCGCCACCGTCAGTGCGGTCGGGGTCGCAAGCGATAGCGCACACGGACAGGCCACCACCAGCACGGAGACAAACACCCACAGCGCGCGCTGCGGATCGATGAAATACCACGCCACGCCGGTCGCTCCCGCGAGCACGAGCAGGGTGACGATGAAATACACCGCAACCCGGTCAGACTGGGCGGCGATGGCAGGCTTCTCGATCGCGGCCCGCTCCATCAGACGACAGATGGCGGCGAGGCGGGTTTCGTCACCCACGTGCTCCACCTTCACCACCAGCGGACTGGAAATGTTGATGCTGCCCCCGGTGACGAGATCACCCAAACGCTTGGATACGGGCCGGCTCTCTCCCGTCAGCAAGGCTTCATTTGCTTCGCCCTGCCCGTCGATCACGACACCATCGGCCGGAATCACTTCGCCCGGGCGCACCCTGACGCGATCGCCCGGCACCAGTTGCGACACCGGCACCCGCTCGCCGGCCGGCGCCGGCCAGTCCGGCAAGCGCTCGGCAAACACCGGCAGCACCTTGCCCAGTTCTTCCACCCCGCGCACCGCCTTCTGCCGCGCAAGCATCTCCAGGTAACGGCCACCGAGCAGGAAGAACACGAACATCGTCACCGAATCGAAATACACCTCCGGCCCGTTGGAGAGCGTGGCCCAGACGCTGGCGAGAAAGGCGCTGCCAACCCCCAGCGCCACCGGTACATCCATCCCAAGGCGGCGCAGCTTGATGTCCCTGAGCGCACGCTGGAAGAACGGCGCAGCGGAATAGAGCACGACCGGGAGTGTCAGCAGCAGGCTTGCCCAGCGCATCAGCAGATCGATATCCGCCGTCATGTCGCCTTCGGTGGCGATGTAGGCAGGGAGGGCATACATCATCACCTGCATCATGCCGAAACCGGCCACGAACACCCGCCACAGCATGGAGCGCCGCTCCTTGTTGGCGATCTGCTCGGAGCGCGTTGCGTCGTAGGGATAGGCCCGGTAGCCGATCGCCTGGATCGCGCCAAGGATGTCGGAAAGATGGATCTCGCGCTCGTCCCAGCGCACTCGCGCGCGACGTGTGGCGTAATTGATCTCGACCGCCGACACGCCTTTCTGATGCGCTACGTGCTGCTCATTGAGCCAGACGCAGGCCGCGCAGGTAATGCCTTCGAGAATCAGCGAAGCCTCGCGCTCATGCTCACCGATGGGGCGCACGAAGCTTTTCTGGAACTCGGGATGATCGAACAGGCCGAGCTCCTGCAACTCCGAGGGCATCGCCTCGCGCCGGGTCTCGGGCATCGCATCGCGATGGCGGTAGTAGTCCACCAGGCCGTTATCGACGATCGACTCGGCGACCGCCTCGCAACCGATGCAGCACATGCGCCGGTTCTTGCCATTGATACGCACGTAGTGGCTGGTCTCTGGCGGGATCGGCAGGCCGCAGTGGTAACAGTCGCGATCTTCTTCCACCGCGACGGGAGATGCTTGATCAGAATTCATGAACAGCGGAAACGCCGGTGACGGCCCCGGCAAGCCCGGGGTGCGCTAAAGAGAAGCGCTCTTTTAGCACATTTACCCACCACCACCAATGCGCTGGCGCAGAGGAAGGTGAAATGAGGCTGGCGCCACCCCGGGGTCGCGCCAGCCGTACCGCAAGACTCGACTTACTTGGCCGCCATGCGGATCGCGCCATCCAGGCGAATCACCTCGCCGTTGAGATAGGCATTCTCGATGATGTGGCGCACGAGGCTGGCGAACTCGGCCGGCTTGCCCAGACGCGAGGGGAAAGGAACCATCTTGCCCAGCGAGTCCTGCACCTCCTGCGGCATCCCCATCAGCATCGGCGTTTCCATGATGCCCGGTGCGACGGTCATCACCCGGATGCCGAAACGCGACAACTCGCGGGCCACCGGCAGGGTCATGCCCACAACGCCGGCCTTCGACGCGGCATAGCCGGCCTGCCCCATCTGGCCGTCGAATGCAGCCACCGAGGCGGTGCTGACGATCACGCCACGCTCGCCGCCGGCATCGGGCTCGGCCTTGCTCATGACATCGGCAGCCAGACGGATCATGTTGAACGAACCGATCAGGTTGATGGCGACCGTACGCGAAAACGACTCCAGACGATGCGGCCCCTCGCGGCCCACCACCTTTTCGGCCGGAGCAACACCGGCGCAGTTGATCAGGCCGTTCAGGCCGCCGTACGCCGACACCGCCAGATCGATCGCAGCCTTTGCGCTCGCCTCGTCGGTCACGTCGGTGGTCACGAAAGTTGCAGCCGCGCCGAGTTCCGCTGCCACCGCATCGCCCGCTTCGCGATTGACGTCGGCCAGCACCACCTTGGCACCCGCCTCGACCAGCATGCGGGCCGTTGCCGCACCCAGACCCGAGCCACCGCCAGTAACCACGAACACGCCATTCTCGATCTTCATTGTCTGCTCCCTCTCTAATCAGCTTGAACCGGAATATCCAGCCCCGAAACATAGTTCCAGTTAACGTAAACGTCAACCTGGCAAAACGCACTCGATGAATGCTCAGCCCTGCTCCCGGACGCTGTATTCGGGCCGCCGTGCAAGCGCATCACGCAAGTAGTCCACCAGCAGGCGCACCTT
Organism: Parazoarcus communis; assembly: GCF_003111665.1. Taxonomy (NCBI): domain Bacteria; kingdom Pseudomonadati; phylum Pseudomonadota; class Betaproteobacteria; order Rhodocyclales; family Zoogloeaceae; genus Parazoarcus; species Parazoarcus communis. Next base: position 3,293,526 of record NZ_CP022188.1, on the reverse strand, counting down.
GGGCGACAGATGCCGCTGCTGCGGGAACACCGCCCAGACGCCCGTGTGCGGCGGCTGGTGCGCGGGCAGCAAAGCGCGAAGCCGCCCGTCCTGCAAATGAGACAACACATAGTAATCGGGCAACTGGCACAGGCCGAAACCGCGCAAGGCCGCATCGAGTACGGCCTGACCGCTGTTACAGCGCCAGCTACCGCTGACCTTCATCGTCAGCGCCTCGCCACCGGACTGAAACACCCAGGTGTCGGACGTGCCCAGCAGGCAATCGTGATCGGCGATCTCTTCCAGCCGCTGCGGCGCGCCCCGTCGCTCAAGATAGGAGGGCGCGGCGCACAGGTACATCCGGCGCGGCGCGAGACGGGTCGCCACCAGCCGCGAGTCGGCCAGACGTCCGAGGCGAACCGCGAGATCGAAGCCCTCCTGCACGATGTCCAGCGTGCGGTTGGTCAGTTCGATATCGACCTTGACCTGCGGATAGCGCTCGATGAAGTCATTGACCAGCGGCACGATGAAGCGCTCGCCATAGGTCAGCGCGCAGGTCATGCGCAGCAACCCCTTGGGCGTGCCACCGAGATCCTGAACCGCATGCAGGGCCTCGTCGAAACCGTCCTGCAGACGGCGGCAGTGCTGCAAAAAGGTATGCCCGGTTTCGGTCAGACTCACCCGTCGCGTGCTGCGGTAAAAAAGCCGCGTCTGCAGCCGCTCCTCCAGCCGCGCCACGACACGGCTCACGTGCGAGGTCGACACCCCCAGCCGTTCTGCCGCTGCAGCAAAGTGCCCTGCTTCGGCCACGGCCACGAACGCATCCACCCCTTCCCATCGACTCACTGCACGACTCCGGACATTGTTGCCCATGAACAACAATGAATTGCCAAATTAGGGATTATCCCCGACTCCCCGTTTCCTACAATAGCGGGTTAAGCCATTAGTGGAGCACCTACCATGATCAAGTCCCGCGCCGCCGTAGCCTGGGCTGCCAAGCAGCCGCTCGAGATCACCGAAGTCGACGTCGCCCCGCCGAAGGCTGGCGAGGTGCTGGTGCGGATCGTGGCCACCGGCGTGTGCCACACCGACGCCTTCACCCTGTCGGGTGCCGATCCCGAAGGCATCTTCCCGACCATCCTCGGCCATGAAGGCGGCGGCATCGTGGAGGCAATCGGCGAAGGCGTCACCTCGGTGGCCGTCGGCGATCACGTGATTCCGCTGTACACGCCTGAATGCGGCAAGTGCAAGTTCTGCCTGTCGGGCAAGACCAACCTGTGCCAAGCCATCCGCACCACCCAGGGCAAGGGTCTGATGCCGGACGGCACCAGCCGCTTCAGCAAGAACGGCAAGCCCATCTTCCACTACATGGGCACCTCGACCTTCTCCGAGTACACGGTGCTGCCCGAAATCTCGGTCGCCAAGATCCAGAAGGACGCGCCGCTGGAGAAGGTCTGCCTGCTCGGCTGCGGCGTCACCACCGGCATCGGCGCGGTGCTCAACACCGCCAAGGTTGAAGCCGGCGCCACGGTCGCGGTATTCGGCCTCGGCGGCATCGGCCTGTCGGCCATCATCGGCGCCGCCATGGCCAAAGCCTCGCGCATCGTCGCGGTGGACATCAACCCCTCCAAGTTCGAGATCGCCAAGCAGCTCGGCGCCACCGACTGCATCAACCCGCTCGACTACGACCGCCCGATCCAGGAAGTGATCGTCGACCTCACCGACGGTGGTGTCGATTACTCCTTCGAGTGCATCGGCAACACCAAGGTCATGCGCTCGGCGCTCGAGTGCTGCCACAAGGGCTGGGGCGAGTCGATCATCATCGGTGTAGCCGGTGCCGGCGAAGAAATCTCCACCCGCCCCTTCCAGCTCGTCACCGGCCGCGTGTGGCGCGGCTCGGCCTTTGGCGGCGTGCGCGGTCGCACCGAACTGCCCGGTTATGTCGCCAAGGCGCAGGCGGGCGAGATTCCGCTCGACACCTTCATCACCCACACCATGGGGCTGGAGGACATCAACAAGGCTTTCGACCTGATGCACGAAGGCAAGAGCATCCGCAGCGTGATCCGGTTCTGAAGATGAGCCAAGCCCTTGAGCAGATTGGCGCCAACCGCAGCTTCGGCGGTTGGCACAAGCGCTTCCGTCACGCCTCGGCCACGCTCGGCTGCGACATGGTGTTTGCGGTGTACCTGCCACCGCAGGCCGAGCACGGCCCGGTACCGGTGCTGTACTGGCTGTCGGGCCTGACCTGCAGCGATGAGAACTTCATGCAGAAGGCCGGCGCACATCGGATTGCGGCCGAGCTCGGCATCGCCATCGTCGCGCCGGACACCAGTCCGCGCGGCGCCGATGTGCCCGGCGATCCGGATGGCTCGTGGGACTTCGGCCACGGCGCGGGTTTCTACGTGAACGCAACTGCCGCGCCATACGACCGCCACTACCGCATGTACGACTACGTGGTGAGCGAACTGCCGGCGCTGGTGGAGGCAAACCTGCCTGTCACCGCGGCGCGGGGCGTATCGGGGCATTCAATGGGGGGGCATGGCGCCCTGATCTGCGCGCTCAAGAACCCCGGGCGTTATCGTTCGGTGTCCGCCTTTGCGCCGATCACCCACCCGGTGGACTGCCCCTGGGGCCAGAAGGCTTTCTCCGGCTACCTCGGTACCGACCGGGCGCAATGGAAGGCATGGGATGCGGTGGAGCTGATTGCGACGGCTGGCGAGCGCCTGCCGATCCTCGTCGACCAGGGCGAAGCCGACGGATTCCTCGCCGAGCAACTCAAACCCGAAGCCCTGCGCGAAGCCTGCTCCGCTGCAGGCCACCCGCTCACCCTTCGACTGCAGCCCGGCTACGATCACAGCTACTACTTCATTGCCAGCTTCATCGAAGACCACCTGCGTCACCACGCCGCCGCACTGCTGCGCTGACCGCGCGGATGTGCTCACACGAAAACGCCGGGCAGGACCCGGCGTTTTTTCGGCTGACCGATATGAATCAGGCTTTCAGCAAACCATCGAGCATCTCGATCATCTGATCGATTTCAGCCTCGGACACAGTCAGCGAAGGCATGAAACGCAGCAGGTTCGGACGCGGCGCGTTGAGCAGCAGCCCGGTCGGCGCCGCATTGAGCGCCGCCTTCACCAGATCCGGACCGCGATCACGATCCAGCACCAGCGCGCGCAGCAGCCCCACCCCGCGCTCGCCACGCAATCCGTGCGCCTGCGACAGTTCGTTGAGGCGCCGCGACAGGTAGTCTCCGCGCGCGACCACCGCCTCCATGAAGCCGGCTGACGTCAGCCGGCGCATTACGGCCACACCAACCGCGCTGATCAGCGGGTTGCCGTTGTAGGTACCGCCCTGATCACCGGGCTCGAAGCAGCTCACCAATTCAGTCGCCATCAGCGCCGCCAGCGGTACCCCGCCGCCGATGCCCTTGCCCAGGGTCATGATGTCGGGCTCGATGCCGGCATGCTGGTGAGCAAACAGGCGCCCCGTGCGCCCCATGCCGGACTGGACTTCGTCGACGATCAGCAGAATGTCGTGTTTTTGCGTCAGCTCGCGCAGGCCTTTGAGGAACGCCGGATCAGCCGGAATCACCCCACCCTCGCCCTGCACCGGCTCCAGCATCACCGCAACGGTTTCGGGGCAGATCAGCGCCTCGACTGAAGCGAGGTCGTTGAGTTCGGCCTTGGGGAAACCCGGCACCTGCGGTGCGTAGAGCGTGTCCCAGCCCGGCTTGCCCGACGCCGACATGGTGGCGAGCGTGCGGCCGTGGAATGAGTGATCGAAGGTGATGATCTGCCATGCGCCCTTGCGCTTGAGGCGCCCCCACTTGCGCGCCAGCTTGATCGCGCCTTCGTTGGCCTCTGCGCCCGAGTTGGCAAAGAACACGCGGTCGAACGACGAATGCGCCGTGAGCAAACCGGCCAGCTCAATCATCGGCCCGTTGAAAAAGGCCGGACTGGGGTTGATCAGCTTTGCTGCCTGGGCGACCAGCGCGTCGCGAATCTCGACCGGCGAATGCCCGAGGCAGTTCACCGCCCAGCCCTGAATGAAGTCCAGGTAGGCCTTGCCGGTCGAATCGAACAGCCACGACCCCTCGCCACGCTCGAACAGAATCTCGGGGCGCTGAGTGATAAACATCAGGGCATCCGAATCAAACTCACCGTACTTCATGCAACGACTCCGCAAACTGAACCGGTTGATGGAAAAACGCAGCACATCCTGCTACGCCTGCCTTGCACATCAATGACCATCGCCCGCACGCAGGCTCACTTCGGTGCGCAAGCGCCCGAAGATCCGCAGCGTCCAGATGAAAAACAGCACGAGCACCACACCTTCAATCAGCATCGCCATCTGCACGCCAGTGCGCGCCGCAAGCAGACCGGCCAGCAAGCCGCCTATCGCATCCAGGCCGAAACGCGTCGAACTGAAGAAGGACACCACCCGCCCGCGCAGGTGATCGGGCGCCATGCTCTGCAGCAACATGTTCACACCCACGTTGCACACCGAAATACCGAAACCCACCGCAGCCATCGAAGGCAGTGCAAGCAGCAAGGCCTGGTTGTGCGAGAAAGCGAGCAAACCGAGCGCGCTGATACAGGCCCCGCCGAGCACCACCTTGATCAAGCCGAGCATGTGCTTGCGTGTGGCCAGAAACACCGTCCCCAGAAACGCCCCAGCCCCGGCGGCGCCCCACAACCATCCGAGCATGCGTGCGTCGCCGCCGAACACATCCTTGGCAAACACGGGCAGCAGCACGGCATAGCTTGACGCAGTGACATTCACCGTTGCCAGCACGAAGATCAGCATGCGCACCGGGTACTCGGTCCACACGTAGCTCAACCCTTCGCGAAACACCTGACCCATCGAGCCAACCGCGCGCGGCACCTCCGGCACCCGAATGCGGCTTACCCCAAAGGCGAGCGCCGAAAACGACACCGCGTTGATCGCAAAGCAGACCGCTTCCGAGGTCAAACCGAGCACCAGTCCGGCGAGCGGAGGTCCAAGAAAGCGACCGGAGTTGAACAGCATTGCATTGAGCGCCAGCGCATTGGGCAAGTCCGCACGGTTGCCGACGAACACCCCGATCTGCGATTGACGCAGAGGCGCATCGAACGCGTTCAGCAGCCCCAGCGTTGCCGACATGGCCACGATCAGGTTCGGTCCGATCGCATCCATCGCCGTCAGCACCGAAAGCACAGCTGCCTGCAGGCCCAGCAGCCCTTGCACCAGGATGAGCAGACGTCGTTTGTCGCGCCGGTCGATCCACGCGCCGGCCAGCGGCCCCACCAGCAACATGGGCAGCAGCGCCGCGAAGGTCGTCACCCCGAGCAGGGCAACGGACCCCGTCAGGCGGTAGATCAGCCACGACAGCGCCACCTGCTGAACCCACGAGCCCAGCACCGACACCGCCTGACCGAAGAAGTAGTACCGGTAGTTACGGTGACCGAGAGCCCGCATCGACGAGGGCCAGGTCCGGGCACTCGGCGGTGGCGAAGCCGGCGTCGTACTCAAACCGGACCACCCGGTGCGAAACGTCTGATTGCCATGTATTCATCCCGTCCGCGCCACACCGCATGGCGCGTGCAGCAACAGGGCACATGGCGCCTTCCGGCTGCGCCATTATTGCGACAGGTCCATTGGCAATTGCCAGGAATGGACAACGCGAGCAGTTCCGGCCTCTTCAGTTCGGGCAAAGCGCCTCCTTGGGCGAAACCTGTAAAGCACACAGGCCAGTCCGGTGGACTGGCCTGTGTGCATGTTCTGCTGCTGATTGCGAAAACGCGTTGCGCTCACGGGAACGCGCATGCATCAGCAAGGGGGTGAAATTTTAGCTACCGAACTCCATGCAATCAAGGTTGATGCTGCATCGCACACATGATGCAAAGCCAGACGGCACTGCAGCCCGCCAGGCCCGGGTACCGCCAGGCGTCCATTCCATCGCCCCGAGCGCCCCCCTTCTGCCGCCGGATGCCGGCCAGAACACGGCTCATCCGGCGCAATCCTGATGGTCGAATGCCTGTGCCTGCTCGCGCACGGCGTTCAGCCCGCCGGTCTGCCTCCGGACTCAGCCTGCGCCTCTGCCACGACACCCACGGCGCCCGGCTTAGCAGGCGTCGCAGCGGGGCACCAATAGTCCGGCGCAAGCGCACCGGAAAGCGCATGATGAACCACTGAGACCCGGGGCCCACCCACCATGGCACCGGAAAGCGAGGAGCCATGACGAACAGAATTTCGATCCCTGCATCCGAAGTCCAGCCCGAGGACCACATCTACGATGGTCCGGGTACCAACCCCCACCCCACGTTTGCGTGGGAGACCATCACCCGCGTCAATCAGGTCGATGGACTGATCGTGCTGACCATCGGCCGCTTCGACCCACCCAACAACGAGTTCTGGTTCGAACCCGACGAAACCGTCACCGTCATCCGCTACCCCAAGGCAGAACCCGAACCGCCTGCAGCAAAGCCCGACCACAAGCACGGCCACGGTCACAGGCATTAAGCCCGGCCTTTTCCGCCTGACACCAGAAAAGCCTCACCCAGCCGCTAGCCGATCTGCCCCAAAAATACCGCAGCAGCGGTATGGAATTCATCGGCCACATTCCCTATCGTCGAAGTGTCGGACGCTGCATTCCGCGGCGCTCGACATCGCGGGGAGGATGAACGCATTCATCGGATTATTCTTTCAACACACAATCACCGATGCCTCCCCCGCGCAACCAGGATCTCTTCGAGATGCTGGACAACGAGGAGGGTAAACGGTGACTCAATTCATTAGCGCAAAGAAAATTGCGAAGTCATACGGCGTCGGGCTCATTGCTGTGTTGACGCTCGGGGTCGGCAACGTCATGGCCGAAGAAGAAACCATTGGAGCTGACGAATACCGCATGTCCTGTCTTTCGTGCCACGGCGTGGGCGGACGGGGCGATGGCCCTCTGGCGAAGTTTCTAACAGGATGATGCAAAAACCGGCGATTCCGCGTCAGCATTGAGGTTCAGGTCGAATTTCATCGTGACATCGTTTTCCGAAATAGCTTTCTCGCCACTTTCGAATAGCCTTCGTGGCCGCAACGGCGGCCGCGAAGGCTATTTTGTGCGCCTGCACTCATGCCTTTACCTCCGTAACGCTCAATTTCGCGATTCGGAGCAGGTTGTATGCAGCGCCGGAAATAAAGGCCGCCATCTGGGTCTTCGCCTGGCCGATGAAGCGGGTTTTTCTCAACCCGCCGACCGTTTTCAACCAGCCGAATATTTCCTCAACGCGCTTTCGCTTTCGCTGGCTGACCCGGTAGCCCTCGGTCCGGGTGGTTCGCCCATCCAGTCCAGGTGTCTTCCGACCCTTGATGCGTGCAATGTGCGGACGGATCTGATGCTCGCGCAGATGCTCGACGAACGCCTTCACGTGATAGCCCTTGTCCGCACCCAGTGTCTCGGGGTGAATGTGCCTGCGTCGCGCTCGCGTGAGCAACTGCCGGGCCGCACGGTGCTCGGCCTGAATCGATTCGGTGATGAGGATATCGACGCACAACCCGTTGCGATTTTCCATGAGCACATGTCCGCCGTAGCTGAGTTTGGCCGGCTGGCCGTTGCCCTTTCTCATGAGGCGGGACTCGGGGTCCGTTGTGCTTTGATGCGTGGCGTTCGAGCGCTTCTCGCCCTTGAAGTCGACCATCCCCGTGCCATCATCACCGTCATTGGGCGGGGTCCCGTCCTTGCGTTTGAAGCTCTTGAACGAGGCCCAGGCGTCGATCAGCGTGCCGTCTACCGTGAAATGGTCCGAGGACAGCAGATTCTGCTTCCGGGCCAGATTGACGACCTCGTCGAAGAAGCGTCGGGCTACGTCAGTGGCGACCAGGCGCTCACGCAGACGGCTGAAATTCGATTGGTCCAGCGTCGGACTCTCGAGATCCATGTCGAGGAACCAGCGGAACAGGATGTTGTAGTCGAGTTGTTCGCAGAACTGCCGGTCGGAGCGAACCGAATACAGCGCGATCAGCAATTGCGCCTTGAGCAGACGCTCTGGCGGAATCGACGGACGGCCGACCGACGAGTAAAGCGCATCCAATTCCGCGCAAATCAAACCAAGGGCTCGATCCGCCAAACGCTTCACCCGTCGCAGCGGATGATCGGCAGGCACACGCGATTCCGGCGAGAAATAATGGAACATCGAGGACTGGGGGTCGAGTTGGCCGCGCATCGTTGCAGTACAAGGAGTTTGGAGATGGTTCTATGACAAGCAGCTTGATGGATCGTTCACTGACTTTTGCATCACCCTGCTAACGCCAAAGCCTTCGGACTTGACGGCCATCGCGAGGAACAGCACCGCTCAGTATCCAACGCTTAAGGCCGGCGAATTTCCTTTCCTGAGAATCTTCCAGGTCATCGACGGCAGAGCGGCCATCGAAGTGCATGGCGATAGAGCGATGCCCGTGTGGGGCAATCGCTACCTGATGGACCAACCCAGCAGCCCCCGCGCCTATGCCGGCGAATACGAGAAAGTGATCCGCGGCAGAATCCTGGAACTGGTCTACTACATCCAGTCCATCCAGCAGTAACTTGCGGCAGACCGCGCTCGTTGAGGCGCTCCTGAAACAAGAAATCCGCAGCAAACCTGAGCGCTGTCAGTGCGCCCGGACTTGCTGCGGACTTGCGTTTACAGCGGCCAGACTAGCGCGCAGTGCGCAGCATCGCCTTCGTGTTGGCATCAATCGGAAGAGCATAGTCGTGCACAGCGAGCGCAACGTTCGTGCTGGGCTCAATCACTTTCAGGTTGACGAAAATGAAGTCGCTGCTCTCGCCATACGTACCGACGATCACGGCCTGGGCGTCATGTGACTTTGCGATATCGCGGATTTCACGCGTCAGCATCATCTCGCCCTGGTCCCGCAACATGTAAACATTGTTGCGGAACTTCATCTCCACCATTTTGTGCCCAGCCTGCGAGAAGCGCGCCGATACGTGCTCCGAGACGAGACGGCCAAGCGTCGAAGAACGCTCGAGCGCATCGATACTGACCACCGTCGCAATGATCATTGGCTGATCGGGCGAAAGCTTGCCCTGCAATTGCCCCAGAAGCGCTTCAGCCGCCCGGTAGTTGGCCGGCACGAACGGATTGTTTGCGGCTTCTTCGTAGGTTGCAGTCTTTCGCGCAACCGAACTTTCGGTCGAACAGCCCGCAATTGCCAGACTCAACACCGCAACACACGCAGCCTTGAGAAATGTGTGTTGCACCATCATTCAGCCCCCTTCACTTCAAAGGTCTTCAACCGGGCTGCACCATCGCTGCCAGCGCCGTACAGCGAACTGTGCGCGCCGTGATCATCCTCAGCGATGTAATAGACGCTGGTCGTGCGTGCAAGGTACTGATTCGCGTTGGAAACGCTCGCGCTGACAATGATCTCGGTCCGCGGCGCCGCGCCGGAGGACACCTCTGACCTGAACCAAGTCATTGCATCGATGGCGGCCAGGCCGAGCATCGCACCAGCGCCCGGCGAGGTGTTGATCACGACATCATGAATAGCCCAGAGACCGGCACCAAGCGTTGTCGCGGTACCGGCATACTGGTGACGGGGCCGCTCTGCCGAGAACTTCACGGCCTGCGTATCCACCTCGACCAGCAGAGCACCGTCCGGGTACTTCATCACTGCATAACCGGCATTGGTCAGCGAAGTCGTCAGTTGGCCAGAGAACGCCTGTTCGAACGGTGTGCTCTTTGCGGGCACCTTCACATAGACCTTTGCCTTCTCAGGAAGACGGGCGGTCAGCTGGTTCGCGACGTCCTGCGCGATCGTCGTCCAATGCCCAGCAGTTCTCAGCTGGAGTTGCTTGGTCGTCGGAAAGTTGCTCGATATCGGAGCTTCGGAATACGGTGTGGCGCACCCTGTCATCAGCGCGGCCACGGCAAAAAGGCCGACCAACTGCTTATTCATCTTCTCGTTTCTCCTGAACATGGGATAGCGCAGGCGCCCTGACTGGCACGGTAAGTAACCATTCACATCGCTTGCATGTGCTGTGACCTTGCCAAGCAATGCCAAATTCAATCAATTTGGCTATGTCATAGCGATTTGAAACCTACCAGAAACGTATCATTGGTTCAAACAATATTATGCAAATAACACATTGACTTTCTAACAGCATATTGATATGGGCTTCATGACAGTCGCGATTGAGAGCACGATCACAAGCCGACGAAAATCGACCCACTCACTGACCTATCCGGACTGAAATGGCGGTTCCATCGGCACATGAACGCCACCCTGTCAGGCGCCTGGAGACATCTCGACTGTTCTGAGCGCGACAGGCACACCGCCTAAGCGACACATCACTGCACTGTGGAAAGCTTGCGAACTAGATCCTCGTGAGCAGGAACAATCCTGCCAGGATCAGTGCGGCACTCGAGGCGCGCGTAAGCATGCGGGCGCCGGGGAACACCTTCTCGACGAAGACGAAGGCGGCGATCAGGGCGACCCAGACGAGATTCATGACGCCGGCCACGAAGAGCAGCAGCATCAGCGCCCAGCAACAGCCGACGCACCAGGCGCCGTGTTCGAGCCCCATTCTGAACGCACCGCCCGTCCCGTCACGCCAACGCGTCATGAAGAACTGGAGCGGGTTGCGGCACTTGCCGAGGCAGGCCTCCTTGAACGGTGTAAGTTGATAGACCCCGGCTGCAATTAAGGCCACGGCGCCAAGCCCGGCGCTCGCCGTTGCCATCTCAGGCGTAAGCAGCGACGCATATTCAAGCCCCGCCTGCAGCAGCGTGGCCGCGACGCTGAACAGCGCCCACATCAGCAGATAGCCGGCGGCAAAGACCCACACGCCCGGCAGGATCTTGCCAACTGCACCGTTCTTTCGAACCAGGGTGCCGTACATGAGGATGGTGGGGGCTGCGCTGGGAAGCATCATGCCGGCCATCATCACCGTCCACATCACAAAGGTGAGAAGCAGCGCAGTGGCATCCGTCGCGCGCGGCATGCTCGCCATTGCCATGCCTGCGTGATCCATTCCCGCCGCGCTGTGCCACAGGTAGAGCCACGACAGCAACACCACCGCGCCAAGCCCGAGCATGGCGAGCCAGCGATCCTTGCGCAGAACCGCCTCGATACCGCCGCCGTGACGGGCAGCGCTCAAGCTGTCCATGCGAAGGGTGCAAAGTGGGCGTTGCGCGTGCCGCTGGTATCCGACCAGTTGATCCCGAACACGTTGAAGATGGAGCGTGTCGCCTTGGCCAGCGCCAGCCGGCTGCTGACCGGATGCACGGTGTTCTCAAGGAAGAGCGGCTCGTCCGGACGCACGCCGCTGGCGACCCCTTCGCAAGCCTGGTCGACCAGCTCACCAGCCTTGACGGCAAAGTTCATGCCATCGACGTCGAAAGTAACCGGCCGTCGCTCGACCCCCGCCATGCTGCCGACCAGGGGCGCAAGGTTTGCCATCGGCCCGCCGGCGGCGCCGGTTGCGATGGCGCTGATTGCCTCCACCTGCGCGTCCGACGCACTCTCATCGACAATCAGGCCCACCACCATGTTGCCCTCCGCCATCGCGTGGGGCGAATGCAGCATCACGACGAAGGACAGCCCGTCGAGCTTGAGCCCGTCCTTCTCCCCCTTGGTGATGTGCATCGCAATGGCGGCCTTGCAGTCGCCTTCAGTGGGCTGCGCGGTCAGGTTCGACGCTGCGCAGGGGCACAGATAGGTACAGTTGCATGTCTCCATGTACTGCCCTTCGATCTGCCAGTTTGCCATGATGTCCTCCTTTGCAGGTTTGGGTTATCAAGCGGCAATTGACAGCCAGAAAGTCAGCCTGCAGGCTCGACCGGCCATACCAGATTCAGTGTGAAAGATGCAGCAATGCCCTGTTGCCCAAACGCTTACGATGAGCCTGGAACCTGCTCGAGCTTCAGCAAATTTGCTGAAAGTTCATCGAACACACACTACTGAGGCTAGTTTGCGAAAGGTGCGGGGTCAAGGCGGCCATATCCCCGCAGGCATTCAGAAACGCGCCCGCACTAGTCCCAGCGCTGCTGGTAGGAGAAGGTCGGCAGGCGCCAGCTGAACTGGATCGCAAGCATGCGGAACATGAATCCGCCAACGAAACAGATCGCGGTATTGAGATCGGAATCGAGCCCGGCTGCGCGCAGCACGAGGAACAAGGCGCACACAGTGAGCGAAACGCTCGCATAGAGCTCGCGCCGGAACACGACCGGCACCTGGTTGCACAGCACGTCGCGCAGAATGCCGCCGCAGATCCCGGTCAGCATCCCTGACATCACAACGACGACGATCGGATAATCCAGGTTGAGGGCGACGTTGCAACCAATGAGCGAGAAGGCAATCAGGCCCATCGCATCGAAGATCAGGAAGGCGCGCTTCATGCGATGGATGTACGGCGCGATCAGGGTCGTGAGCAGCCCCGCCGAGATCACCAGATAGACGTACGCAGGGTGTTGCGTCCAGCCAATCGGGTAATTGCCCAGCACCACGTCGCGGATGGTGCCGCCGCCGAGCGCGGTCACGAAGGCAATCACGGCAACACCGAATATGTCCATGTTGCGACGGCCTGCAGCAAGTGCGCCAGACATGGCTTCGGCGGCGATGGCAATCAGATAGATGAAAAGCAGAAGGTCTACCTTTTGCGCAGCCAGGGGCTGGAAAAGGTTTGCAAGGCTCTGGTACATCAGGGGGCGACTCCGTTGGAAGACGAATCACGCACGCGTGCGTGGTCCGTTGCGCCTCTCCCCCTGTCCTTTTACCTGAGAGTTTCAGCCCTTTTCAGGGCCAGCCCCTTCGGTGAGACGAAAGCCACCGGGGTGACTCTCGACTGCTCTCCAGTCGGCGAATGATCTCTGCGGTTCCGTATGCCTGAGCGATTATGGGAGCTTGCGCCTTCGGCGGAGACTGCATGTTCGCAGCTCTCTCTCCCGCAGAAGGCGTGGATTATCGTGACACCTCACACTGCGTGTCAATCTCAGTCCGCATGCTCCGGCAGCGCCCCCAGGCAAACGGGCATACGCGCGTTCCTTGCGCAGCACCGAAAGTGACCGATGCGGGCACGCTCCATGAATGGAATGCGCGCGGCCCGACGGCTCGAAGAATCAGGCCCATGTATGACAAACTAGTGCGCAATGACGTTTTTGTCTTCCGGGAGTCAGCATGGAATTGAACCGGGGCCTCCTCAAGGATGCGACCACGAAGGGCCTGATTACCGAGCAGCAGGCAGACCAGCTCTGGACCTTCCTGCTAGCCCAGGGCAGCAATACCCCGAGTTTTCGCGCCACCCACATCCTTTACTACCTTGGCGGACTGATCGCGATCGGTGCGATGAGCCTGTTCATGAACATCGGCTGGGAGCGCTTCGGTGGATGGGGCCTGTTCTTCATCGCACTGGCCTATGCCGGCGCAGGCCTGTGGCTCACCGAATCCTTCCTCAAGCGCCACCGCCTGCCGATCCCCGCCGGCATCACGGCGACCTTTGCTGTCGCCCTTACGCCCCTGGCGGTCTATGGACTGCAATCCGCCCTCGGCTTCTGGGCTGATGGCCGCGTCTTCCGCGAATACCATACGCACATCGACTGGCGCTGGATGCTCATGGAGTTCGCCACCCTGGCGAGCGGAGTGATCATGCTATGGCGCTATCGCCTGCCCTTCCTCGTCATGCCGGTTGCCGTCACGCTCTGGTACATGAGCATGGACCTCGCCCCCTTCCTCGCGGCCGACGCCGACCACGGATGGGCGTTGCGCAAACTGGTTTCGCTCTGGTTTGGCCTGTTCATGGTCCTGCTCGCGTTCTGGGTGGACGTACGAACCCGGCACGTCAGGGACTACGCCTTCTGGCTCTATCTGTTTGGCGTCATCGCGTTCTGGGGCGGGCTGTCGTCGATGAATTCCGACAGCGAGCTCAGCAAATTCATCTACCTGTGCATCAACCTGATCATGATCGCCGTCGGCGCAGCCCTCTCGCGCAGGGTCTTTGCCGTGTTCGGCGGACTGGGCGCGGCGGGTTACCTCGCACACCTGGCAAACGAAGTGTTCAAGGACAGCATGCTGTTTCCGGTCGTCCTCACCCTCATCGGTCTCGCCGTCGTTTATCTGGGCATCGTCTGGCAGCGCCACGAAAGCGCAATCAGCAATCGCCTGCGCGCCCTGCTACCCGCACCGGTCCGGGAACTGGTCGAACGCCGCAACTGACGGGTACATGGTTTGCACAGGCACGCCCCCGGCGCAAAAAAAACCGGGGGAGCGCTTCTCTGATCAAGGTCAATTTTGCCACTCCGCCATCTGCTAGAATCCATTTACTCAAAAGCAAAAGCGGCAGCCCCCAAATGGCAATCGAGATTGAACGCAAGTTCCTCGTGCGCGACATCAGGTTCTTGCAGGATGCTCAGGGCGAAAACATCGTTCAGGGCTATGTCGCCAAAGAGCAAGGAGCAATGAGCACGCGTGTCAGGATTCGCGCAGACCATGCCTTTCTGACCATCAAGGGACCACGCTCCGGGATCACCCGTGACGAGTTTGAGTACCCCATTCCCATCGCTGATGCCGTTCGGATGCTTTCGGCGCACTGCAACGATCGCATCATTCGCAAAACACGCTACCTGATTCATTTCCATACCCAGACCTTCGAGGTGGATGTCTTCGAGGGCAAGCATGCCGGGCTCGTCGTAGCAGAGATCGAACTACCGCACGAGGGCACGCCGATCGTGCTGCCCCACTGGATCGACAAAGAGGTCACCGCCGACCCGCGTTTCGGTAATTTCCGGCTTGCACAGACTCAACAGATTCCAGAGAACGTCGATCTCCACCACTGGCCAGGCCCTCTCCACGACACAGGCTGCGCTGCCAACATGACCGGCCTGAAGCTCAGAGCCTGAAGAAGCCCCCCTAAAGAAAGCCCCAGCGCTACGGCGCAGCAGATCATGGCCCGAGCACCGGACTGCGCTGACTCGCCGTGCACGCGGGGGGGCGCCTCAGCGAAGCTCCTCCAGCGAGACCTCATACGCCTGACGTGCTTCGTCAAACGCAACCCGATACGAAGACGGATAGGCACCGGGCCAGGAATACTTCGCCGGCCGTGACACCGGCAGCGAAACCGACGGTTTCGATTTCAGATACGCCAGCGAGACCATCGGCTCGATGAAGGTCAGCCGTTTGTTGTAATAGCCGTAGATGAACGCCGTGTTGAATGGCTGCTGCTGAAACTCCCCGCCTGCCGGGTTGACCGCATGCACGCCCATCTTCGACTTCGCCGTTCCCGGCGGCAGCACGTAACCTGTCGCCATCAGCTCTGCGGGCGGTTGCTGGTCCGGGGCACCGGACGCATCCGGGCTCGAAAACACAACCTTCTCCACCGCCTCGCGATCCACCACGTAGAAATGGAAGTCAAAGTGCGGCACGTCGTACACCTTCGACGGTGCATGACCGGCCGCCTCCCAGTTCACCACCACGTGATCGACAACGGTCTTCGGTCCGGTCGCCGGCATTGGCAGCTCGTAGGGAAAATCAGAATGCTCGCCCGGTGCTGCTGCCGGTAACCCCTCGAGCGCAGCCGCCGTCATCACCACGCCGATCGACGTCACCGCACCGTCCGCGCCGGTACGGACCATGGCGTATGCCTCACCCTTGCCAATCGTCACCGCCGGCCCGACGTAACTGCCCGCTTGCCCGAATGCCGGCCGCACGCCCAATGCCGACACTACGGCGAATGCAATGAGCACCCCCGGAAATAGTTCGCTTGTCCGCTTCATGATGTCCCCCAATCGAGGTAACCAAGCAGGTCAGGAGCACGCACACTCGTCGCGCCCCCCTGCATCTCAATCTAGCTGATCGCAGGCGGAGTGCAATGACGGCTGCGGAGCTTGAACTGCCGCACGGCAGCACGAAGTCGTGCGGCCCCCCACCGTTGATCCGGCGCCCCTGCCCGCGGAAAGTCAGACGCCCACGCCCCGGTCGGGAACCGAAGATCACCCGGCGTTTGACATTCTGGACCGCACGTTCCACTATTAATCCATGGCTCGTACGATCGAATTCAATCCAGCAACGGCGCGAAACAGCGCGCTGATTCTGTTCTGGCGCAAGGGCTACCAGGCAACGTCGCTGGCCGATCTGCTCGAAACCATGGCAATCAGCCGCAGCAGCTTCTACGCCACGTTTGTGGATAAGCGCAGCCTGTTTCTGGCCTGTCTGGACCTGTTTGCCCAGCGCTCGATCGACATGATTAACCGGTCGCGAAGCGAGCTGCCGCCGCTCGAAGCGCTGCAAGGTTTCTTTGTGCGCAACTTCCTTGGCACTGGAAGCGACAGATCGCAATGGGGCTGCATGCTGGTGAACACCGTTCTGGAACTGGCCGACGTAGACGACGAACTCAGCGCCCGCGCAAGCACGCATCTCGATGCGGTCAAGGCCGCGTTTGAAGGCTGTCTGATCGACGCGCACTGTGCGCCCGGGCACGCTTCGGAACTGGCTGACCTCCTGATGCTGCTCAACGAAGGGGTGCGCGTGTCCAGCCGTCGGAATCTCCCGCGGGATCAGATCACCGCGGCAATAGACACCACCTTTCGCCTGATACGGCGCGACCTCGGTTGAAACGGCCCACGAACAACGATTGCCCCGTCAAAGGGCAGCGCAGTGCGTGCCGCGTGCCTTCAGGTGAAACGCACGCTTCGATGCATGACACACGGAACGGAGCCCAGCCATGAACCCACACCCCACACCCACCGAGGTCTGCCTGGTCGTCGGCGCAGGCGATGCCACCGGCGGAGCGATCGCGAGACGCTTCGCACGAGAAGGCCTGCATGTGGTGGCAAGTCGCAGGCGCGGGGACCTCTCCCGGCTTGTGGCAGACATCGAAGCCGCCGGCGGCAGCGCAACCGCGGTGCACTCGGACGCGCGCGATGAGGATGCGGTCAGGGCGCTGGTGGCAAAGGCCGAACAGATCGGCCCGATCACGGCCTGCATCTTCAACGTCGGCGGCAATGTGCGGTTCCCGATCGCGGAAACAAGCGCTCAGGTATATCGCAAGGTCTGGGAGATGTGCGCCTTCGCGGCATTTCTGGTCGGACGCGAGGTCGTCGAACCCATGCGAAAACGCGGTCAGGGCACCCTCCTCTTCACCGGCGCCTCGGCCAGTCTGCGCGGAAACACCGGGTTCGCCGCCTTCGCCGGGGGCAAGCATGCCTTGCGCGCGCTCGCACAAAGCATGGCGCGGGAACTCGGTCCCGAGGGCGTACATGTCGCCCATATCATCATCGATGGCCTGATCGACAACCCGTCGACGAAGGCACTCTTCCCCGACATGTTCGAGGCCCGCATGCCGGACGGCATCCTCCGTCCCGACGATATCGCCGAGGCCTATTGGCAACTGCACAGGCAGCCACGCAGCGCATGGACCTTCGAAATGGACCTGCGTCCCTATAAAGAACAATGGTGACCCCGATCACAGGAGACAGATCATGAGCAAATCCTTCGATTTCTATTTCGACTTCGCCTCACCCTTTGGCTTTCTCGGCAGCCGCAAGGTCTCCGCCCTGGCCAAAGCCATCGGGCGGGACGTGAACTGGCGCCCGTTCCTGATCGGCGCGGTTTACAAGGCACACGGCGGCCTGCCGCTCGACCATCCGCTGAAGAAGGACTACGTCTTCAAGGACTTCTTCAGGCGCGCAAAACTGGACGGCATTGCCGAGGTCAGGGTGCCAGCCAACTTCCCCGCCAACCCAATCCCGCCGTCGCGCCTCGCCTACTGGGTTGAACGCGAAGCCCCGGAAAAGATGGGTGCCTTCGTCGAGGCCGCCTACCGGGCCTACTGGATCGACGGCAAGGACACCTCCGACGCAAACGTCGCGCTGGATGTCGCTGCAAGCCTCGGATTCGACCGCGACGCGGCTGCAGCCGGCGCGCAAGAGCAGGACATCAAGGATCGCCTGAGGCACGAAACCGAGAATGCCCTTGCGCGCGGCGTGTTCGGCTCGCCCTTCATCCTGATCGACGGCGAACCGTTCTGGGGCACCGACCGTTTCGACGATATCGAACGTCTCTATGCTTGAGACGGAGCCAGCGTGAACGACGCCACCATTACGAACGAGAGGTCATCATGAAGCGGACTCGTTGCCTGGGTTTTCTGCTGGTCTGTTCCGTATTCGGAGTCACGGCCCCAACATGTGGCGCCGGCACTGCCCAAGCCGTCCTCCCTGTTTTTGATGCCCATCTGCACTACAACTGGGAGCCGGTGCCACATCTGCCGCTCGAAGGCGTGCTGGCCCTGTTCCGCGAAAACAAGGTCACAGGCATCCTCGCTACCAGTCGCCCCAATGACGGGACGCGTGCGCTGTATGAGGCACAGTCAAAAGACCTGTGGGTGGTGCCATTCATTCGTCCCTACCGCACACGCCCTGACATCCAGACATGGATGAGCGACCCGCAGACCGAAGAACTGATCGCCACCGAATTCAAGCGCGGCTATTACCGCGGCATCGGCGAATTTCACCTCACCGGCCGTGCCGCTGAAGCACCTCAGGTCAAAAAGACCGTCGACTTCGCGGTGAAGCACACTCTCTATCTGCACGCCCACGCCGACGACGAAGCGCTCGAGATTCTTTACCGCCACAGCCCGGAGGCGCAGATCATCTGGGCGCACACGGGTTTTTCCACCGATCCGGCCAAGGTCGAAGCCTATCTTCAACGTTATCCCAAGCTGTGGTGCGAACTGTCCTACCGCTACGGGATCACCGAAGGTGGGACACTTACGCCCGAATGGCGGCGCCTGTTTGAAAAGTATCCGGAGCGCTTCCTGATCGGCTCCGATACGTGGGTAAACGAACGCTGGGACAACTACGGCAGCATCATGCATACCTACCGGGAATGGTTGAAGCAGTTGCCCGACGAGGTGGCGGAAAAAATCGCCTTCCGTAATGCCGAGCGACTTTTCGGGCGATAAATTCGCCTGGCCTGCACGCCGTATCTGTCTGTTGGCGGCGCCTCCGCTTTAACTTCGATAGTTGTCTTTGGGCCACTTCGAAAGCGAACCTCATTAACGGGCCGGAAGTGTGAGCCGCCAGACGGAGGCGCAACTGAACGCCCCTCAGACGCCTTATGCACTTGCAGATCAGGGCTTTGTCGGATGCGCCTTGCTGCAATCCCGGTCAGACCTCGCTTTGTAGCGTGCCAGAACTCAGACACCTTCGTCACGGCGGTGCATGCGGTCGTCGCCACCAGGACCCGGCCCCTCGAACTGCCGGAGACACGCGGTTTTTCCACAGGGAAAGCGGCGATAATGGCGGCCAATTCGCTTTGCACGCTATTTCAGGATTCCCACATGGAAATTAAGGTCAATTTTCTCGACAAGCTTCGTCTTGAAGCTAAGTTCGATGACTTCACGGTGCTAGCCGACCAGCCTATCCGCTATAAGGGCGATGGCTCGGCGCCTGGTCCGTTCGACTACTTTCTGGCTTCATCGGCTTTGTGCGCGGCTTACTTTGTGAAGTTGTACTGCGAAACCCGCAGTATTCCTACAGAAAACATCCGCCTGTCGCAGAACAATATTGTTGATCCGGAAAACCGCTACAAGCAGATCATAAAGATTCAGATAGAGTTGCCCGCGGATATCTCCGCCAAAGACAGGCAGGGCATTCTGCGCTCCATCGACCGTTGCACGGTTAAGAAGGTGGTGCAAAACGGGCCTGAGTTCGTGATTGAAGAGGTGGAAAATCTGGATGCCGACGCCCAGGCCCTGCTGACGCTTAACCTGGATTCGGAAGCAAGCACCTATATTGCCGGAAAGGATCTGCCGCTGGAGCGAACCATCGCAGAGATGTCAGGGGTTTTGGCGGACCTGGGCATCAAGATCGAAATCGCTTCGTGGCGAAATCTTGTTCCCAACGTGTGGTCGCTGCATATCCGCGATGCGCACTCACCGATGTGCTTTACCAATGGCAAGGGCGCAAGCAAGGAAAGCGCGCTGGCATCGGCGCTGGGCGAATTTATCGAGCGACTGAATTGCAATCATTTCTACAACGACCAGTTTTGGGGAGAGCACATTGCCAACGCGGCGTTTGTGCATTACCCGAATGAGCGCTGGTTTAAACCTGGCCCTAAAGATGCACTGCCGGTAGAAATTCTCGACGAATACTGCCTGCAGATCTACGACCCCGATGGCGAATTGCGTGGCTCGCATTTATACGATACCAACTCCGGCAATATTCAGCGCGGCATCTGTTCGCTGCCATATGTGCGGCAGTCGGACGGCGCGGTGGTCTATTTCCCATCCAACCTGATCGACAACCTGTTCCTCAGCAATGGCATGAGTGCCGGTAATACGTTGGCGGAAGCGCAGGTTCAATGCCTGTCGGAGATTTTCGAGCGCGCGGTAAAGCGTGAAATTCTGGAAGGTGAGCTTGCGCTGCCCGATGTGCCACACGACGTGCTGGCGAAGTATCCCGGCATCCTGGCCGGCATTGAGGAGCTGGAAAAACAGGGGTTTCCGGTGCTGGTGAAGGATGCGTCGCTGGGCGGGGCGTTTCCAGTGATGTGTGTCACCTTGATGAACCCGCGTACGGCCGGGGTGTTTGCCTCGTTTGGGGCGCACCCGAGCTTCGAGGTGGCGCTGGAACGCAGCCTTACCGAGTTGCTGCAGGGGCGCAGCTTTGAAGGCCTGAACGATTTGCCTCAGCCCACCTTTGAAAGTAACGCCGTAACTGAGCCGAATAACTTTGTTGAACACTTCATCGACTCCAGCGGCGTGGTGTCGTGGCGCTTTTTCAGTGCCAAAGCCGACTACGACTTTGTCGAGTGGGACTTTTCTGGCCACGGTGAAAACTCCAATGCCGACGAAGCTGCAACCTTGTTCGGCATTCTCGAAGACATGGGCAAAGAAGTGTACATGGCGGTGTATGACCAACTCGGCGCAACGGCCTGCCGCATCCTGGTACCGGGGTATTCGGAAGTCTATCCGGTGGAAGACCTGATCTGGGATAACACCAACAAAGCGCTGTTATTCCGCGCCGACATCCTGAACTTGCATCAACTGGACGATGCCAGCCTCGAAGCGCTGCTTGAACGTCTGGAAGACAGTGAACTCGATGATTACACCGACATCATTACATTGATCGGCATCGAGTTCGACGAAAACACGGATTGGGGACAGCTCACGATCCTGGAGCTGAAGCTGCTGATTCATCTAGCCTTGCAGCAATTTGAAGCCGCGAAGGAGCGCCTCGAAGCCTTCCTGCAATACAACGAGAATACGGTCGAGCGCGTATTGTTCTACCAGGCCTTGAATGTGGTGCTGGAAGTGCTGCTGGACGACGACCTTGAACTGGACGATTACGAAGTCAATTTCCGCCGCATGTTTGGCAACTCACGTATGGACGCGGCGATGGGGACAGTGGACGGCAGCGTGCGCTTCTACGGCTTGACGCCAACGAGCATGAAACTCGAAGGGCTTGACAGGCACCAGCGCCTGATCGACAGCTACAGGAAACTGCACATGGCCCGGGCCAAAGTGGCAGCTTTGGCCAGTCAGACTTAGAGCCTCAACTGGATCAACCACAAGCGTGACCGGGTAGCTCCCTGAGTAAATTGGGCACCCGTCACGTGCAGGTTCAACGTCCGCGGCCGCTTGCCCCGACCAGTCAGGGAGCCCTCCCACGCTGATGCCGAAAGCGCCCAGTGAGCAGCAATAGCAACTGAATGGCTCCAGCTGGTGCCTTGCAGCCCGAGGTCGGCAAAGGCCGGTCACGCGCCTTTACCGCCAGAAACTGCCAGCATTTCGACCAGAACGGCCATTCGTATGCCCGTGCGCACAGTCGGCACCATGCCGGCAAGCCGCCACACACTCGTAATCAGGGGTCAGCTTCTCAGGCTACTGAACGAGTCATTTCGACCCAAGACGGCAGTTGCCGGACTCTTCATGGATCGATCGACTCTGCCCCATGTGATTCTCACGGCCTTGCTATGGGCGCACCTCAGGTCGTGGGCAACACACCGTTACCCTACGCCTCCCTTGAGGGCCTCCTGCGGGTATATGCCTTGGTGATTGGTGGGCCTTGGTGCCACGCCACCTGCGCCGAGGGCATCACGTGGATGCGCGCGAGCTCAGTTGCAAATCCGTTACCGTTTCCGGCTTACCTGCGGGACGGAAATCAAATGCATCAGCAGGAGCGCCAGCGCAAGCAGGACGAGCGTAGCCGGCTCGGGGACCGTCTGGTCGCTGACTGAACTGGGACCGAAGTTGTCTCTACCGGAACTTTGCAGATCGTAACGAATTCTCCAACTTTGGGTGCCAAGCGCACTGTAATCGTCGAAGGTATTTATGCCGCTGGTCGCGAATGTTTCGCCCTGGACCGTTTCATTGACCCAATTAGTGCGGAAGTTGCTTTCGTAGCCAGAATAGAATACGCCGCCGTAGTCCGAGTAAACGTTCACATACCGGCTCAAGTTGGGATCATACAGCGCGACTTCCATCTGAATCATGAACTGAAGGCTGTCGATTGCAGAATCCTTGCTTCCGATAAGCGCATAATTGTAAGAGAACCCTGACAGAACGCCCGTGAAAGATACATTCGCGAACATGTCAGCCGAGCCAGACGCGAAGTCCGCAGAGACGCCCGGGTTTGGGTTGGTCAAGGAATAGTTGAAGCTGGAGGATCCGTTCGAGATGTCGAACTCCCCACTCACTTGCGATGGGCCAAGTACTCCCGCGCCGCGGTAGCCGTTATTTCGGTCAAGGTAATAATATTGCGTCGTGTTCACACCGCTGACGCGCTCCGTCAGACTGGAGAAAAGGCCGCTCGAATAGCCGTATCGTGGCGTGAGCGTGGCGTTCGTACTGATCGACAGGCCGATTTCGCCTTGTGCCAAGACGGTAGCGCTGGCTTGCTCATGAACGCCCCAAGTCATAACGAATGCAAGGCTTAATACGATGCTTCGACGGAAAATGCGCTGCAACATAGTTGCTCCCTCCCTCGTTGAGGTTTTCTACACCTTCAATGCCTTGTTATCTACCTTTTTACATAGGCAGCCAACTCACACGGTTTGGTCTGCTACGTGATCGGCCGCGCACAAGAAACTGAAAGCATAATCTAAAAGTAAGCAAATTGAAGGCACGCAAGATTCCTGCCGCATTCACTATAACCACTGATTTTATTCACTTTTTTCAGGTTCATGGCAAATCAGTGAGCGCAAGCGTAAAAAAAACCGACACTGCATTCTCCGTGCGTCGCAGCGACGCTGATGCGCTTCCTGTTCCGGCAATAGCGCCGCATGCACCCTACGTCAAATTGCATATAACGCCACCCCGCATCCGCACGCAGCGAAAACTGTGGCGATAATCCGGTCATGTCAAGATTTCGTCCCCTGCCAGACAGTGCGCCGCCACAGAGGGTCGTGAAAGTGATTCGTGACTACAACGCCGGGTGGATCAAAGAGGTCAAAGTTCACCGATTTCTAAATACTCCGGCAACCTCCGTTTTGGGTCGAAGATTCGCGTTCGGCTGACAGGAAAGATGTCGCTTGTGGCCCAGCAGGGTTGAACAACAGGTAACCGACGTATTTCCGCCCGATGGAGTTCGGTGAAGCTTTGAGGACCAACAGAAAGTCAGGCCGAATCAATCGACTCTGCCCCCTTTGATTCCCTGCCCCCTTATGATTCCTGAAAACGAACGAATTCCGTGATGAATGGCCGACACCATGGACTGGTTCATTGTCGATGCATGACACCAGACAAATCCGTGCCGGGTGCCACTGTATTGAACACAGTGCCGTACTTCCTGACATTTTCATGGAGCAGCTCGATGCGTCGGTCTGATTCATCGGTATCCACAATGATTTCGTAGCGAATACTCTCCATCTTTGGCGGCACATCCTGGCGCACGCCATCCACGAGCACTTCCACGCCTCTCAGCTCAAACTTGAGCATCGGCACCACCCGCTCAATGCCCTTTATCATGCACGCCGAGAGCGCAGCCAACAGCAGCTCGGCAGGGTTGAAGGCGTCGGTGCGTCCGGCGAGATCGGTATCCAGCGCGATTGATGCGGATTTGCACTGAGCCTCGCTGCCGTGAGTGTCATTTCGCCTTGCTCGGACGGCGAATTGCATTTTCTGGGGGGCGTTTTCCATATCTTTCTCCAACGTAACGGAATTCAGTTCAACAGCATTTTTCGGAAGGTGGTGACGGAGCGCAGCAGGCCGAATTGCTGGCCAGCGATGACGTATCACCCCGCACCGGAAAGCCCTTGCGCACCCACTTCTTGACACCGTCTTCCATGTTGGCGACCTTGTCGTATCCATGATTTATCAAAAAGCAGGTCGCTTTCAAACTGCGTTCGCCAGTGGAGCACGCCAGAATCAACGCCTGATCGCGCGGCAACTCCATGAATCGCTGCACAAATTCGCTCATCGGCATGGCGATGACCTTGGGTACGTCAAATGCCAGTGCGGCAATTTCCGCTGGCTCGCGCACATCGACCAGCAAAGCGCCTTCCTCCGTTACCTTGCGCAGGGTCAGGGTGGGGCAGTATTGGCGTGCGTTGTCGAGCGTTCTCTGATCGCCTGTCATCATGGGCGCCTCATGCACTCAACCATTGCTCGATCTTGTCGCGGGACGGAATACCGCCCGCGTGAACGACCTTCCCGTTGATCACCACGCCCGGCGTGCTCATCACACCGTAACTCATGATGTCCTTGAGTTCTTCGACTTTTTGCAGCGATACCGGAATGCCTTTCGCCTGGGCGACCTGATCGATCAGCGCGATGGTGGTCTTGCAGTTGGCACATCCTGTACCCAGAACCTTGATGTCTTTCATCTCAATCTCCTTATAGAACCCAGTTGAATACATAACCCACGATCAGAATGCCGGTGGCGACGACGCCGATGAACGTCGCTATCAGCCTGATTTTCAGTACCTTGCGCAGAATGACCATCTCCGGCAGCGACAAGGCAATCACACTCATCATGAAGGCCAGCACCGTACCCAGTGCCGCCCCCTTGGCCAGCAGGGCTTGAACGATGGGAATCACGCCAGCGGCGTTGGTGTACATCGGTACGCCGATCACCACGGCCAGCGGCACCGACCACCACGCTTCCTTACCCATGAAGCTGGCCATGAAGTCTTCCGGTACATAACCGTGAATGCCTGCCCCGATGGCAATGCCCGCCAGAATGTAGGGCCAGACCCTGCCGACGATGTCACGCACACTCTGAAAACCGGCATCGATACGCTCACTCAGGCTCATTGCAGCGGCTGAGAACTGCGCGTTGGTCTTGGGCATGTTGCGCACCCAGTCTTCCAGGTGTGCTTCCATCTTCAATCGTCCGATGATCCAGCCAGACACAATGGCCACCGACAGGCCAAGCCCCAGGTACAGCATCGCCACTTTCCAGCCAAACATGCCAAACAGCAGCGTCAATGCCACCTCATTGACCATCGGAGCAGCAATCAGGAAAGAGAACGTCACCCCCAGAGGAACACCTGCCTGCACAAAGCCAATGAAGAGCGGCACCGCCGAGCAGGAGCAGAACGGCGTGACGATGCCCAGCGAAGCAGCCATCACGTTGGCTAGCCCTTCGCTTCGGCCGGCCAGTAAGGCGCGGGTGCGCTCTGGCGTGAAATAGCTGTTGATCATGCCCATGACGAACACAATGCCCGTCAGAAGGAGCAGCACCTTGGGCGTGTCGTAGAAGAAGAATTGCAGTGCGCCGCCAAGATGGCTCTCTCGCGCCACTGGCAGAGCGGCAACCACTCCTTCCGAGAGCGGAATCAGTGTTTGGTACAGCCCCCACCAAAGCAAGGCCGCCAGTGGCAGAAATGTCCGAGGGCTGCGTTGCGACCAACGCATGGCGAGGGCGGTCATGTTTCATCTCCAATGTTGCTGTCCGGCGATAGCAGATTGCTCGCACTGAACGGTCAACAAAGAAGACGAACGAGGTGCTAAAAGGATTCAGCTTGAAGCACACGGAACGTGGCAGCACACGCGCCCTGCCTCATCGAAACGGGCTGGCAGTTGCCACAATGCGGTCCCGAGACCGCCGTCCGGCGAACTGCCAGGCGGATCAAGGGGGTCAGAGTACATCGACCTCTGAATAGTCCGGCAACTTCCGTTTTGGGTCGAAACCAGTAGCCAGGCCAACTGAAGGTCTATCGTTCAATATCCCTGGGCGCTATGGAACAGCTGTCAGTAGCGCCCTGTCGCTAGACCCGCGCGAGCTGACTGCCCGCTTCGGACAAGGTGTTGTCAGTCATCACCGAACCAGTCATTCCATGAAGAGTGCGGCAGAGGTGCCAGGCCGTACAACCCGAAAGAAGACATGCACGGCTGGCACACAACCTGCCACGAAGCGCAATTTCCAACACCGAAAACACGTGGATCTTCGACGAACCGGATGTCTACACGGCGTCTGAAAATGAACAAGGGCTTAGAGGAAAACCTCTAAGCCCTTGATTTTTGGTGCTGCTGACCGGAATCGAACTGGTGACCTACTGATTACGAATCAGTTGCTCTACCAACTGAGCTACAGCAGCGAAGAGCGCGGAATATACAACAGCTCGCGGCTGTGTTCAAGCCTTTGAGGCCGCAAAAGCGTACTCCCTGACATTCGTGCCCCGTTTTACATCAGTTTGGTGCTGGCGGATGCCTGCTGATAGCCCCAGATCGACTGCCAGTCGTAGGGCGGGAGGCGGGGCTGGTCGTCGTGGGCGTAGCCCTGGATGCGGCAGTCGCGCGGGCCGATGCGGCGCGGACGCGGTACGTGCTGCGGGCGGCCGCTGGGGTCGAGGAAGGCGAGCACTTCGCGCGGAGTACCGTCGGCTTCGGCGGTGCGGCGGCTGATGATGCCCATTTCGCCGTTGGAAAGGCGCACCACGCTGCCCGGCGGGAAGCTGCCGAGGCGACCCATTAGCAGACGCGCCAGGATGTGGTCGAGGCGGTCGAGGTCGGGGCCGAACACGTGCTGCAGCAGACGCTGCGGGTCGCGGGCCTGGTGCAGGCTCCAGAACAGCGGGCCACGGCGCTTACGTTCGCGCAGACGCGCGGCGAGCACGTCGGCCACATGCAGCATGCGGCCCTGCAGCGAGACTTCGGTTCGAACGAGCCCGAGCGGATAGCCGCTGCCGTCAAAGCTTTCGTGGTGCTGCATGACGGCAGTGCGCCAGGTTTCGGGGATGCCATCGATGCGGTGGAGCAACTGCGCGGCCAGCGCCGGGTGGGCGTCGATGGCAGCGCGGGCTTCCGGGTCGGGCTGGCCGACGTGAGCGAACATGCGGTCGTGCAGACGCATGCTGCCAAGATTCATGGTGAGGGCTGCGCCGATCAGTTCGATGCTTTCCTGCCGGGTGAAGCCGTGCGCTGCGGCGAGCTCGGCCGCGAAGAGTGCGGCAAGGATGGCGTGGCAGACGCTCGGGCGGTCGTACTGCTCCATTCTTGCGAAGCCGATGCAGGCGTCGGGGTCGATCATCCAGGTCGCGTAGGTTTCGCTCGCAAGCGACAGAAATTCTCCGGCGGTAACCTGCTGACCGCTGATGATGAGCTCGTCGAGCATCGCCAGTGCGGTGCCGATATCGCGCAGAACCTTGAGCGGCTCGGCATCGGACACGCGCTCGGCTTGCGACGCACGACAATACAGGCGGCGTTCGCTCGGGCCGACGCTCATCGATGGGCTGATCTCCACCCCTTCACGCAGCAGCAGCGTGCCGCGCACGTCAAATAGATCGCAGGGCGAGGGTTTCCCGACCAATCCGGGAGCGAGTGTCACCGGGCGCAGTATCGAGTCAGCCATCGCAAACCTCCGTTTGATGCCGGCAGACCACAAACGGCCTGCATTCGGACAGAACATTGCGAGTTTCGTGCCAGGGCTACGGTGCGCATTCGATATGGATGAATACCCGGCAAACCATCGTGCAAGCGCTTGTTTTTACGCACATTCATCACACACCGGCACACGCCCTGCCCTCTTCGGCGCGCTGGCCGTCTGCGGCAGCGCCGGCAACATCTGCCGCTTTTTGCCGGCACTGCCCTGCGTTGAGCTGCTGCGTGCAAGTCCGCTGCTTGAAGCCAACCCTTTAAGTAGCAGTGTTTCCAGCGCTGCCACACGTTTCGGTCTGCGACATTTGCTGCAGCGCATATCGCTTATTGCAATTTTCGGGTTTCGCCGCGCGCCAGCCCCCTTAAACTCCGGGTAACGAAGGCTTCAGGAGATTTCGACATGGGACGACTCACCACGCACGTGCTCGACACGGCAAACGGCAAGCCCGGCAAGGGCATTGCGGTCGCGGTTTACCGCCTCGACGGCGAGCGCCGCGAAGTGGCCCGTGCCGTTACCAACCACGACGGTCGCTGCGATCAGCCACTGCTGGAAGGCCCCGCGCTGGAAGCCGGCCGCTACGAGATCGTGTTTGGCGCCGGCGACTACTTCCGCGCTTTCGACAACACACTGCCGGAGCCCCCTTTCGTTGATGAGGTGGTACTGCGCTTCGGTGTCGCCGACCCGGCCGCGCACTACCACGTTCCGCTCCTGGTCTCGCCGTGGAGCTACTCGACCTACCGCGGCAGCTGACCCGGCGATTGCCGGCATACGGAAAATCACAACGATGGAAGCTTACCTTCTCGACTGGGCCAACCTGCTGATGCGCTGGCTCCACCTCATCGCAGGCGTGGCATGGATTGGCGCGTCCTTTTACTTCGTGATGCTGGACACCTCGCTGCAACCGCCCAAGAAACCCCAGGATGCAAAGCGCGGCGTGTTCGGCGAGCTGTGGGGCGTGCATGGGGGCGGTTTCTACTGCAGCCAGAAATTCCTCACTGGCCCCAAGGACGAGCCCCTCACCGAAGACCTGCACTGGTCGAAATGGGAGGCCTACACCACCTGGCTGTCGGGCATGGGCATGCTCGCCATCGTGTACTGGATCGGGGCCTCGAGCTACCTCATCGACAACCAGGTGATGGCGCTCACGCCTGCCACCGCCATCCTGATCTCAATCGCCTTTCTCGCCGGCGGCTGGGCGGTGTACGACCTGATGTGCCGCAATCTGATGGGCCGCGACACGCTGCTGGCCGCGCTGGTATTCGTGCTGGTGATGGTATGCAACTGGGTGCTGCACCAGGTGTTCTCGGCCCGTGGCGCCTATATCCACGTCGGCGCCATGCTGGGCACCATGATGGCGGCCAACGTGTTCTTCCACATCATTCCAGGCCAGAAGCGGATGGTGGCGCAGATCCGCGCCGGCCAGCCGGTCGACCCGCGACCGGGTATGGTGGGCAAACAGCGCTCGGTGCACAACACCTATTTCACCCTGCCGGTACTGCTGATCATGATCAGCAACCACTACCCGATGACCTATGCCAACAAGTACGGGTGGCTGGTACTCGCGGTGATGATGATTGCCGGCGTGCTGATCCGGCAGTTCTTCGTGCTGCGTCACCGCGGTCAGCTGAAGTGGTGGCTGCCCGCTGCCGGCATGGCACTCATCGGGCTGCTGATCGTGCTGATGGCGCCCAAGGCGGTGAATGCCGATGGCGACAAGGTGGGCTTTGCCACGATCAAGCAGATCACCGAGAAGCGCTGCGTTACGTGTCACGCCGCACAGCCCACCTGGGACGGCTTTGCGCAGGCCCCCAAGGGCGTGATGCTGGAAACGCCCGAACAAATCGGTCAGCATGCGGCAAAGATGGCAGAGACGGTTGCAAGTGGCTACATGCCGCTGGGGAACCTCACTCAGCTCACCGAAGACGAACGAACACAGGTCGCCACTTGGTTCGCCCAAGGCGCCCGACTCGCTGACTGAACGCCCCCTTCAACCCCTGCCCCTCACACTGTCCGACCGAGTACCCGATGCAAGCAACACTGATCCGGAAGCAAGCGACCATGACATCCTCTGCCGACGCCGCCCTTAGCACTCTCTCCGAACTCTCTCAGCCGGATTTCGTCGCCCGCCTCGGCGACATCTTCGAGCACTCGCCCTGGGTCGCCGAGCGCAGCTGGCATGCCCGCCCCTTTCCCAGCATCGACGCGCTGCATGCCGCAATGGTCACAGCGATGACCGAAGCCAGCGAGGGCGAACAGCTCGCACTGATTCGCGCCCACCCCGAACTTGCCGGCAAGGAAGCGGCCTCCGGCACCCTCACGGCGGCCTCCACCGGCGAGCAGCGCGGTGCCGGTCTCGACCAGTGCAGCGCCGAGGAATTGCAGCGTCTGCGCTCGCTTAATGCAGCCTACCGCGAGCGCTTCGGCTTCCCCTTTGTAATCGCAGTGAAGGGCCGTTCCCGCTACCAGATCATGGATGCCATCGAAACACGGCTGCAGAACGACGCGCAGACGGAATTCACCACATGCCTCGGTGAGATTGCACAGATTGCCCGCTTCCGGCTGTACGCGCTTTTAGCATGAAGCGGACGGTGTTGCGCGGTGGACTCCGCGGCGCGCTGCATGGAATATCCTGCCTTCAATCCACGCCACCGAACATCTGAAAGAACACAAGGAATCACAGCATGGCCAGTCACACCCCCGGCGCCCCCGTCTTTGCCCAGCCCGCCGACCTGCCCGAATGGGCGTTGCGCTCGGTCGATCTCGCCAGCACCCGCCTGGGCGCGAAGGCGCTGTTCGCGTCCGACGACTTCTTTGCCGAAGTCGCCCGCATGCTCAACCCCGAGCCGGCGCAGTTCGTGCCCGGCAAGTTCGACACCAACGGCAAGTGGATGGATGGCTGGGAGTCGCGCCGCAAGCGCGTGGCAGGCCATGACTGGGCATTGGTCAGGCTGGGCGTGAAGGGGGTGATTCGCGGCTTCGACGTCGATACCAGCCACTTCACCGGCAACTATCCGCCGGCGGTCTCGATCGAGGCCTGCGTGTCCGAGTCCGACGAGGTCGAGGTGCTCAAGGCCGCGAACTGGACCGAGATCCTGCCCGCCACGCCGCTCGGCCCGAACGCGCACCATCTGCTCGAATGCGCGAGCGACGCGGCGTGGACGCATCTGCGCGTCAACATCTTCCCCGATGGCGGCATTGCCCGCCTGCGGGTGTATGGGCGTCCGGTGGGCGGACTGGAGAATGCCGCGCCGGATGCGCTGGTCGATCTGGTGGCGATGGAGAACGGCGGACGTGCGGTGTCGTGGAACGACGCCAGCTTCGGTTCGTCGGCCGCGGCGCTGATGCTGCCCGGCCCCGGCAAGAACATGGGCGACGGCTGGGAGACCCGTCGCCGCCGCGAGCCTGGCAACGACTGGTGCGTGCTCGAACTGGGCGCGCCCGGCACGATCGAGAAGATCGAGGTCGACACCGCCTTCTTCAAGGGCAACTTCCCCGACCGTTGCTCGGTACAGGCCGCGTTCGTGAGCGGCGGCACCGATCGCTCGATCACCACCGAGAGCATGTTCTGGCACACCCTGCTGCCCGAGCAGAAGCTTGCGGCGGATTCGATCCACACCTATGTCGAGGAGCTGGCGAAACTCGGCACGGTGAGCCACGTGCGCTTCAACATCTTTCCCGATGGTGGCGTGTCGCGTCTGCGTCTGTGGGGCAAGGTCGCCGCGAAGTAAGCGCGGGACCACACCATGACCACCCCCCTCTCCATCCAGTCGCTTAGGGTCGAGCCGCTGAGCCGCGAGGCCTTCGCGCCTTTCGGCGAGGTCATCGAGGCCAGCGACGCGGTGAAGCACTTCACCATCAACGCCGGCAACACCGAGCGTTACCACGATCTGGCGAACATAGAACCCGGCGCAGACGGCCGGGTGATCGTGTCCATCTTCCGCGGCCAGCCGCGCGCCCTGCCCTTCCGCGTCGAGATGATGGAGCGCCATCCGCTGGCGAGCCAGGCCTTCATTCCGATGTCGGGCAAGCCCTACCTGGTGGTGGTGGCGCCCGCGGGTGAGCCGCCGACGGCTATGCAGTTGCGGGTGTTCGTGGCGCGTGGCGACCAGGGCGTGAACTACGCCACCGGCGTCTGGCATCACCCACTGCTCGCGCTTGGCGCGGTGTGCGACTTCCTCGTGGTCGACCGCGCAGGGCCGGGACACAACTGCGACGAGGTCACGCTCGACACCGTCGGCCTGATCGACTGCGTCCCGCTTTGAGTCACTGAGCGCGCAGTAAACGAAATGGGCGGCCCACCAGCTGAAACCGGTAGGCCGCCCATCACGCTTCAACGGGCATTGTCAGCCCGCGACACTCAGGCGCTTTCGGGCACCGGCAGCACACGCGCCCGGCGCATCAGCACCAGGTGCAGCACCGCACCGAGCAAGGCTCCGAACAGCCACGAGAATCCCGACAGCGCGGCCAGCGCAGGCGTCCATACCGACATCACCGAGAACACCGAAGCCACCGAGAACGCGAACAGCGCGCGCTTGTTCCAGCCATTGTCGAAGTAGTAAGTGGAGCCCGGCTCGGCCGAGAACAGGTCCTGCAGGTCGAGCTTCTGCTTGCGTACCAGGTAGTAGTCGGCAACGACGATGCCATAGAGCGGTGCCAGCACGGCACCCAAGGTGTCGACGAAGCCCGCGATGCCGATGTTGCTGATCAGCGAGACCCACAGCCCGCCGATGAAGAAGGCGATCACCGCGGTGATGATGCCGCCGGTGCGGGCGCTGATGCGGGCCGGCGCCAGGTTGGCGAGACCGAAGGCGGCAGGGATGAAGTTGGCCACCAGGTTGATGCCCACGGTGGCGGCGAAGAAGGTCAGCGCGGCAATGATGGTAAGCGCCAGGTTATCCACCTTGGCCACCATGTCGGCCGGGTTGGTCACGACCTCACCAAACAGCACGGCTGTGCCGGCGGTGATGAACAGCGCGAGGAAGGAGAAGAAGGCCAGACTGACCGGCAGACCGAGAAAGTTGCCCCATTTCATCTGCGACTCGTTTTTCACGAAGCGCGAGAAGTCGCCATAGTTGATCACCACTGCAGCGAAGTAAGCCACCATGGTGCCGACCACGGCCACGAAGGCCGCGACCGGCCCACCCGGATGCTCGCCCCGGCCGCTGAAGATGCTGCCCAGTTCGTTGAGCAGACCACCGCCGGCCTTGTACCAGATGACGCCCAGCAGCGCGATCATCACCAGGTAGACCAGTGGCCCCGCCCAGTTCAGGAAGTTGGTGATCCAGTCGAACCCGCGCAGGAAAAGCCCCAGCTGGAATACGCACACGACGGCATACGAGAACCAGCCCACTGCGTCCATGCCGAGAAAGCTGGGGCCACCGGGATGGTCGAGCAAGGCGTTGAACAACAGGCCCAGCGCGGTGGACGCGAAGTAGGTCTGCACCCCGTACCAGAAGATGGCGACGATGCCGCGAATCAGCGCCGGGAAGTTGGCACCGCGCACCCCCATGCTGGCGCGCGCAATCACCGGATAGGGGATGCCGTACTTCACGCCGGGCTTGCCGGTGAGATTCACCAGAAAATTCACGATGATGCCGGCGAGCAGGATGCCGGCAAACACCGCCCAGCCGTTGAGGCCGTATGAGATGAACAGGGTTGCCGCAAGCGTGTAGCCGAACAGGCTCTGAATGTCGTTCGACCACACGTTGAAGATCTCGAACCAGCCCCACTTGCGCTTGCCCGGTTCGAGCGGCGCGAGGTCGTCGTTGTACAGACTCGGATCCACCTTGTGGATCTTCATGTCGATTTTTTCCATGCGAGACTCCATGCCTTTTTCAGGCCTTTGTGGTTTTAGGTTGGGCGTACGACGGACGCACGAAGCCCTTGCCCGATTTGCATCGGGCAATTCGAAGCCGCCGAAGCGGCATTTCAGGGTTGAAGCAACTCAGGGATGCGGGTGGTGCTCGATCCAGTGACGCGCGACATCCACGCGGCGGCACACCCACACGCGATCGTGCTTCTCGATATGGTCGAGGAAGCGCTGCAAGGCACGGAAACGCCCTGGCCGGCCGAGCAGGCGGCAGTGCATGCCCACGCTCATCATGGCCGGACGCTCTTCGCCTTCGGCGTACATCACGTCGAACGCGTCGCGCAGGTACTCGAAGAACTCGTCGCCATGGGAGAAGCCCTGCGGCAGCGAGAAACGCATGTCGTTGGTGTCGAGCGTGTAAGGCACAATCAGGTGCGGCGTGGTGCTGCCGTCGGTTTTCTCGACCTGGGTCCAGAACGGCAGGTCGTCGCCGTAGTAGTCGGAGTCATACAGAAAGCCGCCGTAGTCCGCGACCAGGCGCCGCGTATTGGGGGAATCGCGCCCGGTGTACCAGCCCAGCGCACGCTCGCCGGTGAGGCGCTCGATGATTTCCATGCCGATGCGCATGTGCTCGCGCTCGATCGCCTCATCCACGCCCTGATAGTGAATCCATTTCCAGCCATGACAGGCGATCTCGTGGCCGAGCTCGCGGAAGGCCGCGGTCATTTCGGGGTGACGCTCGAGCGCAGTCGACACACCGAAGATGGTCAGCGGCAGCCCGCGACGCTCGAACTCGCGCAGGATGCGCCACCCGCCGACCCGCGAGCCATATTCGTAGATGCCTTCCATCGACATGTGGCGCTCGGGGTAGCTGGCCGCGTTGAATAGCTCCGACAGAAACTGCTCACTGCCCGGGTCGCCGTGGAGCACACAGTTCTCGCCGCCTTCCTCGTAGTTCAGCACGAACTGCACTGCCACGCGGGCCTTGCCCGGCCAGTTGGCATGCGGCGGGTTGCGGCCGTAGCCGATGAGGTCGCGGGGGTAGTTCGAATCAGGCTTCATGAGAGGTTCTCCACGAGCACCGGGTGCAGCGCCCGCGTCGGGGCGGCTGCGCGTCGGCAGATCAGTTTTCGCAGAAACGCTTGCAAGCGCTCCAGTTCTTCATCAACAGCCAGTAGCTGAGGCCGGCAGGCAACAGGCTGGCATACCAGGACACAGAGGAAAAGCTCAGCGCGACACCCGCACCGATCAATGAGGCCACGATGCCTGCGTAGTTCACCCCACGGTAGGGTCCGTTCTCGTCGTACAGCTTCCCCAGATCCAGCGTGCGGCGGCGGATGATGTAGTAATCGACGACCAGCACAGCGAAGATCGGCCCCAGGAATGCCGAATAGGTCTGCACAAAAAACTGCAGGCCAGCGGCGGATTCGTCCTTGACCAGTTCCCACGGGAAGGTGCCAAAGGCGAGCAGGCCGACGATGATCGCCGAACTGCGGAACGACAGCTTGAACACGTCCATCAGCACATAGGTTGGCGGCACCACGTTGTTGAGCACGTTGGTGGTGACCTGCGCAAAGGTGATGAAGAGCAGCGTCGCGATCAGCAGCGGCTTGTTGTCTACCGCGCTGGAAAACACCTGGATCGGATCGGCCACACCGGTCGCACCCGACACCATCAGCCCGATCAGGCCCATGAACAGCGTGCACGGCAGGATGGACATGGCGTAAATCGTCGTCAGCGGCGCACGGCGCACGCCCTTCTCGAGCTCGCGTGCATAGTCGCTGACGTTGAGCATCATGGTGCTGTAGATACCGAGAAAGAGCATGGTTGCGCCCCAGAACGGCAGGCCCCAGGTGCCTTCGATGTTCACCAGTCGCTCGGTGATGACATCGCCGTACTTGTCGATGACGCTGAAGAACATGTAGGTCAGCGACACCAGGATGAAGCCGCTGCCGATGTTCTCCAGCCACTTGATGCCCTGGAAGCCGAGCACCGACAGGCCGATCTGCAGAAACTGGAATACGATGAACCAGAACACCAGGTTGTCGAAGCCAAACAATGAGGCCGACACCGCATTGAGCGCCCCTGCCCCCACCCAGCTCTGGAAGCCATACCAGACGATGGCCGGCACCGCCCGTACCAGCCCCGGAAACTTGGTTCCAGCAAACCCGAACGCCGAGCGCGCCTGAACCACAAAGGGAATGCCGTACTTGTAGCCCGCAGCGCCGTTGATGGCCAGCGCAATACCGATCACGAAGCAGCCGACCGCGATGGCAACCGTGGCCTGCAACAGGTTCAGCGTACCGACGATGCTCGAGCCCATTGCGAAAGTGCCGATCGACACGCAACCGCCGAACCATGCCAGCAGATAGGACCACTTGCCCATGATGCGGGTCTGCTGCGGCGCCAGGGATTCTTCACCCAGCCCCTTGCCGTGGCCGGTTGTGGCCGTGTGCTCGCTGCCCGGCTGCAGGCCGGGGGCACGAATTGCCTCGGTGTTACTCGTCATGGTGACGCTCCTTTTCGTTTGGGGATGCGGTGCGCACACCGCGCGGTCTCACGCTTGCGGCGCCACTGTTCTGTGCAGTGGCTGCCGCGATTGCTCATGCACTCAGATAATCGAAGTGCCCGATGAATTGCTTCGGGCGCGGAAAGGCGAGATCGCCATGCTTGCTGGTTTGCAGCCCCAGGCTGACGAGGGATTCGGCCAGCTTCACCGCAGCGGTCACGCCCTCGACGATCGGCAGACCGACCGCGTCGCGGATCTGCGCGGTGAGGTCGGCCATGCCGCCACAGCCGAGCACAATCGCACCTACACCGTCTTCGTCCCGCGCCCGGCGGCACTCTTCGATGATGCGGTCGAGCGCGCAGGCGCCATCGTCCTCGAGGTCGAGCACCGGAATTTCCGCGGCGCGCACGCGCCGGCAGTGGTGGGCAAAGCCATAGCTCTGCAGCAGGTGCTCGGCGATGATGCAGGTGCGACCGAGCGTGGTCACGATCGAGAAGCGTGTGCTGATCAGGGTGGCTAGATGAAAGGCAGCCTCGGCAATGCCAATCACCGGCGCACGGCTCAGCTCACGCGCGGCGAGCAGGCCGGGGTCGCCGAAGCACGCGATGATGTAGGCGTCGATGTTCTCCGTCTCGCCGCGACGGATTTCTTCGAGCACGCCGACTGCGCTGATCGCCTCGTCGAAATGGCTTTCGATCGAAACCGGACCCGCAAGCGGATTGCAGGCCGAGGTCTGCGTGCCGGCAGCGGCGACACGCGCGGCCGCCTCGCCGATCTTCGCGGTCATGCTTGCCGTGGTGTTGGGGTTGATGAGCCTGATATGCATCTGCTGCTGTTCTCCTGAGTATCGCCTGTCAGCCAAGCCTTGGCCGTCGTTGATCAGCGCTGGCGGCGCTGGCGCTGCGCCACGTCGTCGAGGATTCGGCGCAGATCGGGCGCAGCGGGGTTCTCTTCGAGCAGTACGACGCTGCGCTCCACGTCCCGCAGGTGACGTTCCATCCACTCGCGCGCGCCATCGGCATCGCCCGCTGCAATCAAATCGAGCACGTCGTGGTGCTCGGTATGACGACAACTGCCCGACATCGGCGAGCCGAAGGTGGCAATGACCAGCGACGAGCGCGATACCAGCCCGGCGAGGATGTCGCTGATGGTGTCGTTCTCGGACAGACGACTCAGCGCGACATGAAACTCGCCCGACAGATAGATGGATTCGCGGCGATCGCCCCGCGCTTCCGCCTCCTGCTCACGCCGCACGATGTCACGCAACTCGTCGAGCTTCGCAGGCGTCGCCCGGGCAACGACCTGCGCGATCGCGCCGCATTCGACGATGCGACGTGCGGCGAAAACATCACGCGCCTCCTTGACCGTAGGCTGGGCCACGGTGGCGCCGCGGTTCAGGCGGATGTCGACCAGCCGCTCGTAAGCCAGGCGCTGAAGCACCTTGCGGATACTGGTGCGGCTGACGCCAAAGGCCTCGGCCAGCGTGTCTTCCGGCAGCTTGGTTCCGGGCTCGAGATGGTTCTCCACGATGGCCGCGTAAAGATTGCGGTAGATCGCTTCGTCACGTCCGCTACCCGTCATGGTTTCTTCGCTCTGGAGCGAGCCCAGATCAATGGGTGATCGTTTCTTGCTCAACTTTGCCTCTCCCCGATGCACGCTGAAGTCCTCGGAGGACCCTTTTCATTGGGCAAAGTTTAGAGTCTGTTTGTATACGAAACAATCAAAATTTGTACTCATAAACACAATCAATCGTACTGCGATCAGCTTCCACCGAATCTCGCTCCACATGCACCACGGCAAGTCACAGAACGCCCAGTTAACGTGCATGCGCACCAATCCGGAGCGCCCTTCGCAGCCACCGCAAGATGGAAGAACGTTATTGAGGCACCGGCAGGAAAAGGCTTTTAACGGGTGCCGCAGGCTGTTCATGTGAACCACCCACTGGTATCAAATATTTTTTGTATACGATTTTATCGGTTCGAAAATACAATGCAGCAGCAATCCCCTGCCCCCCGCTTCCAACCGGAAACGACTCACACTGCGCGCCGCACCGCTGACCATGACGGCGGCGTCGGGAGCTGCGGCCGGGGACGACCCGAACAGACACACAGGCGGTCCACGGACCCCAACAGAGGAGATTTCATCGATGGCCAGTCACACCCCCGGCGCCCCCGTCTTTGCCCAACCCGCCGACCTGCCCGAATGGGCGCTGCGCTCGGTCGATCTCGCCAGCACCCGGCTGGGTGCGAAGGCGCTGTTCGCGTCCGACGACTTCTTTGCCGAAGTCGCCCGCATGCTCAATCCGGAGCCGGCGCAGTTCGTGCCCGGCAAGTTCGACACCAACGGCAAGTGGATGGATGGCTGGGAGTCGCGCCGCAAGCGCGTGGCAGGCTACGACTGGGCGCTGGTCAAGCTCGGCGTGAAGGGGGTGATTCGCGGCTTCGACGTCGATACCAGCCACTTCACCGGCAACTATCCGCCGGCGGTCTCGATCGAGGCCTGCGTGTCCGAGTCCGACGAGGTCGAGGTGCTCACGGCGGCAAGCTGGACCGAGATCCTGCCGGCGACGCCGCTCGGCCCGAACGCACACCACCTGCTCGAATGCGCGAGCGACGCGGCGTGGACGCATCTGCGCGTCAATATCTTCCCCGATGGCGGCATTGCCCGTCTGCGGGTGTATGGGCGTCCGGTGGGCGGACTGGAAAATGCCGCGCCGGATGCGCTGGTCGATCTGGTGGCGATGGAAAACGGCGGACGTGCGGTGTCGTGGAACGACGCCAGCTTCGGTTCGTCGGCCGCGGCGCTGATGCTGCCCGGACCTGGCAAGAACATGGGTGACGGCTGGGAGACCCGTCGCCGCCGCGAGCCTGGCAACGACTGGTGCGTGCTCGAACTGGGCGCGCCCGGCACGATCGAGAAGATCGAGGTCGACACCGCCTTCTTCAAGGGCAACTTCCCCGACCGTTGTTCGGTACAGGCCGCGTTCGTGAGCGGCGGCACCGATCGCTCGATCACCACCGAGAGCATGTTCTGGCACACCCTGCTGCCCGAGCAGAAGCTTGCGGCGGATTCGATCCACACCTATGTCGAGGAGCTGACGAAACTCGGCACGGTGAGCCACGTGCGCTTCAACATCTTTCCCGATGGTGGCGTGTCGCGTCTGCGTCTGTGGGGCAAGGTCGCCGCGAAGTAAGCGCGGGACCACACCATGACCACCCCCCTCTCCATCCAGTCGCTTAGGGTCGAGCCGCTGAGCCGCGAGGCCTTTGCGCCTTTCGGCGAGGTCATCGAAGCCTGCGACGCGGTGAAGCACTTCACCATCAACGCCGGTAACACCGAGCGCTATCACGATCTGGCGAACATCGAACCCGGCGCAGACGGCCGGGTGATCGTGTCCATCTTCCGCGGCCAGCCGCGCGCCCTGCCCTTTCGGGTCGAGATGATGGAGCGCCACCCGCTGGCGAGCCAGGCCTTCATCCCGATGTCGGGCAAGCCCTACCTGGTGGTGGTGGCGCCTGCGGGCGAGGCGCCGACGGCTGCGCAACTGCGGGTGTTCGTGGCCCGTGGCGACCAGGGCGTGAACTACGCCACCGGCGTCTGGCACCACCCGCTGCTCGCGCTTGGCGGAGTGTGCGACTTCCTCGTCGTCGACCGCGCAGGGCCGGGACACAACTGCGACGAGATCACGCTCGACACCGTCGGTCTGATCGACTGCGCCTTGCCTTGATTAATCGAGCGCGCCCGCCACTTGTGCGGGCCGCCCCTCCCCGAGCGGGGATCTCAGTGATTTCAGGCCTTTCGCCGTGCCTGCAACAAGGGCCACAGGCTGGTCAGCGCCAGCGCCACAACGATCAGCGCCATGCCGGCAAACTCGCCTGTACTTGGCCGCTCACCCAGTTCGATCCAGCCCGCGAGCGCGCCGATCAAGGGAATACCCAGCGCCGACAGACCGGCTACGCCTGCGGGCAGGTTCTGCAGCACATAGAGCCACAGCAACCACGCCAGCGCAGTGGCGAACACCGCGTTATAGATCAGTGCGCCAAAGAAATAGGGCGTCGGATCGATTGGGCGCGACGGCACCAGCAAGGCCACCACACACAGCGCAATCGCGCCGAACAGCATCTGCCAGGCCGTCATCGACAGCAGGTCGAAATCATGGTCGCGCCGCATGCGCTTGGCCACCACCGTTGCCAGTGCCCAGGTCAGGCCGCCGCCGACCGCCAGCACATTGCCCATCACGCTGCCAGCCATCGACCAGGGATCGAGGATGAGCACCAGGCCGACGGCCGCCACCACAGTCGCAACCCACTGCACGCCACGCACGCGCTCGCCAAGGAGCCACCACGCCAACGGCATCAGCCAGAACGGCATGGTGTAGACGAGGATGGCCGTCTTGCCCGCACCGCCGCTGACCAGCGCCCACTGAATCAGCGCAGTAAACGCCGCCGTCTGCAGCAGACCGAGCAGGAGCAACTGGCGCAGTGCCACCGGGCGCAGCGGCCGGCGCGCGATGATCACGACGGTAAACAGCGCGACCGCAGCAAGCAGCGTGCGGATCGCAGAAAAGTCGAAGGGATCCACGTACCGGATCACCTGCTTCATCACCACCCAGTTGTAACCCCAGATCAGCGACATCAACAGCAGCGCCACAACTGCCAGCCTGGCAGGACGAACCGAAAGCATTGCATTACTCGCGAAAGCGGCGGACACCTGCGCACAGCATGCAGGTCGGGACCGCCGAAAAAGAAAAGCCGGCACACGGCCGGCGCAGGAAATCTCGACGACAGCATATCGAAAACGGGGCGCCAGCGCCCATGACACTTTGGCCGCGAAGCGCCGAGCCAGATGGCGCATCACGCTCAGGCGCCGATGAAGCCGAGCTTGCCCACAAAGCAGTGACCTGACAATGTACGAACGCTTATGCTGCGTATCGTCCCTTACGATCACGTGCTGAAAACCCATGCCGGCACATGCCCGAACTGCCTGCCGATACAACCGGATTACGCACGTCAGCCCCGCACGTGCTTGAACGAGATTACGAGACCATGCCCAAGTTCACCGCCAACATCACCCTGCTGTTCAACGAGCACGATTTTCTCGACCGCTTCCAGGCTGCTGCCAATGCGGGATTTGAAGGGATCGAACTCCAGTTTCCCTATGCCTTCGACAAGGACACGGTCGCCGAGCGACTGGATCGCAGCGGGCTTCCTCTGGTGCTGCACAACCTGCCCGCGGGCGACTGGGACGCGGGTGAGCGCGGCATTGCCTGCGATCCGGCGCGGGTTGGCGAGTTTCAGGATGGTGTCGGTCGCGCAATCGAATACGCACAGGCGCTCCGCTGCCAGCAGCTCAACTGTCTCGCCGGCATTGCGCCGGCAGGCGTGCCCGCCGAGACGGTGCACCAGACCTTCGTCGACAACCTGCGCTTTGCCGCCGAGGCGCTGAAGCGAGCGGGTATCCGCCTGCTGATCGAACCGGTAAACACCTGGGACATCCCCGGCTTTCATCTGTGCCGCACCGCGCAGGCAATCGACATCATCGAAACAGTCGGTTCCGACAACCTGTTCCTGCAGTACGACATCTATCACGCGCAGCGCATGGAGGGCGAACTGGGCAACACGATCGCCCGTCATCTGCCGAAGATCGCCCACATGCAGCTTGCCGACACACCGGGGCGGCACGAGCCGGGCAGCGGAGAGATCAACTTCGCATGGCTGTTCCGGCATATCGACCAGCTTGGCTATCAGGGCTGGATCGGCTGCGAATACAAACCGGCTGCCGGCACGGTCGAAGGCCTCGGCTGGATGAAGGCACTTGCGGGCTGACTGCGGCAAGCCCTGATGGGCGAATCCGTTCAGTCGCGTATTCTCGCGGATTCACGGTGAGCGGACCGAAAGCGGGCTCGCCAATCCAACACTCGGGGAATTTTCATGCGTCACATTGCCATTGATGTCGGTTCTTTTCACTTTGTCGCCCGCCTCGAAGAGGCCGCAGCACCGCTCACCAGCGCAGCCTTCCTCAAGCTGCTGCCCTTCACCAGCAAGGTCATCCATTCGCGCTGGAGCGGCGAGGCGGTCTGGGTACCGATGGGCGAGTTCGACACCGGGCTCGACTTCGAGAACCACACCAACCACCCTTCGCGCGGCGATGTGCTGTTCTACCCCGGCGGCTTCTCCGAAACCGAGATCCTGTTCGCCTATGGCAGCAGCCAGTTCGCCAGCAAGATGGGGCAACTGGCCGGTAACCACTTCCTGACCGTCATCGAGGGCAACGAACTGCTCATGGAGATGGGCCGGACCGTGCTGTGGAAGGGCGCGCAGGAGATCACCTTCACCGATCTCGGCGAGCGCTGAGCCTGCGACCGGACCCGCCCGCATGAACGCCACGCCCCGTGAAGTGCTCGCGGCCATGTTTGCCGCCGCCGTCAATTCCGCCCAGCCCGAACACTGCATTCCGCCTCACCTGCCCGCCCCTCCGAAGGGACGCACCCTCGTCATCGGCGCCGGCAAGGCATCGGCGGCGATGGCACGCACACTGGAGCAGCACTGGACCGGTCCGCTCGAAGGGCTGGTCGTCACCCGCTACGGCTATGCCGTGCCCTGCGAGCGCATCGAGATCGTCGAAGCCGCCCATCCGGTGCCGGATGCCGCGGGCCGCGAGGCCGCCAGCCGAATGCTCGCCATGGTGGATGGGCTGAGCGCCGACGACCTGGTGATCTGCCTGATCTCGGGTGGCGGCTCGGCCCTGCTCCCCTTGCCCGGCGCAGGCATCACGCTTG
Organism: Parazoarcus communis; assembly: GCF_003111665.1. Lineage (NCBI taxonomy): Bacteria > Pseudomonadati > Pseudomonadota > Betaproteobacteria > Rhodocyclales > Zoogloeaceae > Parazoarcus > Parazoarcus communis. The sequence goes on along the minus strand of NZ_CP022188.1, from coordinate 3,250,666 downwards.
AGGACAAGCAGATCATCAGCCGCGCTTTGCTCAGATCGGGCGCAAGCATTACCGAGATGAACTGCGTGCGCCGCCATCTCTCGGCCATCAAGGGCGGCAGACTTGCAGCGGCCTGCCACCCCGCACAGGTGGTGAACCTGCTGATCTCGGATGTACCGGGCGACAATCCGATGGACATTGCATCCGGCCCCACCGTGGCCGACCCGAGCACCTGCGCGGATGCGCTTGAAATCGTGCGACGCTATGGCATCGAACTGCCGGATGCGGCGCGAGCCCTGCTCGAAACCGGCGCGGGCGAGACCATCAAGCCCGCGGATGAACGCCTGGCCGGCGTCAGCACGCACCTGATTGCCACGCCACAACAGGCGCTCGAGGCGGCAGCTGACGTGGCACGCGCGGCCGGCATCACCCCTGTACTGCTCGGCGACCGTCTTGAAGGTGAAGCGCGGGACGTGGGCAAGGTGCTGGCCGGAGTCGCGCTGCAGGTGCGCACCCACGGCCAGCCCGTACCACCGCCCTGCGTGCTGCTGTCCGGCGGTGAAACCACCGTCACCGTGCGCGGTAACGGCCGTGGCGGGCGCAATGTCGAGTTTCTGCTGGCGCTGGCGATTGCGCTCGATGCGACACCCGGTATCGACGCAGTGGCGGGCGACACCGACGGTGTCGATGGGCAGGAAGAAGTTGCCGGCGCCTTTATCGGCCCCGACACCCTCGCCCGGGCGTGGGAGAAAGGCATCCGTCCGCGCGACAGCCTCGACAACAACGACGGCCACGGTTTCTTCGAGGCGCTTGGCGACGCACTCGTCACCGGCCCCACACTCACCAACGTCAATGATTTCCGCGCCATCCTGATCACCTGACGCGCCCAACAACACCCAAACAGAGGACCAGACCATGAAGACAATTCAACAACTCACACTTGCAGACGTAAAGCGCATTGCCGCTGCGGCCGAGGCCGAGGCTGTCGCAAAAGGCTGGGCCGTGACCATTGCGATCTGCGATGCCGGCGGGCACCCCCTGTGGCTGCAACGCATGGACGGCGCCCCGCTGATGAGCACGACGATCGCACCGGACAAGGCCCGCACCTGCGTGCTTACCGGCAAGCCCAGCAAGGTGTACGAGGACATGGTGAATAACGGGCGCTACGCTGCACTGCGACTGCCGGTCGTGCCGCTCGAAGGCGGCGAGCCGATCATTGTCGATGGCACGGTGATCGGCGCTGTCGGCGTGTCCGGCGTGAAGGCAGGCGAAGATGCGATTGTCGCGCGCGCGGGTGTCGCAGCGCTCTGAGCGGATGCAGCGCGCCGAGTCTGGCACCCGGCCTGACCCCTACCAGCCAGCGTCTGGCCGGGCGCCATCAGGCAATGCCGTGCCGGTCGCGGCGTCACCCGTGCCTGCGCCCAGCCAGTAGCCGGCGCTGCCGTAGCACGCCTTCAGATAATCGATAAAAGCCCGCACCCGCAGGGCCAGATTACGACGGTGCGGAAACACGGCGTACACCCCATTGGCAGGCGCGGCAAAGTCGTCCAGCACCGACACCAGCCTGCCAGCACGCAGATCTGCCGCCACCTCCCACAGGGAACGCCACGCAAGGCCCTCGCCCGCCAGCGCCCACTCGTGAAGCACGGCGCCATCGTTGCAATCCAGACGACCGTCGACCTTCATCATCGTCGTATTCCCGCTACCGTCAGAGAACAGCCACCCGCGCTGCTGCCCGAGCGACAGGCAGACGTGATCGTCCAGATCGGCCGGTGAAGCCGGTACACCGTACCGCGTCAGATAGTCCGGGCTGGCAACCACCACCCGGCGGTTCTCGGCCAGACGCACCGACACCAGACTGGAATCGGCCAGCTCACCGATGCGGATCGCACAGTCGATGCCTTCATTGACGAGGTCGACCAGGCGGTCGGTCAGGTCCAGCGTGCAGCTCACGTCCGGATTGTCGTGCAGATAGTTGCGCACCAGCGGTGCCACATGCCGACGTCCGAAACCCGCTGGCGCCGAGATGCGCAGATGTCCGCTCGGTTTCACCCCACCCAGACTGACCGAGGCTTCGGCGTTGGAGAGGTCGTTAAGGATGCGCTGACAGTCTTCGAGAAAGGCACTGCCCTCGAAGGTGAGCGTGATGCTGCGCGTCGTGCGCACCAGCAGCTTGACGCCGAGGCGCTGCTCCAGCGCATCGAGCCGGCGTCCGATCACCGCGGGGGTCACACCTTCGGCGCGTGCAGCAGCGGAAAGGCTGCCTCGACTCGAGACACTTACGAAGCTTTCAATCTGCTTGAGCTGGTCCATTTGATACTTTTAGTAAAAGATAAAGTGATCATACCGCTTATTCAGTTTTATATAAGAGTTCCCTAGACTGCTGCTCATTCGGGGAGGAGACAAACCCGATCCAGGACGCTGCTCCCCGGGGGCTCCCCTCGCCCGGAGCAGCCAGCGCACCAGACACCCTGCACGCAGGCCGTTTCACAGGACAGCCATGGAACTCACCGACATCGCAATCATCGCCATCGCCGCACTCGTTGCCGGTGCGGTGAATTCCGTTGCCGGTGGCGGCACCTTCTTCTCCTTCCCGGCCCTGCTCGCCGTCGGCGTGCCACCGGTTGTTGCCAACGCAAGCAACTCCGTGTCGCTGTGGCCAGCCAGTCTTGCGGGCGCATGGGCGTATCGGCGCGAGCTGGCGCGCTTCTCGCGCAGCCTGCCGATGCTGACCGTGGTGGCGTTCGCCGGTGGCATCGCGGGTGGCCTGCTCCTGCTCGCAACGTCGAACGCGGCCTTCGCGCGGCTGATTCCGTGGCTGCTGCTGATCGCCACCCTGCTGTTCGCCTTCAGCCGCCAGATTTCCGGCGCACTGAAAGGGTTTCGCCCGCTGCCGACAGCGGGCAACACACACCGCATCGGCCGTGGCGGCTTTGTGTTCCAGCTGGCCGTGTCGGTCTATGGCGGGTTCTTCGGCGCGGGGATGGGCATCCTGATGATCGCGGCGCTTGCGATCCAGGGCTTTGAAGACATGCATGAGATCAACGCGCTGAAGAACTGGCTGTCCGCGGTGATCTACAGCGTGGCTGTCGCGACATTCACCATCGCCGGCGCCGTGTCCTGGCCGCACACCGCGGTGATGCTGATCACAGGCACGCTGGGCGGATACCTCGGCGCCCGCGTGGCGCGGCAACTGCCTGCCGCCCTGATCCGCGGATTCGTCATCCTGATCGGCGCCGTGCTGACCATTTACTACTTCGGCAAAACCGCCTGAAACCCTTTACCGATTTCTGCTCACTTAACTGAAGGATTCCACATGAGCCTCAACCTGCCCCAGGGCATGCAGATCAACGCCCCCATCGAAACCCGTTTCGACGAGATCCTCACCCCCGAAGCCCTCGCCTTCGTAGCCAAGCTGCATCGCGCCTTCGAGCCCCGCCGCCGCGAACTGCTGCAGGCGCGCATCGACCGCCAGGCACGCATCGATGCCGGCGAGATGCCCGATTTCCTGCCCGAAACGCAGCACATCCGCAATGGCGACTGGCAGGTTGCCCCGCTGCCCAAGGCGCTGGAATGCCGCCGGGTGGAGATCACCGGCCCGGTCGAGCGCAAGATGATCATCAACGCCTTCAACTCGGGCGCTGACTCCTACATGACCGACTTCGAAGACTCGAACAGCCCCAACTGGTCCAACCAGATCCAGGGCCAGGTCAACCTGTATGACGCCGTGCGCCGCAAGATCAGCTACACCAACGAGGCCGGCAAGGAGTACCGCCTCAACGACAAGATCGCCACCATGCAGGTGCGCCCGCGCGGCTGGCATCTGGACGAAAAGCATGTGCTGGTCGATGGCGAGCGCGTGTCCGGCGGCCTGTTCGACTTCGCCCTGTTCTTCTTCCACAACGCCCGCGAGCAACTGTCGCGCGGCTTCGGCCCCTTCTTCTATCTGCCCAAGCTCGAGAGCCACCTCGAAGCCCGCCTGTGGAACGACATCTTCTGCATGGCGCAGGACGAGATCGGCCTGCCGCGCGGCACGATCAAGGCCACCGTGCTGCTCGAAACCATTCTCGCCACCTTCGAGATGGAAGAGATCCTGTACGAACTGCGCGAACACTCCGCCGGCCTCAACGCCGGGCGCTGGGACTACATCTTCTCGTGCATCAAGAAGTTCAAGAAGAACACCGACTTCTGCCTTGCCAACCGCGCCACGATCAACATGGAAGTGCCCTTCATGCGCAGCTATGCGCTCGCCCTGGTGCAGGCCTGCCACAAGCGCGGCGCCCCGGCCATTGGCGGCATGAGCGCGCTGATCCCGATCAAGAGCGATCCGGAAGCCAACGAGAAGGCCATGGCCGGCATCCGTCACGACAAGAATCGCGACGCCAACGACGGCTATGACGGCGGCTGGGTGGCACACCCGGGTCTGGTGCCGATTGCGATGGAAGCCTTCACCACGGTGCTGGGCGATCGCCCCAACCAGTGGGACAAGCAGGTCGGCGGCAACTACGGCCCCAGCGACTGGCTCGACTTCCAGCCCGAGCAGCCCATCACCGAGGCGGGCGTGCGCAACAACATCAACGTTGGCATTCACTACCTCGGCAGCTGGCTGGCCGGTAACGGCTGCGTGCCCATCCACAACCTGATGGAAGACGCGGCCACCGCCGAGATCGCACGCTCGCAGATCTGGCAGTGGGTGGTGTCGCCCAAGGGACGCATGGACGATGGCCGTGAAGTGACGGCCGACCTGATCCGCAGCATGATTCCGGAAGAGCTGGCCAAGGTGAAAGCCACGGTGTCGGCGCAGGGCGAACAGACCGCCACCTACGACCAGGCCGCCGGCATCTTCGAGAAGATGAGCCTCACGCCCGACTTCCCGGAGTTCCTGACCCTGCCGCTGTATGAGGCAATGGACTGACCGGCTCAGCCCTCAAGTGAGTGCCTTGAAGTGAAAACGGCCCCGCGAAATATCGCGGGGCCGTTTCAGTTGATCACGGGCAAACCGCACTCGTCGGCCTGTTGTTGCGCCCCACCACACGATCCTTCGCCAGCGAAAAATACGGATCGCAGGCAGGTGGCGTCGCGCCGGTGCTGACCATGAGCTGCGCGGAAGACAGCCCCTCGGTGCCGCTGGCATCGACCGCACGCACGAGATAGCGATAAGTGGTCTGCGGCTGCAGCCCACGGTCCACCCAGGACGGTCCATCGACCGTCACCGCGGTCACCGCATGCATGACGCTGCCGACGCCCGCGTCCGCGCCTTCACCACGATAGATCCGGTAGCCGGCAGCACCGGCAACCGGCGTCCATGCCAGCGCAACCTGATCCGCAGAACGGTCGACCACCCTCAAGTCGGGCATCTGCGTCGCGACGGGCGCAACGCGTCCTGCGCCACCGCTGGCGAGCTTTTCCACCATGCGCCAGATCGCGGAAATCTGCACCCCGTCGCGGGTCGCATAGTGGCCGGGCATGTCGTAGCCGAAGTCGGTGTAACCCCACCAGTCCCAGCACCCCTTCGGATTGAAGGGCGTAATCGGTACCGCGCTGGTGGCGGCGGTCTGCGGATAGAGCACGACGATACGGTTGGCATCGGCCCATTCGTTGAAGCCAGCGCGGGTCACAAAGTCTTTCCCGATCAGTCCGGCCTGCTGCTCGCAACCGTGGAAAGCCACATGCAATCTGCAGGCTTCACCAGCAGCGCATTCGGCCGGCACATACAGATAGCCGGTGTCCGCCATCGACGCCCGGATCGGGTTCAGCGGCTGGCCACCACGCTGGATGAAGGGGCGCTGGTCGAACTCGCGTACCTGCCCCTTGAGACTGGCAGATGCGCTGCGCGCCAGTGGCCCGTAGAACAGCTGCAGCGCAGCACCTGCGGCGTCGTAAGTGGGCGCCCCGGCATCGCCGTCGGGGCAGCTGTTGATGAATGTCCCACCCGTCGTCGCACACGGATTGCACACCGCGCCATTGGCGTCCGCACAGCTCGCCGAGATCTGCGCATGCGCCGCACGCAATTCGTTCTTGTAGAAGATCTGGGCTGCCGGTACGAAACCTTCGTACCAGGCGTGCAAGGCATCGCTGACAGGGCGCTTGACGATGCCGTCGTTGTAACCGTGAAAAATCCACACCCGCTGACGCTGCAGATTGCTCACGTCGTCGTTCAGGCCACGCGCAGACCATGCGCGGGCCGTGGCATGCATGTCACTCAGGTTGATATCGGCAATCGGCTGTGCCGGGTAGGACGGGTCGCCCTGCATGCAACGCGCCATCACCTTGCCCACCCCGCTGCCTGCCCATGAATCGCGTCCGGCGCAAAAGTACGGACCGCCCGCTGTGGCAGCAACCCCGCTGATGGTGGCCGCATGCGCGGTACCGAACTGCACCGCCATGAAGGCCCCCGAAGAAATGCCGGACACCGTCGTTTGCGGCAGGTCGAGCACGTACGCGGGCAGATCCTCTGCCATGGCGGGCGCCAGCACCACCAGCGAACTTGCCGCCAGCATCGCCAGGATCCCTGTCCGTAGCCGCCACCTTCTCTCAACCGCCATTCCTGTCCCCTTTGTGCAATGCATTGGTTACCGGGAACATAGACGGCGATCATGCAAACGGCAAGGGATGCGGCGATGGATGTCGGCCTGCCTGCGCGCAGCGCCAGGGCGACAGCAAGCACATCCGGTGCGCGAAGCCGTCGCCGGAAAGAAAAAACGGCGCACGCGGCGCCGTTTCATGATCGAGCGGAGTTAAAGCCCGCGCTCAGCTACCCAGATCCTGCATCGTCGCACGGGCGGCCGCCACGGCGGACTCGTTGCAACGCAGGTAGCGCGACGAGGCCAGCCACTTGCGGTCAGGGTAGTAGGAGAAAACGAACTGCCCTTCCTTCAGATGGTCTATCACCCTGCGGGCAACGCCGTCCGCCACGGCAGGACAGCCCTGACTGCGGCCGAGGCGGCCGTTTTCCGCGATGAAGTTCGGATCGACATACGAGGCCCCGTGGATCACGATCGCACGCTCGTAAGCGTTGTCGTTTACACCGGGTTCGAGTCCCTGCATGCGCAGGGAGTAGCCGTTGCGACCGTCGTAGGTTTCGCCGGTGCGAAACAGGCCGATACTGCTCTGGTTGCTGCCGACGCGATTGGAGAAGCTGGTGGCGAGTTCATCACCGGAGTTGCGACCGTGTGCGACCAGTTCCTCGTGCAGCACCTGCCGCTTGTCGAGATCGAACACCCACATGCGCGGCACGTTGGCAGACAGGGAGTAGTCGATTACCGCCAGACGACTCGACGATTCGACCCCTGACGCCGTCGCGCACTGCATGGCGGACAAGGCAAGTTTGAGCACCTGGGGTGCAAGATTTGGCGCAGCAGCGGAAAGCTGCGCCTCGAGCAGTGCATCGGACGAGCCCGCCGATGCATTTGAAGACAGCACAAACAGAGGCAGGCCCAGCACGAGGGCTGCCTTTCGAAGCGAAACGTTCATTGTGTGAAATCCGTCCGGCTTGACGAGAACTAAGGCGCGCTGATCGAGCGCCCTGCTCTTTTTGTATGTCAATATCGTCCCTGAAGCTCGGCAAAACGACTTATTTTGCACAAACAGACCGCATCTTATCAGGCAGTTGCAGAAAACGCAGATGAAAAATCGTATCAACTCCCCAATCCGGGCAGTCCTGTTATTCCCGCTGTTTATTGCCTCCCTGCTCACCGGCGTCGCAGCGGCGAACGACAACGCGGTCAGCGCCGAACTGCGCGCGCAGCTGCAGCCCGTGATCGAGGGCCGCGCCCATGACACCAAGGTGCGCACAGAACTTGCCCGCGCGTATGCCGCACGAGATTTCGCACCGCTGTGGCAAGCACCTGCACGGCGCCAGCAGTTGCTCGCCGAGATCGAGGCCCTCGCGGATGACGGCCTGAACCCTGATCACTACCTGGCTGAGCTCCTGCGCAAACCGCTTGCGGCGTCCGGCACAGCCATGCAGCGCGCGCAGGACGACATCCGGATCAGCGAAGCGTGTACCGCAGCCCTGAATCATCTGCAGCGCGGCGTGCTCGACCCGGCCCGCGCGGGCCACTACTGGCGGCCATCCTCGCTGCCTGCACCAGATCTGCCCTCCCCCGCGGCCCAGCTCGGCAAGCCCGGTGACGCCGACCTTGCGGCCCTGTTCAACCGGTTTCGCCCAAAAACGGAGCTCTACACCGCGCTGCGCAAGGCCATGGCTGAAGCCCGTCAGGAGCAGTCCGGGGCTGGCCTGCCTCAGGTGTCACCCGGCCCGACGCTCAAGTCCGGCATGAGCAGCGCCCGCGTCATCGAACTGCGGGCAAGACTCATTGCCAGTGCCTATCTCGACGCACAGGACAGCTTCAGCCCGCAGATGGACGACACGCTGGTCGACGCCGTGCGCGCATTTCAGCGCGACCAGGGTCTGGAGGCGGATGGTGCCGTCGGCCCGATCACGCTCGGGGCCCTGAACCGCAGCCTCGCGGAACGTCAGGCCATGCTGCGCATCAATCTCGAGCGTTCGCGCTGGCTTGCTGCGCGCCAGCAGGGCGACTACGTACTGGTGGATATTGCGGGCTATCGCCTCTCCTACTTCCGCGACGGCGTCCCCCTGTGGTCGGCCAGAACACAGGTCGGCACAGCGGCGCGGGAAACACCGGAACTGTTCTCGCGCATCACCCACTTCACCATCAATCCGACCTGGACCGTGCCGCCGACCATCCTCAGGAAGGACATCATCCCCAAAGCCAGCACCGACCCGGAGTACCTGGCCAGCCGCAATATCCGCGTTCTCGACCGGGACGGCGACGAGGTTGACCCCGCCACCGTCGACTGGAGCAACACGTCCGGCCTGACCCTGCGCCAGGACGCCGGCGATGGCGCAGCCCTGGGCAAGGTCGCGATCCGCTTCTCCAACCCCTACGCGATCTACCTGCACGACACACCCAACCAGCGCCAGTTCAAGCGCAGCACGCGCGCATTCAGCTCTGGCTGCGTGCGGGTTGAGGACGCACTCGACCTGGTCAGGCTGCTGATCGAGGGCAACGGCGGCGACGCCCATGTGGCGCGTTTCGAGTCGGTGCTGGCCAGCGGCAAGACCGGCAATCTGAGCCTCGCGGGCTCCGTCCCGATCATCATCGCCTACCTCACCGCCGCCCCGGACGCCGAAGGTCGCATCACCTACCGCCCCGACATCTACAGCCGCGATGCCGAGCTGATGGCCGCCCTCGATACCGCGTCGAAGTAATCCCTTCGAAACGGTTTTTTCAGGTTTACCTTGATTTTCAGCCCCGCGTTGTTTATAGTGCTGCTTCTCCGACGCGGGGTGGAGCAGTCTGGCAGCTCGTCGGGCTCATAACCCGAAGGTCGCAGGTTCAAATCCTGCCCCCGCAACCAAGATTCACGAAAAGGCCAGTCGCCGTTTCCTGACTGGCCTTTTTGATTCAGCTTCAAACTGCGCAAGCAGTGCACGATCTCCGACGCGGGGTGGAGCAGTCTGGCAGCTCGTCGGGCTCATAACCCGAAGGTCGCAGGTTCAAATCCTGCCCCCGCAACCAAGCTTCAGCATCAAAGCCAATCACTTCACGGTGATTGGCTTTGTTGTTTTCGGCTCACCGATCTCGCCCGGATCAAGGCCCGTTCGCACCAGCGACACCTGCCTTCAGCACTCGACCGCCCAGCGCCCCCTGCCTGAAAAAAAACGGAGCAGACCCTTCCAGGCCCGCTCCGTTTTCATCTCATCCGCGCACTTGGCGCAGCGGCTCGATCAGTTGGCAGCCATCGTCTTTACCGCTGCATCGATGTCCGCCTTGAGCTCCTTCAGAATGGCACCGGTACGACCGCCGACCATGCCGACCAGCTTCTCGGCCAACGGTTCGGCGCGCTTGCGGAACACTTCGCGCTCGGCATCGGTGAGCGTGACAACCTTCAAATTGGGATTGTCCTTGCGCATCTTGTCGACCGCTGCAGCATTCTTCTCCCGCTCCGTCTTCAGAATGTACTGCTGCAACTCGTCCCGTACCGCTGCGAGCATCTTCTTGCGCTCGGGCGAGAGCGATTCGTAGAAGTCGGCGTTGGCAACCACGGTGGTCGTGTACTCGACGTCACCAACGTAGATCAGATGGTCGGTGACTTCGTGAAACTTGGCGCTTTCGATGAAGAAGGCCGGGTTGACCTGGGCCTGAATGACATTCATCTGCAGACCACCGTAGACCTCGCCCCATGGCAATGCGACCGGGTTCGCACCGTACAGCTTGAACTGCTCGATGAGGATCGGTGAGGTCATCACGCGAAACTTCACGTCACCCAGGTCGGCAGGCGTCCGCACTTCCTTCTTGGTCGTCCAGATCATCTCGCCTTCCGGATAGACCGTAAAGAGCTTGAGTCCCTTGGCCGCGAAGTCCTTTGCCAGCGAGCCATAAAGTGCCTTGCTGTTTGACAGCACGGCAGCCTTCGGCGCATCCGCCTTGGGCAGGAGGAAAGGCAGGCTCAGCACCTGAACCTCGGGCACGAAGGTCCCAAGATGGCCGGGCGACGCGTTCGAGAACTGAATCGCGCCAGCCGCCGTGAGCTCGGTAAGGTCATTCTCGTTTCCGAGCTGGCCATAGGTGTAAATCGTCACTTTCACCTTGCCATCGGTGCGCTGCTCGACCAGTTTCTTGAACTGCTCGGCGTACAGCGCCTGAACATCGCCTGGTCCTTCCTCGACCGCGAACTTCCAATCTTCGGCACTTGCAATGCCGACTGTTGCAAGACTGATCGCCGCACCGGCAAACAATTGCTTGAGGGTCTGACTGATGGCCATTGTTTCGTCCTCTGTTCTGAGTGGATTGAGTGGGCCTGGCACCGCCGCTGCGGCAACTCGACACGGATTCGAGATTACGCCGAAGACATCCCCCTGACATTGCACTAGAACACTTTCAGCACGCACCAAAATCGAACCCCAGAATGGTGCACATGCACATCAAAGGTGCGATGTCAATATTGTGCTAGTGCATTAGCTTGACACACCCCTCCCACATAGACTGACCCGGTCGAAAAAACGAAATATTGTGACGGCCGGGCCGGCAGAATATTGCCGCAGAATACTTTCATGCACGCAACGCTACGCGGGGAAGCTGCCCTGCAGACAGAGGAGGTACAGATGGACAAAGCGCCCTCGCAGGGTCTGATCCTGCAAACCCTACGTTGCATCGACCAGGGTCTGGCCGTGCTGGAAAAGCAGCTCCTTGCCTGGGCCATCATCCTGATGGCAGTCAATACACTGGGTAACGTCGCAGCCCGCATCGGCTTCAACAGCAGCCTGTTCTTCTCCGAAGAACTCAACCAGTTCCTGATCGTGCTGATTACCTTCGTCGGTACCAGCGCGGCCGCCCGCCAGGGCCGCCACATCCGCATGTCCGCACTGACCGACATGCTTCCCCTCGAACACCGTCGCAGGGCGCTCGCCACGATTCAGGCGCTCACCGCCATCGTGCTCGCGACGCTTGCCTGGTACGCAACAACCTACATCCTGCGCACCCAGGCGATGGGTCGCGTCACCCCGGCACTGCAGTTCCCGATGTGGATCACGCTGTTGTGGATTCCTCTGGGCCTGAGCATCGCAACCCTGCAGTTCGGGCTCACTGCCCTGGTCAATCTGCGTACCCCCGGCAGCGTCCATGTCGCACCCCGTGTGCGTGAGCATGACGAAGTCGACATGCCTTCGATCTGAGAGGACAACACCATGGCGCTCACGATTCTGCTCATCATGCTCCTGATGATGCTGGCGGGTTTCCCGATGATGATACCGATGCTGGTCGCGACCTTCGTGGCCTTCTTCGCGTACTTCCCCAATATCAAGACTGACATCATGGTGCAGCAGATGATCAGCGGCATCAGTCCGGTGGCATTGATCACGGTACCGATGTTCATTCTCGCGGCCGACATCGTCACCCGCGGACGCACCGCGAACCGGCTGCTCGACCTCGCGATGACCTTCTTCGGCCATATCCGCGGTGGCCTGGCGGTGACGGCAGCCGTGGCCTGCACGATGTTCGGCGCGATCTCGGGCTCGACGCAGGCAACCGTGGTAGCGATCGGCGGACCGCTGCGACCACGCATGCTGAAGGCCGGCTACGACGACAAGTTCACGACCGCGCTGATCATCAACGCCTCCGACATCGCCTTCCTGATCCCGCCCAGCATCGGCATGATCGTGTTCGGCATCGTCGGCAAGGTGTCGATCGCCGAACTCTTCCTTGCCGGCATCGGCCCCGGACTGCTCATTCTCGCGCTGTTTACCGTGTTTTCGGTGTGGTACGCATGGAAGAAGGACATTCCGCTGCTGCCCCGCTCAAGCTGGGGCGAGCGCCTGCGGGCGATGCGCAAGGCCGCGCTCGCGACCTTCTTCCCGGTGCTGATTGTTGGCGGCCTCTACGGCGGCTTTTTCAGCCCGACCGAGGTCGCAGCGATCGCAGTGCTCTACGCCTTTGTGCTGGAAGTATTCATCTACCGCGCGGTAAAGCTCTCGGACATTCCGAGCATCGCCTATTCGACGGGGCTCATCACCGGCATCGTGTTCATCCTCGTCGGTACCGGTGCGGCCTTCTCGTGGATCATCTCCTTTGCCCAGATCCCGCAGCAGATGATCGCCGCGCTCGGGCTTGCCGAGGCCGGACCCTACACCATCCTGTTCGCCATCTCGGTCGCGTTCTTCATTGGCTGCATGTTCGTCGATCCGATTGTCGTCACCCTGATCATGACGCCGATCTTCATGCCGCTGGTGCATTCGGCCGGCATCGACCCCGTGCTCGTCGGCACCATCATCACCATGCAGATGGCCATCGGTTCGTGCACCCCGCCCTTCGGCTGCGACATCTTCACGGCCTGCGCAATCTTCCGCAAACCTTATATGGAAGTGATCCGCGGCACGCCGCCGTTCATCGCAATTCTGCTGTTCGCGTCGCTGCTGCTGATCTTCATCCCCGAGATCGCGCTGACCCTGCCCACACTCGCCTATCGCTGACCGGAGAACCCCTTGCGTATCGACATTCTTCCCACCGCTGCACATGCACCCGCTGTCGAGCGTGCCCGGGTCGGCCTGCTTGGACTGGCCACCGATCTCAACAGTGAGGCTGACCTGCGCCGCATGCTGCCCGCCGATATCGGGCTGTACTGCAACCGCGTCAAGCACGCGAACCCGATGACACTGGAAGCGCTGCGTGAGGTCGCCGACGATCTGCCGCGCGCCGGACGCGATCTGCTGCCGGGGCTCACGCTCGACGTCGTCGCATACGGCTGCACCTCGGGCACCATTGCGCTGGGTGAGGCCGAGACACTCGCGCTGCTCGGCCGTGCCAAGCCATCGCACCACCAGACCACACCGGTCACCGCGAGCCTCGCGGCGCTGGCGCGGCTCGGCGCACGCCGCGTCTCGATCCTGACCCCCTACCGTGCGGACGTAAACCGCGCGCTTGGCGACTACTACGCAAGCCGCGGGCTGGACGTGCTGAATGTGTCGGGCCTCGACATGGACGACGACTACGCAATGACTGCAATCCCGCCGGAAACGATCGTGGAGGCGGGAATCCGTGCGATGGCCCCCGAGGCCGATGCGCTGTTCATCTCGTGCACTGCGCTGCGTTCGAGCCTCGCCGTCGAAGCGCTCGAGATCGCACTCGACCGGCCAGTGGTCACCAGCAACCAGGCGATCGTCTGGCACACGCTGGACCTCACTGGCCTCACCGCACCTGAGGCCCCCGGCCGGCTGTTCGACACCCTAGAGGAACGCGCACCGCAATGACCCAGGACATCCGACTGATAGACCTCTACCGCGCCCGCCACCGCATCCGCAGCCATGTGCTGCACACCCCGCTCGTGGCCTCCGAAAGCCTGTCCGGCAGGCTTGGCACGCCGGTGCACCTGAAGCTCGAATGCCGCCAGACCACCGGCAGCTTCAAACTGCGCGGGGCGACAAATGCGCTGCTCGCGCTCGACGATGCGGCGCGCGCGCGCGGCGTGATCGGCGTCTCCACCGGAAACCACGGCCGCGCGCTCGCGTATGCAGCAAAGCAACTGGGCGTGCGCGCCGTAATCTGCATGTCGCGCCTGGTGCCGTCGAACAAGGTTGAGGCGATCCGCGCGCTCGGCGCCGAGGTGCATATCACCGGTGCGAGCCAGGACGAGGCCGAGCAGGAGGTGGCACGCCTCATCGGCACCGAGGGACTCACCCTGCTGCCGCCCTTCGACCACCCCCACGTGATCGCCGGCCAGGGGACTGCGGGCCTTGAGATCCTCGACGACCTGCCATCGGTCGACACCGTGCTCGTGCCCTTATCGGGCGGCGGACTGATCGCCGGCGTCGCACTCGCAATGAAGAGCGCCTCGCGCGACATCCGGGTCATTGGCGTAACGATGGAACGCGGTTGCGCGATGCACGCCAGCCTTGCCGCGGGACGGCCGGTGCAGGTCGAGGAGCTGGAGACACTTGCCGATTCACTAGGTGGCGGTATCGGCCTGGACAATCGCCACACCTTCCGCATGGCCCAGGAGTTGGTCGACGAAACAGTGCTAGTCTCGGAAGCAGAGATCGCACAAGCGATCAGGCACGCCTATCGCGAGGAGCGGCTCATCCTCGAAGGCAGCGGATCGGTCGGTATCGCAGCGCTGCTAAGCGGTCGCGTCGAAAACCCCGGCACCACCGTTGTCCTCGCCAGTGGTCAAAACATCGACATGGCACTGCATCGGCAACTCGTCTGCGAACAGGGCAATGACGGCGCCACCTGAGCCAGTAACCACACCCGCCCCGAACGGCCATCGGGCGCGGGACAGCGCGAGGAGCAGCTCATGATGGAGAAATGGCGAAAGGCACTGGACGCAGTGCGCGGCGGGGAGTCGAAGTACAAGATCCTCGTCCAGGCGATCGCCGCGGACATCGATAACGGCACGCTTACCGAAGGCACCCGCCTGCCGCCGCAACGCGAAGTCGGCAATAAGCTCGGCATCAGCGTGCAGACCGTCACCAACGCCTACAAGGAGCTTGAGCAGACTGGCGTCATCCGCTGCGAGGTCGGGCGCGGCAGCTTCGTCGCCAAGCGCGTCACCGAAAAGGTGGCGAGCTACATGCTCGATCGGGCCGAACGTTCGTTGATCGACTTTTCCATGGCGCGCCTGATCTACACCGAAGCGCATGACAATGCCTGGCGTGACGCCTGTGCGGCCCTGGCAGCCCAGCCGGACCAACCGTGGATGCACGCCTGCCGCCCGATTGCAGGATTCGAGCACCACCGCGCAGCGGGTGTCGAGTGGGTTGCCGGCCTGGGGATCGAGGCTTCGATCGAGACACTGTTGATCACGAATGGCGCCTCACATGCGCAGTTCCTGGCGCTCGCCTCACTGGTGAGCCCCGGCGACACGGTCCTCACTGACAGCATCACCGACCACGGCGTGATTGGTTCGGCACAGGTGCTGGGCTTCACCCTCAAGGGGCTGGACGCCGACGAATACGGCATCCAGCCCGACCATTTCGAAGACATGTGCGCCAATGAGCGGATCACCGCACTGGTGTGTACGCCAAACCTGAACAACCCGACCGGCACCCTGATGTCGGACTCGCGTCGGCGAGCGATTGCCCGCATCGCAGAGCGTTACGGTGTGTACGTAATCGAGGACGACGTCTTCGGACCCTTGCTCGCCCAGCGTCCGCCCCCCATCACCAGTCATCTTCCCGAACTGGGTTTTTATCTGACGAGCTTCACGAAGTCGGTGCTGACAGGACTTCGCACCGGCTATCTCAGGATGCCACGGCGCCTGGCACTGCGCGTCGAGAGCATCCTGCGCGTCAATTGCTGGATGGCGACCCCCTTGCTTGCCGAGGTCGCAACACGCTGGATCGCGGATGGTACCGCCACCCGCCTGGTGGCGTTGCAGCGCGAGCACCTTGCGCTGCGCCACCGGATGGTCGAGGAGCATCTCGGCGAATTCACCCTGTCGAATCACCCCGCAGCATTGTCCGCCTGGGTGGGGGTTCCGAAGCACTGGCAACTCGACAGTCTGGTAGAACAGTTACGTCATCACCTTGTCGCGGTCACGTCGCCCGACCCCTTTCTGACCCTCGGCACACCCCGCCCGAACGCCATTCGCATCTGCCTTGGTGCGGACGACAGTGACGTCCGGATCAACGGCGCGCTGGCGACAATCGCAGACATTTTCCGCCAGTATCCTCAGGTGCACCACTACCTCTGAGCATGCCTCCGGCCTGCCGTGGCGCACGCCTTGTCAGACCGGATTTCGATACCTGACTGCAGCAATACAGGAATATCGTCCGCATTGCACTAGGACACGCAGAACCCCCGATCCGCCCTCCTACACTGATCCGCAATCCCCGACGCATCGGCCGGGGTTCTCCGGACAAAAGAGGGCTGCATGTCGAAAGTCATTCTGCTGAGCGAATCCGATCTGCGGGCCTGCGTCACTCTCGACGCGGCCACAGTCGATTGTGTCGAAAACGCGTTCCGCCTGCTCGCCACCGAGAAGGTCGTGATGCCGCCGATTCTGCGGCTCGACATCAAGGAGCATAACGGCGAAGTCGATGTAAAGACCGCTTACCTGCCCGGCCTCGACAGCTTCGCGATCAAGATGAGTCCGGGCTTCTTCGACAACCCGAAACTGGGTCTGCCGAGCCTGAACGGCATGATGGTGCTACTCAGCGCCCGCACCGGCGTGCCCGAAGCCCTGCTGCTCGACAACGGCTACCTCACGATGGTGCGAACGGCGGCCGCAGGTGCAGTCGCCGCACGCTGGCTCGCTCGCGAGGATGCACGCCGTGCCGCCGTGATCGGCGCCGGCGAGCAGGCGCGACTGCAGCTGAAGGCGCTGACCCTGGTACGCGGAATCACATCGGCCACGGTGTGGGCACCGCGCGCCGAGGCCGCACAGCGTTTCGCCGAAGAGATGACGCACGCGCTGGGCTTCCCGGTGAGCGCCTGCGAAAACATCGACGCAGCGCTCGACGGCGCCGACGTCGCGATCACGACGACGCCCAGCCATGCGCCGCTGATCGAGGCACGCCACCTGCACCCCGGTCTGCACATCACCGCGATGGGGTCGGATGCCGAACACAAGAACGAGATCGCCCCCGCCGCGCTGACCGCAGCACGCTATGTCGCTGACCGCCTCGCCCAGGTGCGCGTGCTCGGCGAGCTGCATCACGCCATCGAGGCCGGCGTCGTCGCCGCCGACGCGCACTTTCCCGAGCTTGGTCAGATCATCGCCGGGCAGACGCCGGGCCGCACACAGCGCGACGAAGTGACGATCTGCGACCTCACCGGCACCGGCGCCCAAGACACCGCCATTGCGACCCTCGCCTTCTCGCGGGCCGTCGCCGGCGGGTATGGCACCGCATTCGAATCCTGATACCGCGCCAGACCGGAGAGCGCCCATGCCCGAACACATCAACCTGCCTTTCGAACGCACCGAGTACGCCAGCCGTCTCGCCAGAACCCGCGCGGCAATGGACGCGCGCGGCATCGACGTACTGATCGTTACCGACCCGACCAACATGAACTGGCTGACGGGCTACGACGGCTGGTCCTTCTATGTGCACCAGTGCGTGATCGTCGGTCCCGAGGGCGAGCCGGTGTGGTTCGGTCGCGGGCAGGATGCAAACGGCGCGCGCCGTACCGCGTGGATCGCCGAAGCGAACATTGTCGGCTACCCCGACCACTACGTGCAGTCGACCGAGCGCCACCCGATGGACTACCTCGCCGCCGAGCTCATCACGGACCGCGGCTGGGCCGGCAAGCGCATCGGCGTCGAACTCGACAACTACTACTTCTCCGCCGCCGCCTACATGTCGCTGGTCAAGCACCTGCCGCAGGCCACCCTCATCGACGCCACCGCGCTGGTGAACTGGCAGCGCGCCGTGAAGTCGCCGCGCGAGATCGAATACATGCGCATCGCCGCAAAGATCGTCGAGCGCATGCACCAGACCATCGTCGACACCATCGAACCCGGCATGCGCAAGAACGAACTCGTCGCCCGCATCTACGCCGCCGGCATCGAGGGCGCCGACGGCCACGGCGGCGATTACCCGGCGATCGTGCCGCTGCTGCCCACCGGGGCCGACGCCGCCGCACCGCACCTGACCTGGGACGACAGCCCGATGCGCTCGGGTGCCGGCACCTTCTTCGAGATCGCCGGCTGCTACCGCCGCTACCACTGCCCGCAGTCGCGCACCGTCTTCCTCGGCCGCCCGCCCAAGCACTTCATCGAAGCCGAGAAAGCCGTGATCGAAGGCATTCACGCCGGTCTCGACGCTGCGCGCCCCGGCAACACCTGCGAGCACATCGCCAACGCCTTCTTCAAGGTGCTCAAGAGCTACGGCATCGAGAAGAACAGCCGCTGCGGCTACCCGATCGGCGCGAGTTATCCGCCCGACTGGGGCGAGCGCACGATGAGCCTCAGACCCGGCGACCGTACCGAGCTTGAACCCGGCATGACCTTTCACTTCATGCCCGGCATCTGGGAGGACGACTGGGGCCTCGAGATCACCGAAAGCATCCTCATCACCAACACCGGCGTCGAAGCCCTGTGCAACACGCCGCGAAAACTCTTCGTCAAGGAATAAGCGCGACAGCCCACCGCCGCGACCAGGAAAAGGACAAGGACATGCCCGAGAACATCAATCTGCCATTCGAGCGCACCGAATACGCCGCACGCCTCGCCAGAACCCGCGCTGCAATGGACGCGCGCGGCATCGACGTGCTGATCGTCACCGACCCGACCAACATGTACTGGCTCACCGGCTATGACGGCTGGTCCTTCTATGTACACCAGTGCGTGATCGTCGGTCCCGAGGGAGATCCGGTCTGGTACGGCCGCGGCATGGACGGCAACGGCGCCGACCGCACCGTGTATATGTCGGCAGAGAACATCGTGCGCTACCCCGACCACTACGTGCAGTCGACCGAGCGCCACCCGATGGACTACCTCGCCAGCGAGCTCATCGCCGCGCGCGGCTGGGCCGGCAAGCGCATCGGGGTCGAGCTCGACAACTACTACTTCTCCGCCGCCGCCTACCTGTCGCTGGCGAAGAACCTGCCGCAGGCCAGCCTTGTCGACGCCACCGCACTGGTGAACTGGCAGCGCGCCGTGAAATCGCCGCGCGAGATCGAATACATGCGCATCGCCGCGAAAATCGTCGAGCGCATGCACCAGACCATCGTCGACACCATCGAGCCCGGCATGCGCAAGAACGAGCTTGTCGCCCGCATCTACGCCGCCGGCATCGAAGGCGCTGACGGCCACGGCGGCGACTACCCGGCCATCGTGCCGCTGCTGCCCACCGGGGCCGACGCCGCCGCACCGCACCTGACCTGGGACGACAGCCCGATGCGCTCGGGTGCCGGCACCTTCTTCGAGATCGCCGGCTGCTACCGCCGCTACCACTGCCCGCAGTCGCGCACCGTCTTCCTCGGCCGCCCGCCCAAGCACTTCATCGAAGCCGAGAAAGCCGTGGTCGAAGGCATTCACGCCGGTCTCGACGCTGCGCGCCCCGGCAACACCTGCGAGCACATCGCCAACGCCTTCTTCAAGGTGCTCAAGAGCTACGGCATCGAGAAGAACAGCCGCTGCGGCTACCCGATCGGCGCGAGTTATCCGCCCGACTGGGGCGAGCGCACGATGAGTCTCAGACCCGGCGACCGTACCGAGCTTGAACCCGGCATGACCTTTCACTTCATGCCCGGCATCTGGGAGGACGACTGGGGGCTCGAGATCACCGAGAGCATCCTCATCACCGACACCGGCGTCGAAACCCTGTGCAACACGCCGCGCAAACTTTTCGTCAAGGAGTGAGCGCAATGAAACCCTCTCCGATCAGCACCTCCGTCGATTTCGCTCGCGACGGGGTGCAGCACGGCTTTCTGAAGCTGCCCTACTCGCGCGACACCGCCGCATGGGGCGCAGTGATGATTCCGGTCACGGTGATCCGCAATGGCGATGGCCCCACCGCGCTTCTGACCGGCGGCAACCACGGCGACGAGTACGAGGGCCCGGTCGCGCTGACCAAGCTCGCGACGACGCTCTCGGCCGACGATGTGCGTGGCCGCGTGATCATCGTGCCCTACATGAACTACCCCGCCTTTCTTGCCGGCACGCGTACGTCGCCAATCGACCGCGGCAACCTCAACCGCAGCTTTCCGGGCAGGCCGGACGGTACGATCACCGAGAAGATCGCCGACTACGTGCAGCGCCATCTGCTGCCCCTCGCCGACTACGTGCTGGACATCCACTCTGGCGGCAAGACACTGGATTTCGTGCCCTTCGCGGCCATCCACGTCCTTGAGGACAAGGGACAGCAGGAACGTTGCGAGGCCGCGATGCAGGCCTTCAACGCACCGTACTCGATGCGTCTGCTCGAACTCGACAGCGTTGGCATGTTCGACACCGCCGCGGAGTCGGCTGGCAAGGTCTTCGTCTCGACCGAACTCGGTGGCGGCGGCAGCGCGACTGCCCGGAGCATCGCGATCGCCGACCGCGGCGTGCGCCAGTTCCTGATCCACGCCGGCATCTGCGCAGGACACATCGAACGCAAAGAGAGCACGACCCTCGACATGCCCGACGGTGACTGCTACGTGACCAGCGTGCACGACGGCCTGCTCGAGATGTGCCGCGACCTCGGCGATCACGTCGAGCGCGACGAGGTGATCGCACGCGTTCATGACGTGAACCGTACCGGCGAGCCCCCCATCGAGTACCGCGCACGCCGCAGCGGCACGCTTGCGGCGCGCCACTTCCCCGGCCTCATCGGCCGCGGCGACACCCTTGCGGTGGTCGCCGACATTGTTGCTTGAACAATCCTCAAGCGCACCCGAAACACACCCCAAGGAGAAACAACCATGAGCGGATTCAAGAATGCAGGCACCGGCGCAGTATGGGCTGGCGAAGAACACCTTTTCGCCGAGGGCGCCATCTGCCTGCCGGTCTATAACTCGGTCACCTTCGGCTATGACGACATGGACGAATGGCACCAGGTCGGAATGGGCAAGAAGAAGGGCCACATCTACTCGCGTAACACCAACCCCACAGTGCGCCCGCTCGAAGAAAAGATCCGCATCATGGACGGCGGCGAGGAAGCCACCAGCTTCTCCACTGGCATGGCAGCGATCAGTAACACGCTGTTCGCGCTGCTCGCCCCGGGCGACCGCGTGGTGGCAATCAAGGATACCTACGGCGGCTCGAACAAGATCTTCATCAAGTTCCTGCCGGACCTGAAAGTTGATGTTTGCATGGTCGACACCAGCGACTTCGAGGCCATCGAGCGCGAGGTGAAGAAGGGCTGCAAGGTCCTTTACCTCGAGACCCCGACCAACCCGACGCTGAAGATCGTCGACATCGAGCGCCTGGCGAAAGTGGCACACGAGAACGGCGCCATCGTCGTGGTCGACAACACCTTCGCCACGCCGATCAACCAGCGCCCGATCAGCCTGGGCGCCGACATCGTCGTCTACAGCGCCACCAAGTACCTCAACGGTCACTCGGACGTCATGGGCGGACTGGCGGTGGGCAAGAAGGAACTGATCGACCAGATCTTTCATTATCGCGAGATCACCGGCGCCACCCTTCACCCGCAGTCGGCGTACATGATCCTGCGCGGAATGAAGACGCTGGAGCTGCGCATCGCGCGCCACAACGAAAACGCGATGAAGGTCGCCACCTTCCTGTCGCAGCACCCGAAGGTCGACCAGGTCTACTACCCCGGTCTGGAAACGCACCTGAACCACGCCATCGCCAAGAAGCAAATGAGCGGCTTTGGCGGCATGCTGAGCTTCTCCCTGAAGGGCGGCTTTGAGAACGTGGTGACCTTGCTGGAAAACCTCAAGTACGCGCACAAGGCCGCAAGCCTGGGTTCGGTCGGCACGCTCGTCGGCCCGCCGCGCACCACCAGCCACGTCGAGCTGACCGAGCAGGAACGCGCCAACGCCGGCATCCCCGAGAGCCTCATCCGCTACTCGGCCGGCATCGAGAACGGTGACGACCTTGTCGCCGACCTCGAGCAGGCGCTGGCGAAGATCTGACTCGCCCCCCCACGCTCGTCCCTCATTTCCACGACAAGACCGCCGCCCCGCCAGGGGCCGGCGGCGCAGGAGCATGCATGAGCCAGATCATTGACATCAAGGTGCCCGACATCGGCGATTTCGACTCGGTGCCGCTCATTGAACTGTTCGTGAAGGAAGGCGACACCCTCGCTGTCGACGACGCAATCTGCACGCTTGAGTCCGACAAGGCGACGATGGACGTCCCCTCGCCGGCCGCCGGCATCGTCACCGAGGTGCTGGTCAGGCTTGGCGACAAGGTCGGCGAAGGCGCTGTACTGCTGAAGCTGGAGGCGGCAGATGCCGCCCCCGCTGCAGCCCCGCCCCCGGACACGATCCCGGCTGCGCCCACAGCGGCTGCGGTAACGGCCCCGCGCGCTTCCAGCCACGCCGGCGAAGCCGACATCGAGTGCGACATGCTGGTGCTCGGTGCCGGCCCGGGTGGCTACTCGGCAGCCTTCCGTGCTGCTGATCTCGGCCTGAAGACAGTCATCGTCGAGCGCTACGCCGCCCTGGGTGGCGTATGCCTCAACGTAGGCTGCATCCCGTCCAAGGCGCTGCTGCACGTGGCCAACGTGATGGACGAAGCCAGCCACTTTGCCGACCTCGGCATCGATTTCGGCACGCCGAAGATCGATATCGACACGCTGCGCGGACACAAGGAAAAGGTCGTCGGCAAGCTGACCGGCGGCCTGGCTGGCATGGCCAAGGCACGCAAGGTCGAGACCGTGCGCGGTTTCGGCTTCTTCCTCGACCCGAACCATATCGAAGTTGAATGCACCACCGGCACGGCGCAGGCCAAGACCGGCGAAAAGAAGGTGGTCAGGTTCAAGCAGTGCATCATTGCGGCCGGTTCGCAGGTCGTCGGCCTGCCCTTCATGCCGCAGGATCCGCGCGTGATTGACTCCACCGGTGCGCTCGAACTGCATCAGGTGCCCAAGCGCATGCTGGTCATCGGTGGCGGCATCATCGGCCTCGAAATGGCTACCGTGTATTCCTCACTCGGTGCCCGCATCGATGTCGTCGAGATGATGGACGGCCTGATGCAGGGAGCAGACCGCGACCTGGTGAAGGTGTGGGAGAAGAAGAACGCACACCGCTTCGACAAGGTCATGCTCAAGACCAGGACCGTTGGCGCAGAGGCCAAGGAAGACGGCATCTGGGTCAGGTTCGAAGGCGAGAAGGCACCCGCCGAGGCGCAGTGCTACGACCTGGTGCTGGTTGCGGTCGGCCGCAGCCCGAACGGCAAGAAGATCTCGGCCGACAGGGCCGGGGTGATCGTGAGCGATCGTGGCTTCATCCCGGTCGACAACCAGATGCGCACCAACGTGCCGCACATCTTCGCCATCGGCGATGTCGTCGGCCAACCGATGCTTGCGCACAAGGCAGCGCACGAGGCCCACGTGGCGGCCGAAGTCGCGGCGGGACACAAGGCCTCGTTTGACCCGATGCAGATCCCCTCGGTTGCGTACACCGACCCGGAAGTGGCATGGGCGGGTCTGACCGAAGAGCAGGCCAAGGTGCAGGGCATCAAGTACGAAAAAGGCCTGTTCCCGTGGGCAGCCAGCGGCCGGGCGATTGCCAATGGCCGTGACGAAGGCTTCACCAAGCTGCTGTTCGACGCCGAAACCCATCGCATCATCGGCGGTGGCATCGTCGGCACCCATGCTGGCGATCTGATCGGCGAGGTCTGCCTGGCGATCGAGATGGGCGCCGATGCGCTGGATATAGGCAAGACCATCCACCCGCACCCGACCCTGGGCGAAACCGTCGGCATGGCCGCGGAGGTCGCTCACGGCAGCTGCACCGACGTGCCTCCCGCGCGCAAGAAACAAGCCCTCTGAAGCGCTCATTGTTTCGATTGGACGGCGACCCTAGGGTCGCCGTTCTTCTTCGCGTCCCGGTGGTGCTCAGGCGAGGTCGATCGGCAGAGCCGTCTTGTACTTGACCTGCTTGAGCGTCATGCTCGAGCGAATGTTCGAGACGTGCGGAATACGCGCCAGCCGGTCGACGATGAAGCTCTGCAGCGCCTTGAGATCCGGCGCCACCACCCGCAGCAGATAGTCCGAATCGCCGGTCATGAGATAACACTCCATCACCTCGGGATAGCTGTCGATGGTCTCTTCAAAGACCCGCAGCGCGCTGCCGATCTGCTTCTCCAGGCTCACCTGGATGAACATGGAGATATCCAGTCCGACGGCTTCCGGATCGAGCAAGGTCACATAACCCCGAATCACGCCCGCAGTCTCCAGGTCACGCACCCGGCGCAGGCAGGGCGCGGGCGAAAGATGGGCGCTCTCGGCAAGGGCTACGTTCGTGATGCGCGCATCGGACTGCAATCGGTTGAGCAAAGCGACGTCGGTCGCGTCGATGTCCACGGCATTTCGTTTATTGCGCACAAATCCCCTCACCGTTTTCTTTATTGCGCATTTAAGCACCTTCACTGCTCATTTGGCAACAAGCCAACGCAGCACTGAATTTATAGTGATTCCATCACGACAGGGGGCGACGCCCCCACACCCGCGCTGCGGCTTTGCTACGCCGGGGCGACAGGCGGGCAGACCCTCGCCCGTCGCAAGTGCTGCCGATGCGAATTGCCGCCAAGTGGACTAGGACAATTTGTTCATCGAATCAGCACACTAAACTGACCTCCACGCCACCCGCCCCAATACCGACTCGCACCGCACGCCGCCCGTGCGGACCATCAAAGGAAGTTGAGCCATGAGACATGCATCGACGCAGCCGACGACGGAAACGGCCATCGACCGCGACCCCGACGAAACCCTGGACTGGCTCGACAGCCTCGCCGAAGTCATCGAGCGCGACGGTCTGGCCCGCAGTGAATACCTGCTCGAGCGCCTGATCGAATCCGGCCGCCGCGCGGGTGGACGCTTCCACACCCGGCACACCACGCCATACCGCAACACGATCGGCGTCGATGCGCAGCCGCCCTACCCCGGCGACATCGACATGGAAGCCCGGATCACGGCCATCCACCGCTGGAATGCGCTGGCCATGGTGTCGCGCGCCAACAAGGCGCATGCCGAGCTTGGCGGCCATATCGCGACCTACGCTTCGATCGCGGATCTCTTCGAGGTCGGCTTCAACCACTTCTTCCGCGGCCGCACCGACACCCATCCGGGCGATCTGGTCTATTTTCAGGCGCACGCCTCACCGGGTGTGTATGCACGCGCCTTCCTCGAAGGGCGCCTGTCCGAGGACCGCCTCGAACATTTCCGTCGTGAAGTCTCAGGTGGCATCGGCCGTGGCCTGTCGTCCTATCCGCACCCGACGCTGATGCCTGATTTCTGGCAGTTCCCGACCGGCTCTATGGGACTCGGCCTGATCAGCGCGATCTACCAGGCGCGCTTCCAGCGCTACCAGGAACACCGCGGCATTGCCGCGCCGAGCGATCGCAGGGTGTGGGCCTTCGTTGGCGATGGGGAGATGGACGAGCCCGAGTCGCTGGCCGGCATTTCGCTGGCCGCACGCGAGCAGCTCGACAACATGGTGCTGGTGGTCAACTGCAACCTGCAGCGCCTCGACGGCCCGGTGCGCGGCAATGGCAACGTGGTGCAGGAACTCGAAACGCTGTTCGCCGGTGCGGGCTGGAACGTCATCAAGTGCCTGTGGGGCAGCAACTGGGATGTGCTCTTTGCCCGCGACCGCGAGGGCTGGATTCTCAAGCGCATGGCCGAAGCCGTGGATGGCGAGTTCCAGAAGCTCTCCGCCACCGACGGTCACTACAACCGCGAGCATTTCTTCTCGCGCTATCCGGAGCTGGCAGCGCTGGTCGCGAACATGTCCGACCAGGAGATCGACGCGCTCAAGCGCGGCGGTCACGACCCCAGCAAGGTCTACGCTGCCTACGCCGCAGCCGTGGCCCATCGCGGCCAGCCGACGGTGATTCTTGCGCAGACCACCAAGGGCTACGGCATGGGCGCCTCGGGTCAGGGTGCCAATACCTCGCACCAGACCAAGAAGCTCGCCCGCGCCGACCTCGAGCGTTTCCGCGAGCGCTTCGGGCTGCCGCTGTCCGACCAGGACCTCGACGAGCTGCGCTACTTCCATCCGGGCGAGAACAGCCCCGAGGTGAAGTACCTGCAGGCGCGCCGCGCCGCGCTCGGCGGCTACGTGCCTTCGCGCAGCCGGGAGGCGCAGCCGGTCGCCCTGTCACAACCCGACATCTACGTTCCTTTCCATGCGGACTCGGGCGAGCGTGAGATCTCGACCACGATGACGCTGGTGCGCCTGCTCAACAAGCTGATGCGCGACAGCCAGCTCGGCCCGCGCATCGTCCCGGTGGTCGCCGACGAGGCCCGCACCTTCGGCATGCAGGACATGTTCCGCCAGTTCGGCATCTACTCGCCCTGGGGGCAGCAGTACACGCCGCAGGACAGCGACCAGCTCGCGTTCTACCGTGAAGACGTGAAGGGCCAGATCCTGGAGGAAGGCATCTCCGAGGCGGGCTCGATGGCCTCCTGGATTGCCGCCGGCACGGCCTACTCGCACAGCAAAGAGCCGATGCTGCCGTTCTACATCTTCTACTCGATGTTCGGCTTCCAGCGCGTCGCCGACCTGATCTGGAACGCAGCCGATTCGCAGGCGCGCGGCTTTCTGCTCGGCGCCACCGCCGGACGCACCACGCTGTCGGGCGAAGGCCTGCAGCACGAAGACGGTCAGAGCCACATCTATGCGGCAACGATTCCGACTTGCCGCGCCTACGACCCGGCCTACGGCTACGAGGTGGCGGTGATCGTCGAAGACGGCGTGCGCCGGATGATGAACGAGGCCGACAACGGCTTCTATTACATCACCCTGTACAACGAAAACTACCCCCAGCCGGCCATGCCGGTCGGTGCCGAGGAAGGCATTCGTCGCGGCCTCTATCGCCTGCGCAGCAGCGCGGCCGACGACCGGCCGCGTGCCCAGCTCCTTGGCAGCGGCAGCATCCTGCGTCAGGTCATCGCTGCATCCGATCTCCTCGAGCAGGAATTCGGCATCGCCACCGACGTGTGGAGTGCAACCAGCTTTGGCGAACTGCGCAAGGACGGCATCGATTGCGATCGCTGGAACCTGCTGCACCCCGAGGCGGCACCGCGCGAACCCTGGGTCACGACCCAGCTCGCCGGTGGTGGCCCGGTCGTGGCCGCCACCGACTTCGTCCGCAGCTATGCAGACCTGGTTCGCAACTGGGTTCCTGGCCGCTACACCGTGCTCGGCACTGACGGCTTCGGTCGCTCGGACACCCGGGTGGCCCTGCGCGACTTCTTTGAAATCGATGCACGCTACATCGCACTCGCCACCATCCAGAGCCTGGTCGCAGAAGGCGCACTGCCCGCGGACAGCCTGAAGGGGCTGCTCGAGCGCCTTGGCATCGACGCCGACAAACCCAGCCCGCTCGGCTACTAAGCCGCAATTCGACATCAGGAAACCGTTATGACCCAAGCCCTGGAAATATTTGTCCCGGACATCGGCGACTACAACGACGTGCCGGTGATCGAGGTGCTGGTGCAAGCTGGCGATTCGATCAGGGCCGACGAACCCATCGTCACCCTGGAGTCGGACAAGGCCACGATGGACGTGCCGTCTCCGCAGGCCGGCATCGTGCGCGAAGTGCGGGTAAAGGTGGGCGACCGCCTGTCCAAAGGCAGCATGCTGATCACGATGGATGCCTCCGCTGACGGGGCGGCTGCGCCCACGCAAACGGATACCCCCGCAGCGCCGGCAAGCTCGCCTGCAGCGCCAGCGCCCGTGGTCGCAGCGCCGTCCGCGCCAGCCACATCATCAGCGCCGGCCGCCGTGCCCGCGCCGGCCCTTCCGCCGGGCGGCAAGGTGCACGCCAGCCCCTCGGTTCGTCACTACGCGCGCGAGCTTGGCGTCGACCTCGCAACAGTGCGCCCCAGCGGGCGCAACGGCCGGATCACGCGGGAAGATGTGAGCGCTCACATCAAGGCCTCGATGCAGTCCGGCATCGTGCCGGGCAAGACACCGGCAGCAGCCAGCGCAGGCAGTGGGCTCGACCTGCTGCCCTGGCCCAAGGTCGATTTCGCGAAGTTCGGTCCCGTGGATTCGATGCCGCTGTCGCGCATCAAGAAGATCTCGGGCGCCAACCTGTCGCGCAACGCCATCGTCATCCCTCACGTGACCAACTTCGACGAGGCCGACATCACCGACCTCGAGGCCTTCCGCATCGCCCTCAACTCGGAAAACGAAAAAAGCGGCAAGAAGCTCACCATGCTCGCCTTCCTGATCAAGGCCTGCGTTTCGGCCCTGAAGGCATTCCCCGAGTTCAATGCCAGCCTCGACGGCGAGAACCTCGTCTACAAGCGCTACTTCCATATCGCCTTCGCGGCCGATACGCCCAACGGCCTGGTCGTGCCGGTGATCCGCGACGCCGACCGCAAGGGCCTCCACGACATCGCGGCAGAGGCTGCCGCGCTTGCGAAAAAGGCTCGCGACGGCAAGCTCGGCCCCGCAGACATGTCGGGCGGATGCTTCACCGTGTCGAGCCTCGGCGGCATCGGCGGGACCGGATTCACGCCCATCATCAACGCCCCCGAAGTCGCAATTCTCGGCGTCACGCGTGCGCAGATGAAACCGGTCTGGGACGGCAAACAGTTCGTGCCGCGCCTGATCCTGCCCCTGTGCCTGTCATGGGACCACCGCGTCGTCGACGGGGTGCTCGCCGCGCGCTTCCTCGTCCATCTGCAACGCATACTCGGCGATTTTCGGCGTATCAGCCTGGACGGCTGAGTACGCCCGGAAACAGCCCCGTGCTGCTGCACTGCGGCCCACGTTCGTGATGGGCCGTTCTGGTGCAGTCGTGGTCAGGACAGAATCCCCCCTTCGCATCCTTCAAGGTACAAGAACGGCGGCGAAGGGGGGATGAAACCGGCGCACGCTCGTGACAGGAGCGGTCAGTGCAGGTCGGGGCAAGGCGACTGCGGTGAGGCGGCACATGCCGGAACGGGCCTGATTTCATACGAAGAGCATTCCTGTCACGCAACTCGAACTTGGATGGCGCATACATAATATTTATACTTACGTGAAACGTGACCTGCATCAAAGCAAATAAAATCCAGCGGGGATAAAAACATGTACGAGACAAACAACATCAAGGCGCCATGAAGAGCCATACAAACGAAAACATTCTTCCAGCCAATCCGCGGTTTCATTTGCCGCGTGGCGACGGGCTTTTTCAGCCCATTGCTTTTGCATTCGTCACCGAGCAGATGCATCAGGCCATCTTGCTTGAGCGCAGGGCAATACTCGATGCAACGCCGCCTCAGAACCGGGCCAGTCAGCAGAAACTGCTCGATCGCTATGATCCCAAAGCCAGCGCGCAGGCGTTCGAAGGCGTTCTTGGCCTGTTCGGGATTTCCAGGGGCAAATAGCCCGGGGTGACCCCAGTTGGTCCGCACCGACAGTCAGGCGAGCAAACACCTGCTCGCCTTTCGTTTCTCTCCCACTTTTTCCTGCAAGCCTGACACCCGCCACAGTTGCATGGAATCCGCGCTACGGATGAACCGGCACTGAGCACCCGCACAAGCCAACAATCTGCCGCACCCGATCCGTCTCGATAACGACACGGATTCAAGCTCGGCGACCTCGCACCCTTAAAGCTGCATGTAAAATATTGCTTTATTCCCGGCAGCGCTTTACGATGAAGCCACATTCCATGCACACCTTGAATGTGCATCGTCAGGCCCAGCTCGACCCTTGATCCGGCGCACATGCGCGAGGCAGGGTGGTACGGACGGCAGCGACACAACCCGACAGGGTTCAGCTGGGCGGTATTGTGAGGAGGTGCAACATGATTTCCATCGCAGAGCCCGAAACGAGAACGGCGGGCCCGGACGCAATCGATAAATGGACCACCGAGCGGGTCACGTGGATTCACTACTGGACCCCGACCTTGCTGTCGTTTCGCACGACCCGTTACCGCGCCTTCCGGTTCACGCCCGGGCACTATGCACGCCTTGGACTGGGCCCGGCAGACAGGCTTGTCTGGCGCCCCTATTCGCTGGTGTCCGCGCAATATCACGACTACCTTGAATTCGTTGCGGTGCTGGTCCCCGGCGGCGAGTTTTCGGCACGACTGGCACAACTTCGGGTCGGCGACGAGATCGCCGTCGAGAAGGCCTGCTTCGGCTTTCTGACCACCCCGCAACTCGCACCGGGGCGCGACCTGTGGATGCTGGCTTCGGGCACCGGCCTGGGCCCCTTCATCTCGATCCTGCGCGACCCGGCGCAGTGGGAGGCGTTCGAGCGCCTGATCGTCGTCCATAGCGTGCGCCACGCCACCGAACTCGCCTATCGAGACGAGATCGCCGCGATGCCGGGCGAAGCCCTGTTTGCCGATGCGCGGGCAAGGCTCAGTTACATCCCCGTCGTAACCCGCGACGCTCACGCTACGGAACTCAGGGACCGCATTCCGAACTTGCTTGCCGACGGTCGACTCGAGGCGCACGCACAGATCCCGATAAGCGCAGAAGACTCCCGCGTGATGGTGTGCGGAAACCCGGAGATGGCGCGCGAACTGCGTCAATTGCTTGCCACACGCGGGTTCGCCACCAGCCGTCGCGGCGCCCCTGGCCAGATGGCTTTCGAGAAATACTGGTAGCGGCGTGCGGCGCTAGTACGCGCGCGATGCTCCTGACGCTGCCGACCCGCCACCCTGCCGCGATGCCATTTCGGTGATGAAGGCATCGCGCCCCCTGCCGAGCACTGGCGTCAGACGTTCCCTCAGCTCCGCCAGCATTGCCACACGGCGGGCCTTCATCGGGTGAGCCGGAAAAACCAGAACCTGATCGGGCAAGGGGAAGATACGACGGGTCAGGCTGTCGTACAACTCGGCCGGGTTCGCCTCGCCGCCCTCTGCGGAACAACTGCCAAGATCGAACGTGTCACCACACATGAGCCGGTCGTGCCACAGGTAGCTGACACAGTTCGACGTATGGCCCGGGGTGGCAAGCACACGTATGACCTGCCCCCCGAATGTCAGCACATCGCCATGAACCACCCGGCGCACCGCATCTGATCCATTGCGGGCGGTTTCACCGCTCACCAGCACAGCACCGGTTCGCTCGCACAAGGCGGCACAGTTTCCGGTGTCGTTCGCATGTACATGGGTGCGCAACACCATGACCAGACGCAGGCCACTCTCGGTAAGCAGCGCGAGGATCAGTTCGGTTTCGCCAGCCGGCGGGTCGATAACGACAGCAACTCCGTCAGCGGAATCACCCAGCACATAGCCAATCTGGCCGGTCGCGTGCCCCTCGACCGGCCTGAAGATCACGGGAACACCGTTCGCGATCATCGTCGTCTGGCTCAGGCTGCGCCGCGCAGACCGAGAACCCACTCCGTCATCTTGCGATTGGCTTCCGGCATCGGCGCTTCCAGGAAGCTGATGACGAAGCGGTCCGGCAGTTCGGCGATACCGATAGAGCGCGGGCGGACCGCCATCATTGCCGGATCGGGCAACTTGGGGCCGAAACAGAAGATCAGGTTCTTCGCCGCAAGGATGTCCGGACGGATCTCGCCCCCCTGCACCGTGGTGTGGGCGAAGTGATCGAAGATCGCAATCATCGCGACGCCCGGATCCGCCTCCGCCTTCGCTTCCAGGGCTCGCAGCAGTTCATCGAGGTGGGCGTGAGGGGTTTCGGTCTTTTCGAGCTCCAGAACGTGGATGGGGTATTTGTCTGCGAGGAGCTTGTTCTTCATGGCTGGGTTCCTGTCAAAGAGACCGGCGCAATTCGGCCAGGCAACAGCTCTCTATCAAGTCTCGTGCCACTCTTTCGTCATCGATAAACATGTTCTTCAACAGACACTTGCAAGAACCCTGCGTGAGCTGGCCCGAAAGCTGTCACTGCCATTTCGGCAGCGAATGGCAGAAAAACAGGCGTGATGGCGGTTCGCGCGACGGGCCACGCGTCACATGCCGCAGGAATTTCCCCGCAAAAACAATGCCCTCAGGCGCCCCCGGCGTGGCTGGGTGATACAGGCACATGCCTTGCTGTTGGAAAGATGAGGCACGGCACATTGCGCGTGCCCGACATCCACCCAACGCCGGCACAAAAGATGAAGTACCCGAAATCGCCCGGCCCTCAAGGAGATACATCATGGAAAACGTACAACAAGCCAGCTTCCCGCAACTGAACGCACCCGCGCCCGCGTTCAACGCCAAGACCACGCACGGCGACCGCAAGCTCGAGGACTACCGCGGCAAGTGGCTGATCCTGTTTTCGCATCCGGCGGACTTCACCCCGGTCTGCACGACGGAATTCATCGGCTTCGCCAATGCCGCGCCGAAGTTCGCCGAAATGGGCTGCGAACTGCTTGGCCTGTCGATCGACAGCCTGTTCTCGCACCTGGCATGGACCCGCAACATCAAGGAAAAATTCGGGGTCGAGATCACTTTCCCGATCATCGAGGACATCAAAATGGATGTCGCCCGCGCCTACGGCATGGTGCATCCGGGCGCGGCCGACACGCAGGCCGTGCGGGCGACCTTCTTCATTGATCCCAATGGCATTCTGCGGGCGATGGTCTACTATCCGATGAGCAATGGTCGCAGCATCGACGAGTTCGTCCGCTTGCTGCAGGCACTGCAGACCTCCGATGCAAATGGCGTTGCCACACCCGAGAACTGGTGTCCGGGCAAACCCGTCATCGTGCCGCCGCCAAAGACTGCAGATGCAGCGAACAAACGGGCTTCCGAAGGTTACGACACGGTCGACTGGTACTACTCGACCAAGTCCTTGTAAGCCTTGAAAGCCGGTTCGCATGCCCCCGTGTGCGAACCGGCCGGGGGTCGAACCTCAACATTGAATCGGAGTATCAAACCGTGACCGCCTCTGCATCAGTCAAACCACATCCGGGCGCTGAATCAAGGCTTGAGCACTTCCCGGTTGCCCTTTTTTCCACCGTAATGGGGATGGCCGGACTGAGCATCGCCTGGATCAAGGCCGCCCACGTCGGCGGCGCCCCCGCGGTGATCGGCGAATCGCTGCGCCTGCTCACGAGCGGCCTGTATGTCTTTCTGCTCATCGTGTACGCGATGAAGCTGCTCCGCCATCCGGACGCTGTTGCCGCCGAACACGCGCACCCGGTGCGGCTGAACTTCTTTCCCGCCATATCCATCGGCCTCATCCTGCTGTCGATCGCCTGGACATCGACGGCGCCCGGCGTTGCGCGGTACATGTGGGGCGTGGGCGCAATCGCCCACCTGCTGTTCACGCTGTCCGCGATGAGCAGCTGGATTCACCATACGCATTACGACATCAAGCACGCCAACCCCGCATGGTTCATTCCGGTGGTGGGCAATATCCTGGTGCCGATTGCCGGCGTACGCTACGCACCGCCCGACATCAGCTGGTTCTTCTTCAGCATCGGGCTGGTGTTCTGGCTGGTGCTCCTGACCATCGTGCTCTATCGCCTGTTCTTCCATGAAGCGCTTCCGGCACGACTCACACCCACCCTGTTCATCCTCATTGCACCGCCGGCAGTGGGTTTCATCTCCTACCTCGCGCTGACGGATTCGCTCGATGGCGCGGCGCGCGTGCTGTACTTCGTTGCGCTCTTCCTCACCCTGCTGCTGGCAAGCAACGCCCTGCGCTTCCTGCGCCTGCCTTTCTTCATCTCGGCCTGGGCCTACTCTTTCCCTCTGGCTGCGATGGCGATCGCCACCTTCGAAATGCATGTGCGCAGCGGCCTCGTTTTCTATGCCGGCCTTGGGTGGACCCTGCTCGCCTTGCTGTCAGCGGTGGTGATCGTGCTGAGCTGGAAAACACTGATCGCCGCGAAACGGGAGCAGATCTGCGTACCCGAGTAAATGCGGCCCGCCGCCGGGCCAGCGGGAAGCGCAGCAGGTGTCTGCAAGCTGGAGGGCGGCCGGAGGTGAACACCCATGCAATCGACGAGTCGAGCCGCCCCATCCGCGCCCCACGAAAATCGCGCCACGTCCCTGAAGCGGCGCGGCGTATTTCAGTGGCACGCGCTCTTCCGGATGGCACACGTGCTGCTCCTGCTTGTGCTGGCCGCCATTGCCGTTTCTGCCAGCGCCGCCAGCGTGGCCGATCAGACCGTGGAGACAAACGCGTCTCCTGCGGTGCTGTCGGTCTTTGTACGCGAGGGCTGCCCGCATTGCACCGCTGCGAAGGACTTCCTCAGGCAACTGGCTGCCGAGCGTCCTGATCTCCGCATCATCTTCCGCGAAGTCGATCGCGACGAAACCGCGCGCGACGCGCTGATTGAGCTGAGCCGCAGCGCCGGGATCTGGCCGCCGGGTGTGCCCATGTTCGTGATCGGAGACCGCATTCTGGTCGGCTTCGACGATGCCGAGCACATGGGCGCCGAACTGCGCGCACTGATCGGAGACCGACCGGTAAACAACGCAATCGAGACCCGGCAGTTCGGCACCCTGAGCGCCTCGGAGCTGGGCCTGCCCCTGTTCACGCTGAGCATGGGCCTGCTGGACGGCTTCAACCCCTGCGCGATGTGGTTGCTGCTGTTCCTGCTGTCCCTGCTGGTGCGTCTGAAGAGCCGCAGACGCATGGCGCTGGTCGCTGGCACCTTCGTGCTGGTGAGCGGCGCGGTGTACTACGCGTTCATGGCCGCGTGGCTGAACATATTTCTGTTCGTGGGCATGTCGGCGACGTTCCGGGCCGCTCTTGCCTGCGTTGCCATTCTGATCGGCATCATCAACGTAAAGGACTTTGTCGCGGCGGGCCGCGGCATATCGCTCTCGATCCCCGACTCGGTGAAGCCCGGGCTCTACGCCCGGATCCGCGGCATCCTGAAGGCCGAGCGTCTTGGCGCCTCGCTGGTCGGGGTCGCGATGCTGGCCGTCATCGTCAACTTCGTCGAGCTCCTGTGCACTGCCGGTCTGCCTGCGCTATACACGGCAGTCCTCACCCAGCAGCAGCTCGGCCCGCTTGCACACTATGCCTATCTTGGGCTCTACATCGTCGGCTACATCGCGGACGATGCCTTGATGGTCACGCTGGCCGTCATTGCGCTGGGCAGTGCGAAACTCAGCGAAAGGGGTGGCCGGGCGCTCAAGCTGCTCAGCGGCATCGCCATGCTTGGCCTGGGCCTGATCATGCTGCTCAGACCCGAATGGCTGAGCTGAACCCGACGCCACCGCCACACAAAGAAATACGGCGGCCTGCATGTGCCGGCCGCCGTAATGATTTCCCCGTCTCAAATCAGGATCAGTGCTGGTGCTGATGGTGGTGACCATGCTCATGTTCGCCGGGCGGCACAGGCTTGACCGTGCCCTGGATGTAGTCCTTCACCGCCTGCAGCGGATCGCTCTCGCCGCATATCACGACCTCGATACCGCGCTGCCCCAAGCGCGCGACAAAGCCCTCACCCGCGCCGCCGGTCACCAGTGCGTCAACTCCGTCGATCGGATGCTGCCCGCCGTGAAACTCGTGAAATGACATCTCTTTCGGCAGGTCCAGTCGCTCTACTTCACGTGGCGAACACGGCGTGCTGATGTCGTAGATCAGAAAGCGCCTCGCCTTTCCTGCATGGGCGGTGACGGTTCTGAAGTTCTGGCTTGTGACTGCAACTCTCATGATGGGTACTCCTGCTGTCTATTGCCTCGAACATGAGGCGATCGCTCCCGCCTGGCCGATTGCGTCCGTCGAGGGCGCCGAGGATGGTGGGGCTCGCCAGTTCAGGCCGTTCCGCTCTCGTCCTCGCCGATGCGGACCACTGCATCGGACAGCCACATGTACGGGGGCACTTCAAGATTTGTCGGCGCCGGCTGGCTCAGGAAGACACGGCCGGCCAGATCGAAGGTGGAACCGTGGCACGGGCACAGAAAGCCACCCGGCCAGTCGGCCCGCACGCCACTTTCCGGGCCAGGAATGAACTTCTCCGAGGGAGAGCAGCCCAGGTGGGTACAGATGCCGACAACCACCAGAAACTCGGGATTGATCGAGCGGTGCTGGTTGGCCGCGTACGCCGGTTGCTGGTTTTCACCGGAGCCTGGATCGGCGAGATCCTGATCATGGCCTTCGAGCGCAGCCAGCATTTCCTGTGTGCGGCGGAGAATCCACACAGGCTTTCCGCGCCATTCGACGGTCATCATCTCGCCGGCGGCCAGTTTGCTGACATCCGCCTCGACCGGCGCACCTGCGGCACGCGCACGCTGGGACGGGGTCAGGCTGGCCACAAAGGGGACGGCACTCGCTGCGGCTGCAACGGCACCTGCTCCGCCAGTGGCAATGAGCAGTTTGCGACGGTCGTTAAGGCAGTCTGACATGGACGCTCCCTCGTTCGGTTCTTGCGATTGAAATGCGTTCGAAAAAAGGAAGCGAGGCCGGATGTCGTGCCATTCAGGTACTTGTCATACGCAATCGCAGCACCAAGGGGTTGGGGGGTCTCAGAGGTGAAGACCGGACGACGATTGCGATACAGCCTCGCTTCACTTTCGAATTAGCAATCTGCGTGCCAAACAGGAAACCTATACTTTTCATAGACATGCAGAACAGGCCAAACCTTGCCTCTCTGCCACAACTGCCACGATGTCAGTACCTGCCAATCGATCTGGCAGCCGTCAATCCAGCGCCTTGTCCAGCCCGAGTGCTTTCAGGCGCCGGTACAGCGTGCGTTCGCTCAACCCCAGTTTGGCGGCAAGCTCACGCCGGCTGCCCCGGTGGCTGATCACGGCCTGTCGCAGCACCTGGTGTTCGAGTTCGCCAAGATCCGGCACCGAATTCCCGCCCAAGGCAATCGCTGCGCTCTCATGCGCAGACCGCCCCGGCGTGGACACGACGCCAGCCCCCAGCCTGATCTCTTCAGCCAGATGTTCAGGATGAATCACGTCGCCGTCACACATCAGGCTCGCACGCTCGAGCACATTGCGCAGCTCACGCACATTGCCCGGAAACGGATAAGACGCGAGTACCTGCATGGCATCGGCGGACAGTTCAAGTCCGCGATTCGGCGCGACCCGTTCGAGCAAGGACCCGACGAGCAGGGGCAAGTCTTCAAGCCGCTCGCGCAAGGGTGGAACAATGATCGGAAAGGTATTCAGGCGGAAGTACAGATCCTGCCTGAACGAACCGTCGCCGATCATCTCCTGCAAGGGACGGTGGGTCGCCGAAACCAGACGAATATCGGCACGGCGCAACTCGGTTGAGCCGAGGCGACGATAGGTGCCGGTTTCGAGCAGGCGCAGCAGCTTGACCTGCATGCTCAGCGGAATGTCGCCGACTTCGTCGAGGAATAGCGTGCCGCCGCTCGCGGCCTCGACGAGCCCCGGCTTGCGCGCCACCGCCCCGGTAAAGGCGCCGCGTTCGTGGCCGAAGACTTCACTCTCGAACAGGGTATCGGGCAGCCCTGAGCAGTCCACCACCACGAAGGGCCGATCCGCACGCCGGCTGGCCTCATGCACCGCACTGGCGACAAGCTCCTTGCCGGTGCCGGACTCGCCCTGCAGCAGGACGCTGGCCTCCGATGGCGCAACTCGCACCACCAGTTCCAGCATGCGCTGAAAGGCCGGCGCACGGCCGATGAGACCATGGTTGTCCGACACGCCGCGCGCAACCGGCATCGGCTCCATCTTCTCGATGAACCAGGCGATGTCGCCGCTGCCGTCGCGGACCGGCGAAAGCTCGATGTTGACGTACTCCTCGCCGCGTGGCGTGTGATGCAGATGCAGCACCCGCTCACGCTGCCCGGACTGCAGGCTCCGCGACAGCGGACAGGACTCTCCCGCCCGGTCGCAGGGGACGCTGTAGTGATGCGACACGTCGTAGCAGGTGCGACCGACCACGCTGCGACCATCGGCGCATGAGCTTCGATACGCCGCATTGGCCGCGATGATCCGGTAGTCACGGTCGCACAGGATGTGGGGTTCCGGCAGCGTTTCAATGAATGAAACGAGTTCTGGCAGTGGTCGCGGGTCGGCAGACATGGACTGTCACTCTTGACATGTTGGCGCAACCAATCTGCCACTATGGCACAAACAGGTCAATCAAAATATTCAAACACTTAACCAACAATTTGATTTTCATCAACTTTTTATTGCTTCCGCGTATGGTACGGATCTTGATAGGATTGAAGCAAACCTGGAGTTTCCTATGCCACAAGCTGCCTTGTCCGATCGCAAACTCGTTCGTGAACTCGTCCTGGTCGTCCTGATCAAGCTGGTTCTGATCACCGCCCTGTGGTGGGTTTTCGTCCGCGAGGAGAAAGTGCCCGTGGCGCCCGACAGCGTCGCAGCCAGGTTTGCACCGCCAGCATCTGCAAAACAACAAATCTCGACTGATGGAGAACACGATGGTCAGTGAACAACTCGTGGACCTGTCGCGGCTGCAGTTTGCCGCAACAGCGATGTACCACTTCCTGTTTGTGCCGCTAACACTTGGCATGGTCTGGATGCTGGTCATCATGGAGAGTGTCTATGTGATGACGGGCAAGACCGTCTACAAGGACATGACCAAATTCTGGGGCAAGCTGTTCGGCATCAACTTTGCACTTGGCGTCACCACCGGCATTACGCTTGAGTTTCAGTTCGGTACCAACTGGGCGTACTACTCACACTACGTGGGTGACATCTTCGGCGCCCCGCTTGCCATTGAGGGCCTGATGGCCTTCTTCCTCGAATCGACCATGATCGGTCTGTTCTTCTTCGGCTGGGACCGCCTCTCGCGCCGACAGCATTTGCTGGTGACGATTTTGATGGCGGTGGGCACCAACCTGTCGGCACTGTGGATTCTGATCGCCAACGGCTGGATGCAGAACCCGGTCGGTGCCGAGTTCAGCTATGAAACCATGCGCATGGAACTCACCGACTTCTGGGCGGTGCTGTTCAATCCGGTCGCACAGGGCAAGTTCGTGCATACGGTGTCGGCAGGCTATGTCACCGGCGCGATGTTCGTGCTGTCGATCTCCGCCTGGTATCTGCTGAAGGGGCGTGACATCGAGTTTGCCAAGCGCAGCTTCCGCATTGCGGCCGCTTTTGGCTTTGCGTCGGTGTGCTCGGTGATCGTGCTCGGCGACGAGTCCGGCTACGCGCTCGGCGAAGCCCAGCAGACCAAGCTCGCCGCGATGGAAGCCATGTGGGAAACCGAACCGGCGCCCGCCAGCTTCAACGTCATCGCCATCCCCAACCAGGAAGAGATGAAGAACGACTTTGCCATTCATATCCCCTGGGCGATGGGCATCATCGGCACACGCTCGCTCGACAAGGAACTGCCCGGCATCAAGGAGATCCTGGTCAAGAATCGCGAGCGTATCGTCATCGGCATCGAAGCTGTTCGCCTGCTTGAGAAGCTGCGTCAGGCGCCGGCCGACGACGCGACCCGTGCTGCCTTTGACAAGGTAAAAGCCGATCTCGGCTTCGGCCTGCTGCTCAAGAAGTATGTCGTGTCGATGGATGATGTCACCCCCGAGATCATCGACCGCGCCACCCGCGACACCCTCCCCCGCGTCGCGCCGCTGTTCTGGACCTTCCGCATCATGGTGGCGATGGGCTTTGCCATGCTCGCGCTGTTCGGTCTTGCGCTGTGGTATTCGATCAAGGGCGATTTCGCGACCCGCACCTGGCTGCTGAAGTGGTCGCTGTGGTTCCTGCCCGTTCCCTGGCTGGCCTGTGAGATGGGCTGGTTTGTTGCCGAGTATGGCCGGCAACCCTGGACCATCTACGGCGTACTGCCGACCCACCTTTCGGTGTCGACACTGACCGTGGAAAGTCTGTATGGCTCGCTCGCCGGTTTCATCGGCTTCTACACCCTGCTGCTCGTGGTCGAGATGTACCTGATGGTTCGCTTTGCCCGCCAGGGGCCGGGCAGCCTCGGCACTGGCCGTTATCTCAACGAAACCCACCACGCTGCTGCCAAAGCCTGATCAGGAGCCAAAACCATGATCTTCGATTACCCGACCCTGAAACTCATCTGGTGGATTCTCGTGGGCGTACTGCTCGTGGGCTTTGCCATCATGGACGGTCACGACATGGGCGTCGGCACGCTGCTGCCCTTCGTCGGCAAGAACGACGAAGAACGACGTGTCGTGATCAATACCGTAGGACCGCACTGGGATGGCAACCAGGTGTGGTTCATCACTGGCGGCGGCGCCATCTTTGCCGCCTGGCCGCTGGTGTATGCCACGGCCTTCTCCGGCTTCTACTGGGCCATGCTGGCCGTGCTGTGGGCCCTGTTCTTCCGCCCCGTCGGTTTCGACTACCGCAGCAAGATCCACAACACCACGTGGCGGACGACCTGGGACTGGGGCCTGTTCGTCGGCGGTGCGGTGCCGCCGCTGATCTTTGGCGTCGCATTCGGAAACCTGCTGCAGGGCGTGCCCTTCCACTTCGACAACAACCTGGTGTCGTACTACACCGGGTCGTTCTGGGGCCTGCTGAATCCGTTTGCGCTGCTTGCCGGCGTGGTGAGCACGGCGATGATCACCTTCCATGGCGCGATCTATCTGGCGCACCGTACCGAAGGTGAAATCCAGCGCCGGGCGCGCACCGCAGCGCTGGTATTCGGTGCGCTGATGCTGGTCGGCTTCACTGGCGCCGGTATCTGGCTGGCGCAGGGCAACTTCGGCTACGTGATCACCTCTGCCGTCGATGCCGCAGCCCAGCCCAACCCGCTGTCGAAGACCGTTGTGCAGCAAAGCGGCGCCTGGTTTGCGAACTACCGCGACATGCCGCTGACGCTGATCGTTCCGGCAGTCGCCTACCTCGGCACCGCCGTTGGCATGCTGATGGTGGCGCGTGGCCGCACGCTCACCGCCTTCGTTGCATCGTCGTTCGCCATCGTGGGCGTGATCGGTACGGCCGGGGTGTCGATGTTCCCCTTCCTGATGCCGTCCTCGACCATGCCGGCTGCAAGCCTGACGGTGTGGGACAGCGTCTCCAGCCATCGCACGCTGGGCATCATGTTCTGGGCCACGATCATCTTCATGCCCCTGATCATCATTTACACGAGCTGGGCCTACAAGGTGATGTCGGGCAAGGTCACGGCCGCCTACATCCGCGAAAACGAACACTCGGCCTACTGAGCCAATAGAGAAAGGAGCACACGATGTGGTATTTCGCATGGGTACTGGGCATCGGCTTTGCCGTCCTGCTGGCAATTCTGAACGCCATGTGGGGCGAGAACGAAGCCGCACGCGAGGAGGCCCGGGGCGGCGGATCCCGCCCGGCGGGCACCGACGATGACCGACCGGCAAACTGACCCGGCGGTTGCGCAGCCGGGCAGCAGCATTCAGT
This sequence comes from Parazoarcus communis, assembly GCF_003111665.1. NCBI lineage: Bacteria > Pseudomonadati > Pseudomonadota > Betaproteobacteria > Rhodocyclales > Zoogloeaceae > Parazoarcus > Parazoarcus communis. Next base: position 3,209,386 of record NZ_CP022188.1, on the reverse strand, counting down.
TGCTGCCGCTGCTCGCCGCCATCGCCATCATGCTCGGCATCACCATCTGGCCGGGGGCGCTCGCCGCACCCGGCGGCGGTGCCGACCACTGGGCCGCGATGGCGCTGTTCTGGGCAATGAGTGCCGGCTTCGTAACCGGCGTTGGCTTCCAGCCACGCTTCTTCGCCTGGCGCTGGCTGTTTTCCGGACTTGCGTGTCTGGCCGGCGTCGCGCTCGCGGCCATACGGCTGTACACCCTCGGCTGATTTCCGTGCTGGCGTTGCCGCATCGTGCGACAACGCCAGCGTTCTCTAACTGCAGCAGACCGCAAGGCACCGGCTTCACGCCCTGATGCTCAAAACTACATTAGAACAAATAGATTTACTTCTTTACAGACTGCCCGGCACTGCTCGCTGAGCAACCTCGCGGGACCCACCGTACGACGGTAGAGGGATGGGCGCATGCGCAACGCGCACGCGCCCCTGGAACCAAGGAGACATCGTGAACATCCACTGGAAAAAACTGTTTGGAGCGGGCCTGCTGGTCACCCTGCTCCACGGCCCGACACCCGCACTCGCGACGACAGTGCCGCTTGCTCAGCCAGCGAAGTCCGCCTCGACCTCGACTGTTACCACGGACCATAGCCAGCTCGAAGCGCTGAAGGGCCCTTTCGCGACGGGTCCTGATGTCACCCGCGCCTGCCTCAGCTGTCACAACAAGGCAGGGCACCAGGTGATGAAGAGCATTCACTGGACCTGGGAAGCGGTGAGCCCGACCACAGGCAAGAAGCTCGGCAAGAAGTTCGCCGCGAACAACTTCTGCGGTTCGCCGATCTCCAATGAGCCGCGCTGTACAAGCTGCCACGCCGGTTATGGCTGGGAGGGCAAGGATTTCGACTTCACCAATCAGGAGAATGTCGATTGTCTGGCCTGCCACGATACGACGGGCACCTACAAGAAGATTGCCACCGACGCCGGGCACCCGCTGTACGATCCACGCGAAATGCCCAAGGGCAGCGGCAATATCGTACAACCGCCGGATCTGGCGAAGATCGCCCAGCATGTCGGGCAGCCCGGGCGCGAAAACTGCGGAGCCTGCCACTTCAACGGCGGTGGCGGAGACGCGGTGAAACACGGGGATCTGGACAGCTCACTGATCAAGCCAAGCCGGGAGCTCGATGTGCATATGGCAGTTGATGGCGCCAACATGACCTGTGCTGACTGCCACACCTTCAATGCACACCAGCCCTCGGGCAGTCGTTACGCGGCGAACCCGAAGGATACGCACGGGCTCGACCTGCCCAACGACGACCACAACCGGGCAACATGCGAATCCTGTCACGGCGTGGCACCGCACAAGGAAGCCCGGATCAACCAGCATGCCGACAAGCTCGCCTGCCAGACCTGCCACATTCCGGAATTCGCACGTGGTGGCCTGGGGACCAAGATGCTCTGGGACTGGTCAACTGCCGGCAAGCGGGGACCCGACGGCAAGCCGCTCTTCATCAAGAACGATCATGGGCATCTGATCTACTCTGCCGAGAAAGGCGACTTCGAGTACGGCGAGAACGTGCGCCCGGTATACAAGTGGTACAACGGCGTGGTTCATCAGATCGCGATCACCGACAAGATCGACGACACGAAGGTCCTTGAGCTCAACGCGGTCGAGGGCTCGGCGAAGGACCCCAATGCCCGCATCTGGCCGTTCAAGGTCATGCACGGCAAGCAGCCCTACGACAAGATCAACAAGACCCTGGTCGTCAATCATGTGTACGGCAAGGACGATACCGCCTTCTGGGGCAACTTCGATTACGCCAAGTCAATCAAGGCCGGCATGGATTACGCGGAGCTTCCCTACAGCGGCGAGTTCGGTTTCATCGAAACCCGCATGAACTGGTTCATCACCCACATGGTCGCGCCCAAGGAGAAAGCCGTCCCGTGCCAGGAATGCCACACCCGCTCCGCTGACGGCCGCCTTGCCGAGATCACGGACATCTACATTCCGGGTCGTGATCACAACAAATGGATCGACATGCTGGGCGGCATGCTCATCGCCGGCTCCATCGGCGCAGGCCTGCTGCATGGCCTGATCCGCATCGTCACCCGTCGCAGGAGGCATGAACAATGAGCACCGGACGCATCTACATCTACAAGCGCTATGAACGATTCTGGCACTGGTCGCAGGCTGTGCTGATCATCATCATGATGATCACCGGTTTCGAGATACACGGCAGCTACGAATTGCTGGGCTTTGGCAAGGCCGTGAGCGTGCACACCCTGGCTGCATGGTCGCTGCTGGTGCTGTGGGCCTTCACCATCTTCTGGCAATTCACGACGGGAGAGTGGCGGCAATACCTTCCATCGATGAAGAACGTGCTGGCGATGGTCAACTACTACACCATCGGGATCTTCAGAAACAGCCCGCACCCCTTCCACAAGACCGCCCGTCACAAGCACAACCCCTTGCAGCGCCTGGCCTACCTGGCCTTGCTGGCCTTCATCTCACCGCTGATCTGGGTGTCGGGCCTGCTGTATCTGTTCTACGGCAACTGGGGGCAGCTCGGTCTTGCGCAATACCTGTCGCTTGAGTCGGTTGCGCTGGCGCATACGATCGGGGCCTTCATGATCACGGCCTTCTTCTTCATCCACGTCTATCTCACCACCACCGGGCATACAGTCTTCGCCCACATCAAGGCCATGATCACGGGGTGGGAGGAGTCCGACCAGACGCATTGACCCTGCATCTGCAGCCAGTCTTGCGGTTTTGCACTCGCCCCGCCGGGAAGCTTCGCCTTTCCGCCGGGGCGAGTGCGTTTGCACGTCCGACATCAGACTAATGGTGCCGGGAATTGCGGTCAGCAACAAAATACTGTATTTTTTTACAGCCTTAGAACAAGCCGCTGTTTTCAGCCCACGTACGTGAACAGGTATCGAACGCTCATCGCCAGCCTTGAACACCATGACCAGTGAGATCGACATCAAGCTCGTCCGCCTGTCCGAACCATCGCTCGACGCCTGGCTCGGGCTGCTGGGAGAACATTTCGGATGGCTTCCGACGGCTGCTCAGCGGCCATCGATAATGCCCGAGCTGCTCGGAGCGGTCGGAACGCGGGCGCGTGTCAAGGAGGGCGGCGTGCTTGAACTCTCGGCAAACACAGCCGCCGATGAAGAGGTCTTTCTCAAGATTCCGGCAGACAGCTGGGCGTGGGAGTAACGGTCAGCGCAAGGTGTCAATGACGCTCATTGCGTCCTGCTGCCGCCGATCATGTGCAGGAAGAGCATCAGCATGCCCACGCGCCGGCCTTCCTCGACATCTTTTGGATTTTGCGTCGGCGCTGGTATTGGCTCCGCAGTCTGGGCCGGGCATTGCGTCCCGCTCCTGGGCGTCTTCTCACGCGTGGGGTCATCCGCCGCATGTTCCGGCTCACACGATTCGGCGGGCAGCGCATCAAGGCTTGCCACCACTGCACCGGCCTGCCCGGCCAGAAGAGCGAAACTGCATGCCAGCAGCACGACGCTCTGCCTGATCGAGGACTTTGCAGGCACCACTCGATCAGCGCCTTCGGCGCACAGACTGCCAGTCCGCAGACACCCGGCTTCCTGTGCCTGCGCAGGTTCATCCTTCAGCAGTATTAACAACCGTTTGCCAGAACGCATGAATTCCCCTCCCATTGTCCGCGGACGGACCATATATGGGACATGATCCGGTCTCAGGCCGATCTTTCCCCACCTTGCAGGCTTCACGCCCCAGGAACGGCGTTCGCCCGCAAGCGACCCGTTTGCTTCACCTTAGGGTGTATTTCCGACCGGGGTAATACCTGAATGATCGAATTCGGGCTACCGGGACGATGGTAGTGACTGCCAGTCCGTCCAGTTCCGGCGCCTCGTCCTCACCTTCGCAATGCCTGCATGGCATGCGACCGGAAAGAATGTCACTTTGATTATCAGCCGCAGCTTGTAATGCGCTCAAACCGGGTACGCGCGCACCCAGGCTGCGATGCGACACGATGCGCCCTTCATTCGGAGCACAGAGAAAACCGAACCACAGGAGACAGAACGCAGGTCGGCGCGAGTCGAAATCCGGCCTCAACGCTGCTACCTGATTTCAGGTACTGCGCGAGCCGTCTGGATTTGTTACTTTCGGCAGATAAGCGCAAGCACGTGCACCGCCCACGTGGTGTTTCATGTGCAAAACAGTCCAGCGCAGGAAGGGACATCGGGTGACAAACAACAATACAGCGCCCTCCGCCGCCCCGCTCCCCGCAGCAGAACCGGCGAAAGACGGCCTCAGGTCCGTGCCACGCCGACAGGATGGGGAGGACGGGCCGCCGTCGCCGCCTTCGGTCAGCATGACGACTGGGGTTCGCTCTGACGCCCGGGCGCATTGCGCGGCGCAGTCCGCTCACATGGCATGCGCACTCACCCCGCCCGGCTGCGATGACCGCGCATGCCTGGATCGGATTCTCGAGTTGATCCACCAACGTCATGCCTGCAACTTCAGTCAATTCAGGCAGGACATGCTGATCAGCCGTATCCGTCACCGCATGGGGCTGCATGGCCTGCAAGCGCTGCCGGATTACTTGCGCATGCTCGACTCGGACCCGAACGAAGGCGAAGCGCTGTTCAAGGTAATGTTGATTGGCGTTTCCGTGTTCTTCCGTGATCCCGAGGCCTGGGAGGTGCTCTACACCGACGTCCTTGTGCCAATGGTCGCGACCGCTCCCGCAGGCGCAACGCTCAGGGTCTGGGTGCCCGCCTGCTCGACGGGTGAAGAAGCCTATTCGGTTGCGATCCTGATCCTCGACGCCTTGCGCCGTGCGGAGAAACAGTGCCCACTTCTGGTGTTCGCCACTGACATCAACGAAGACGCCCTGCAACAGGCACGCCGAGGAATCTATCCTGCAGAGATCAAAGATCATGTCGCTGCGGACCTTCTCGCCCGTTACTTCGTCCCGTGCGACCCGGATGGTCGTTATCAGCTGAGCACGGAAGTGCGCGACTGCGTGGTTTTCGGAGTGCAGAATGCCATCAGCGACCCACCCGTTTCCAGAGTGGACCTGATCTGCTGTCGCAACCTGCTGATCTACCTCGAAACCAGCACCCAGCAGGCGCTCTTTTCTTCGTTTGATTTTGCCTTGAACCCAGGCGGCCATCTCTTTCTCGGCTGCGCTGAAACCCCTGGAGAACACGCGGATCTGTTCGTGCCGGTTTCCAAAAAATGGCGCATTTACCGTCACCGAGAGCGCTGCAAGACTTCAGGTGTGCCCATGCCCACTAGATCGGACAGCTGGTCAGCGACAGCGCCCGGCGCCAAAACGCCCCCGGCGCGGGAAGAGGACGTGGCGAGTCTGACCCGTCAACTGCTGCAGGAACGGTTCTCCCCTGCGGCGGTGCTGGTCAGCACCACCTTCGAAACACGCTATTTCTGCGGCCCGACAGAGAACTTCCTGCAGATGCCCCGTGGCGCTCCGACGCTCGACGTGCTCGCACAAGCGCGCGAAGGCCTTCGGTCTCGGCTCGGGTGTGCGCTCAGACAGGCACTCAAGGAAGGAACGACGGTCACTGTCGATGATGCGCGCGTGCGCGATGCCCACGGCTACCGCCAGGTGCGCTTCAGCGTCGTTCCCGTTGCAGGACCCGACGAAAGCGGATGCCGTTACCTGCTGGTCGTGTTCGAGAACGCGGGTAACCCACCTGCGAGCGCCAAGTCCGCCGGCGACCCGCAGGTCAAACAGCTGGAGGGCGAACTGCGCGCCACCCGGGATGACCTGCAGAGCGTGATCGAGCGACTGGCGACATCCAACGAAGAACTGAAGATCTCCAACGAAGAAGTGGCCGCAATGAACGCGGAACTGCAGTCCGCAAACGAAGAACTCGAGATATCGAGGGACGGACTGAAGTCGCTCAACGAGGCGCTGAACGGCGCCAACCGCACACTGCAGGACAAGGTCGCAGAGCTTCAGACGAGCAACGCCGACATTCGCAATCTGCTGGCCAGCAGTGAGATCGCCACTGTCTGCATCGATCGTGAATTCCGGATCAAGTGGCTCACGCCGAGCATGAAATCCATCGGCAACATCATCGCGACCGACATTGGCCGCCCGATTGCAGATTTTTCCACTGCCGGCCTCGGCAGCGGAATCATCGATGAAGCCACGCAGGTACTGAAAGACCTGCAATCGGTGCAAACCGAGTTCAAATCGCAGAATGAGCACTGGTACCTGCGCCGCATCATCCCCTACCGCACCGAGCATCATCACATTGGCGGTGTCGTGATTACCTACAGCGACATTACCGAGGCAAGGATCTCCTCTGAAAACGCCACGGCTGCGATGCGCTCGATGGCGACCTCACTGGAACAGCGCGTCCGCGAGCGCACTGCGCAGTTGCGGACCCTGATGGCCGAGCTGGCATTGAGTGAAGAGCGGGAACGCCGATTGCTGGCGCGGGACCTGCACGACGACCTTGCCCAGACCCTGGCCATCGTGAAGATCAAACTCACATCCCTCGAGGGCAGCGAGCGACGGGGCGTACTCAAGGCAGCACTGTCGGAAATGGAAGGCCTCATCGACCAGGCGCACCGTTCGGTACGGTCGCTGATGCTGCACCTCAGTCCGCCGATTCTGGGCACCCTGGGTCTGGTGCCGGCGCTCGAATGGCTGAGCGAGGAGATGGAGCGTCTATACGGACTGGCGGTCAGCATCGAGCGGGAGGACGACCTGCCCGTTCTGGAGGAGCCCGCGCGCACGACCATCTTCAGGGCAATCAGGGAGTTGCTGATCAACGTATCCAAGCACGCCGACACCAACGTCGCCAGCATTGACTGCCATCGTCAGGAGGGCAACCGGATCTCCATCACGGTGACTGATCAGGGCCGGGGCTTCGACTACGAGACAGCCGTTTCCTGTCCGGCAGGCGAAAGCGGTTTTGGGCTCATCAGCGTCAGGGAGCGCATTGAATTCATCGGTGGCGATATGGAAGTGAGCAGCAGACCGGGGGCTGGTGCCACAATCAGAATCATATTCCCCGCAAGAAGAAGGGACACAATCAGGGAGGGGCAACAGGATGACGATTCGAATCCTGCTGGTGGACGATCACAAGATTCTGCGTGAAGCACTCAAGGTGGTCCTTGAGCGCGAGCTCGACCTTGCACTGGTCGGAGAGTGCAGCGACGGACTGGACGCCCTTAAGCTCGCCAGTGAGCTGCACCCGGACGTCGTACTGATGGACATCGGCCTGCCCGTCATGGGCGGCATTGAGGCTACGCGCAGCATCTTGGCCGAACAGCCCGGGATCCGGGTCGTCGCCCTGTCGACCTACTCCGACCGACGCATCGTGCTGCAGATGCTCGACGCCGGCGCATCGGGCTATGTCGTCAAATCCGCGGGCCGGGATGAGCTCCTGCGGGCAATCCGCGCGGTATCAATGGGCCGCACCTACCTGTGCAACGAAGCGGCCGCCACCCTGGTCGACAGCGTGCGCACCCAGACGCCGGCAGCACTGCGCACCAGCGAGAAACTCGGGCGTCGCGAACGCGAAGTACTGCAGTTGCTCGCCGAAGGTCACACATCCCCCGAGATCGCAGACCGCCTGTGCATTGCGACGAGCACGGTGGACGTTCACCGGCGCAACATCATGCGCAAGCTCGAACTTCACAGCGTTGCCGAGCTCACGAAATACGCGATTCGCAATGGACTGACCTCGCCCTGACCGGCGCGCCCACCGGGGACGCCTTCTGGCCGGACGGTGGTGCCCGCATCAAGCCTGCGCAAGAAGGACGCCCTCGACACCTGGCGTCGATTCGAGGATCAGGGCTTCGATGGAACTGCAGTATCCCGCTCTATCGACGCGTCGACGCCATTCGAGTATCAAGCGAATATCCGGCGGTTGTGGGATGAAGAGCTGGGCGACGATGCCCGCCTCAACCTGGACAACGACGACCAGGCGCACGTGCTGTCCAATCTCCACGACCGCTGCCGGTCGAGCTCGAAGAACACATGAGCCGGGCCCGCATCGGGCGCTTCGATGTGGCTCTCCAGTGCGCTGCGTTCATGTAACCAAAGTTACACAAGCATCTGGCATAAGTCATATCATCATTAGTTTCTTATATACTTATAGTCAACTTCAGTGCGTGGCTGATCCTGTGTCCTGCATGAAGCTGGTTTTCCGGACAGGAGGAGAAGGCGTATGAACACAAAAAACCACCCCATTCAGGCACCCGCAAATGACCATGACGCAGGACGGCGGCGGCTGCTGCTGGGCATGACCGGCCTGCCCCTTGCTTCGGGTGTCGGGTTGTCGGTCGTATCACAGGAGTCGAAAGCTGCGCTGCAGACATCTGCGCGAGTCGTCATTGCAGGCAGCGGCCTGGGGGGACTGGCAATCGCCAACCGTCTTGCACGTGAGCTTGACGGTGCGCGCATCACCATCATCGACCGCAAGGAAATCCACAATTACCAGCCCGGCTACACGCTTGTGGCAACAGGCATCTGGCCGGTCGATAAAGTCAGCGATCGCAATGCCGACCTGATCCCGGCAGGCGTCGAGTGGGTGCGTGAGATGGTCGCCGAGTTTGACCCCGAGGCCAACGAGGTCGTGACCGAAAGCGGAAGACGTATCGGCTATGACTATCTCGTTGTCGCAACCGGCCTGCAGATGAACTTCGACCAGATCGAAGGCATGGACGTGAAGGCCATTGGCCAGAACGGACTGACCAGCGTCTACCCCAGCCCGGAGGCCGCTCAGACCACCTGGAAAACGATGGATGCCTTCCGCCAGAAAGGCGGGACCGCGCTGATGACCCTGCCTGCCACTGCACTCAAGTGCGCCGGCGCGCCCTTGAAGATGACCTTCATGGTTGCCGACCGCCTCAAGCAGGCGGGGACGCGCAGCAACTCGAAAGTGCTCTTTCACTCCGCACTCGGCAACATCTTCAGCGTTCCCAGCATCAACGAGGAAGTGCTGAAACGCTGGGCCGTGCTCGACATCCCGGTGACGTTCAACAGCAAGCTGGTTGCTGTCGATATCGGTGCCCAGCGCGCCACCTTCGCCAGTCCGGAGGGCGAGCGCACCGAACTCGGTTACGACTTCATTCACGTTGTGCCGCCGATGAGCGCGCCCGATGTCGTCAAGAACAGCCCCCTGTCTTGGAAAGAAGGCGGTTTCGCCGCCGGTGGCTGGCTCGAAGTCGACCGTGAAACGCTGCGGCATCGTCGCTTCCCCAACGTGTTCGGCCTTGGCGACATCAACGGCACCCCCAAGGGGAAGACCGCGGCAACAATCAAGAAGAGCGCACCACTCGTCGCCCAGAACCTGCTGGACGTGATCGCCGGACGCGAACCGTCGCAGCGCTTCGACGGCTACACCTCCTGCCCGCTGCTGCTTCGAGAAGGCGCGGCCCTGCTGGTCGAGTTTGACTACGAAAACCGGCTGACCCCCTCGCTGCCAATGATCGACCCGCTGCAGGACAGCTATTTTGCCTGGCTGATGAAGTACCGCCTGCTCAAGCCCGCCTACATGGCGGTCGCAAAAGGCCGGGTATAAGGAGAACGCACCATGTATGAAATCTGGCTTGCCATGAATATCGTCTTCGAGCTTGGCTTGATGTATCTGCCCGTCGTCATTGGCGTCGCTGCCCTGCTGATCATCCTCTTCGGCATTGCGATCGTGCGCGGTCGCCCGGCGTGGTGCGGCGCGGTAAAACCTGCGATTGGGGTTGGCCTGCTCGCACTCATCGTCGCCTTCCTGCTCACACCGGGGATGACGAAATCCTCATTCGAAAACATGGGTTACTGGGTGGACTGGGCCAACCTGTTCGCCATTTCCGCAGGCTTTGGTGCTGTCGCTGCGGCGCTCACCCTGCCGCTGGCCGCAACCCTGCGCCGCCAGCGCTGACCGCCTGCCTCATCAACCAAGAGGAAACCAACATGAAAAAACTATTGCTGGCCTGCTCGCTCAGCCTGCTGAGCCTGGGCGCACACGCACTTGACATCGGCATCAGCGCGGAAGAAACCCATACCCGGGTTCAAGGCCAGGAAAAGAACCTGTTGTTCGTCGACGTACGCGACCCGGTTGAAATCATGTTCATCGGCTTCACCGATGAAGTGCATGTTAACGTGCCCTTCATGCTCGTCGACCGTACGCAGTGGAACGAGAAGCGCGGTGTGTTCCGCCTGTACCAGAACCCCGACTTCGTCGCGCAGATCAAGGCTGAACTGGAAAAGCGTGGCCTCGGCGCAGACACCGAAATCATCACGATGTGCCGCTCCGGCAGTGAGCGTGGCGAACCGAGTGCAGCATTCCTGCGTGAAAACGGGTTCCCGAATGCAAGGTACGTGATCAACGGCTTTCAGGGCGCAGCGATCAAGGAAGGTGCTCAGGCGGGCTTCCGCCTGCAGAACGGCTGGCAGAACAGCGGCCTGCCGTGGAGCACCAAGATGAATCCGGAAAAGGTCTACCGCCTCGACAAGCGCTGACCGTTCAGTGCCGGCGTCTTTTGCAGAAGACGCCGGTGCATCTCCGCATTACTCGCCTTTGACCGGCGCTGCGCGATTCTCTCTCTGATTGAACAACTGACCGATCAGGTCGACCGGCACCGGAAACACCAGCGTCGAGCTCTTGTCGCCCGCCACCTGGGTCAGCGTCTGCAGGTAACGTAACTGCATCGCTGCTGGCTCGCGCGACAGCATTTCGGCCGCATCCTTCAGCGCCTCTGCTGCCTGCCTTTCGCCTTCAGCATGGATCACCTTCGCGCGCCGCTCACGCTCGGCTTCTGCCTGCCGCGCGATCGCGCGCACCATGTTCTCGTTGAGGTCGATGTGCTTGATCTCGACGTTGGTCACCTTGATGCCCCAGGAATCGGTCTGCGCATCGAGGATCTGCTGCACATCGAGATTGAGCCGTTCGCGCTCGGCCAGCATCTCGTCGAGTTCATGCTTGCCCAGCACCGCGCGCAAGGTGGTTTGCGCCAGCTGACTGGTGGCGACGAGGAAGTTCTCGACCTGGATGATCGCCTTCTCGGCATCGACCACGCGGAAGAACACGATCGCATTCACCTTCACCGAGACGTTATCGCGCGAGATCACGTCCTGCGAGGGCACGTCCATGGTAACCACGCGCAGATCAACCTTCACGATCTGCTGGATGCCCGGAATCACGATCACCAGACCCGGGCCCTTCACCTTCCAGAAGCGCCCGAGCATGAAGATGACGCCGCGTTCGTACTCGCGCAGAATCTTGATCGACGCGACGATCAGGAAGATGAGAAGCAGGATGAGCGGGCCAAGGCCCAGTTGCAGGTCAATCATGATGTTCCCCCTAGTTTGGTGAGGTGCCGGCGGGCGACACGTTCACGATGAGTCCGTCCAGACGGTCGACCCGGATCCGGGCACCCGGTACCAGTGGCACATCCGAGTGCGCGCGCCAGTTCTCGCCATGCACCCTCACCCACCAGTCGCCGCCGCCGGCCGCACCGATGACGGTACCCAGCGCACCGGCCATCTCTTCGCGCCCACTGACAACCGGACGATTGAAACTGCGCGCGGCAAAGCTGCCAATTGCGAGCAACACGGCCGCGCTCGCAAGCGCAAGCCCGGCGATCAGCGCCAGTGGCACCCCGAACCCTGGCACCTCGGTATCCATGAGGAACAGCCCCCCAACCACAAAGGCCACGATACCGCCTACGCCCAGCACGCCGAAGCTCGGCACGAAGGCCTCGGCCAGCATCAGTCCCGCACCGATCGCCACCAGCAGCACGCCCGCCCAGTTGACCGGCAGCAACTGAAAAGCGTACAGCGCGATCATCAGCGAGATTGCGCCGGCCACGCCCGGCACGCCAAAGCCCGGCGAGGTGAACTCGAAGAACAGACCGTAGATGCCGATCATCATCAGAATCAGCGCGACCTGCGGATTGGCAAGTGTGCCGAGAATGCGATTGCGCCAATCGGGCACGACACGCTCGATGGTGACCTGTGCTGTGGCAAGGGTGCGCGTCTGGCCTCCCACCTGCACCTCGTGGCCGTCGACCTGAGCCAGCAGGTCGGACAGATCGGTCGCAACAAACTCGATCACCCCCTGCTCGAGCGCATCGGCTGCGCTCATGCTCTCTGCATTACGCACCGCGCGCTCGGCAAACTCGACGTTTCGACCACGCAGCTGGGCGAGGCTGCGGATGTAGGCAGTCGCATCCGCTACGGATTTGGCTGCCATCGCGTCGCCGCCGGCAGCAGCTTTGGCCGCAGGTTTTGCGGCCGGGGCCTTGGTCCCGTCGTCGCCCGGCGCGGCCCCATCCTGCCCTGGCTCTGCATCGGGTGGGTTCTTGTCCGAACCGGAAGACAGAATGGACTTTGCCGCATCGGCAAGCGCCTTCTCTCCACCCCCGGATTCACCGTCTTCGGCTGGGGAAGCGCCGCCCGGCCGTGCGCCGCCCAAACCGATTGCGACCGGCGTCGCCGCGCCAAGATTAGTGGCTGGCGCCATCGCCGCAATATGGCTGGCGTAAAGGATGTAGGTGCCCGCGCTGGCTGCGCGTGCGCCCTCGGGCGAGACGAAGCTTGCAACCGGAACCGGCGAGGCAAGAATGTCCTTGATGATCGAGCGCATCGCAGTATCAAGACCGCCAGGCGTATCCATCTCCAGCACGACCAGCCCCGACTTGCGCGCCACGGCACGGGCAAGTCCTGCCTGAACGTAGTCGGCCGTCGCCGGCCCGATCACGCCGTCGATCCTGAGCACCAGCACCTCACCGCCGGGTGCAGCGCTTTGTGCTGCGCTGCCGACAGGAAGAACGAGTGCTGCCAACAGCAACAGCCCCGTCTGGAAAAACCTCGAAAACCACCGACGCATCATTCAGCCACCTCCCGATCTTGCGCGTACCGGAAACGGAAAACCTTGATGTGCTTTTGTATTCGGAGTGTGTCGCTGCCGCGTAAGTTCAGTGCAGCGCTTCTGATCGATATTCGTTTTTCTTGCTTCGTTATACCCTTTGGATTGGCTACTCTATGTGCGATTGCCCGCAATGGCGCGCCGTCGGCGTCGGTGATGCGCCCCGGACGGCGACTGAGCGCGCGGGCATGCACGACGATCGAGTCCGAAACTGAATAACTGGAGTTACAAACATGTCGAATTGGTATTCCGACAACGCAAAGTCGATTGGTCGCACCCCGCTGGTGCGGCTCAACCGCGTCATTGATGGCGCACAGGCAACCGTGCTGGCCAAGATCGAAGGCCGCAACCCGGCCTATTCGGTCAAGTGCCGCATTGGCGCCGCGATGATCGAGGACGCAGATCGCCGGGGCCTGCTCGGCCCGGGCAAGGAACTGGTCGAGCCGACCAGTGGCAACACCGGCATCGCGCTCGCCTTCGTCGCGGCAGCGCGCGGCATTCCGCTCACGCTCACCATGCCCGAGACGATGAGCATCGAACGCCGCAAGCTGCTGGTCGCCTACGGCGCCAAGCTTGTGCTGACAGAAGGCGCGCGCGGCATGGCCGGCGCCATCGCGAAGGCGGAAGAGATCGCCGCCGCCGACCCCGATCGCTATGTACTGCTGCAGCAGTTCAAGAACCCGGCCAACCCCGCCATCCACGAAGCCACCACCGGCCCGGAAATCTGGAACGATACCGACGGCGAGATCGACATCCTGGTGTCGGGCGTCGGCACCGGCGGCACCATTACCGGCGTTTCGCGCTTCATCAAGAATACGCGCGGCAAAGCCATCCTGAGCGTGGCAGTAGAACCCTCCGCCAGCCCGATCATGACGCAGAAGCTCGCCGGCGATGAACTGAAACCCGGACCGCACAAGATCCAGGGCATCGGCGCCGGATTTATCCCCGACGTGCTCGACATGTCGCTGATCGACCAGGTCGAAACCGTCAGCAACGAGGACGCAGTCGAATACGCCCGCCGTCTGGCGCGCGAGGAAGGCATCCTGTGCGGCATCTCCTGCGGCGCAGCGACCGCAGTTGCCGCCCGCCTCGCCCGCGACCCGCAGCATGCCGGTAAGACCATCGTGGTCGTGCTGCCGGATTCGGGCGAGCGCTACCTCAGCACGGTGCTGTTTGACGGCCTCTTCGACGAAAGCGGCCGGGCCGCCTGATCAGGGCAGCAGCGACAAAAAAGGCGACCCGCGGGTCGCCTTTTTCATTTTGCCGTTTGCCGCTTACTTGGCAGCGGCGCGAGCCTGATCAAGCCAGCTCTTGTAGGTGTCGGCATGGCCTTTCACCCAGGCGTCGACGTGACGCGTGATGTCGGCCGCCTTGTTCTCACCGTCACGCATGCGCTTGTTCTGAGCGCTGATGTCGTTGTTCGACAGCTTCATGATGGCAAACAGCTTGGCCGCTGCCGGGTTGGCATCGGTAAAGGCGCGGTTGGCCACGATATGCTGGTTGTTGGCCTGGAAACCGTAGTTCGAACCATCAGGCAGCGACGTATCAACATCCTTGCGCTCACCGGGAAGTGCCGAGAACGGCACTTTGAGCCAGGTCACGTCCTTGCCCGGCACCAGTACGCCACTCACCCAGTACGGGGTCCAGGTGTAGTACAGAACGGACTCGCCTTGCTTCTCACGCGCGATGGTGTCAGCAATGATGGCTGCGTAGGAACCCTGTTTGTGGGTGATCCGGTCACGCAGACCATAGGCGTCGAGGTGATGCTCGATCACTTTCTCGCAACCCCAGCCCGGGTTGCAGCCAGCCAGGTCGGCCTTGCCGTCGCCGTCGGTGTCGAACAGCTTCGCAATCTTCGGGTCCTTGAGCTGGTCGATGCTGGTGATCTTGTACTTGTCGGCCGTCGCCTTGTCGATCAGGTAGCCCTGCAGCGCGCCGCCGGAATACACGCCTTCACGATACAGCTTGGCGTCACCGCCAGCCTTCTCGTAGAAATCCACGTGCAGCGGGTTCCAGTGGTCGGCCATGAAGGTCGCATCGCCGTTGCCCAGCGCAATATGACCTGCCGCGTACTCGATCTCCTTGATCGGTGCCACTTCATAGCCAAGATCCGTGAGCGCACGCATCACCAGTTCGGTCTGGAAGGTTTCCTCGGCGATCGAGCTCTTGATCGGCTGGACCTTGACGCCCTTGCCCGGCATCTCTGCAGCTACGGCATGGACCGGAACGGCAGTGGCGAGAACGAGGGCTGCACCGCCCAGAATCTGCTTCAGGAAATTTCTCTTTTGCATATGTAACTCCTTTATGAATGGTCGGTGACGAAGTGAGACGCGAAATTACGCACTCTTCGCCGCATTGCCGGTGCTGTTTGTACGCCGGGGCGCAAAGAACAGACCGAGAGGACCTGATTGATACCAGCGCCCGGTTTTGCGACCAGGACTTGCCATGGCCTGCGTGATGCGATCAAGCATGATGGCCAGGATCACGATGCCGAGACCACCGACCGTCGCCAGACCCATGTCGAGGCGGCCAATACCGCGCAACACCATCTGCCCCAGTCCGCCTACCGCGATCATCGAGGCGATCACCACCATCGACAGCGCCAGCATCAGGGTCTGGTTGATGCCGGCCATGATCGTGGGCATGGCCAGCGGCAACTGCACCTTGGTCAGCAACTGCCAAGGCGATGCACCAAATGCCCGCGAGGCTTCGATCAGATCTTCCCTGACCTGCCGGATGCCGAGGTTGGTGAGGCGGATCAATGGCGGCAGCGCAAACACGATGGTCACTACCACGCCGGGCACATTGCCGATACCGAACAACATCACCACCGGTACCAGGTACACGAACGCGGGGGTGGTCTGCATCGCATCGAGCAGCGGTCGTGCAATCGACTCCAGACGATCGCTGCGAGCCATTGCGATGCCCAAGGGCAAGCCAATGACCATACAGAACGCAACCGAGGTCAGCACCAGCGACAGCGTCACCATGGCTTCGCTCCACGCACCGATGAAGCCGATCATCAGCAGCGACAGCACCGAGCCGATCGCCAGTCGCCGTCCGCTGGCCTGCCAGGCGATGAGACCGATCAAGGCAATCATCAGCAGCGGTGGTACTGCGAGCAGTCCATGCTCGATGCCGGTCAGCGTGGCATCGATCGGCACCCGGATCGCCTGAAACGCAGGACGGAAGTGATCGACCACCCAGGTCAGACCGGAGTCGACCCAATCGTCGAGCGGAATGACCGCATTGTCGAAGGGTTGCAACCAGTCAAACGGCTTGTCGGGTACATCCGAGGCTGGCACCGACTGCGCAAGCCAGTCGTTCGCGGCCTCTCCGCCGGCAGGCGCAGCCGGCGCGTCCGCAGGTGCGGCACCGGCCCAGGGATTGTCGGCAGGTGCAGCGGCCGGGGCTTCAGACGTGGCGGCCCAGGGGTTTGCTGCCGGCGCTTCGGCCGGCGTTTCCGTTGTCGCGGCCCACGGATTGGCGCTGTTCTGCTCGCTCATTGAGTCGCCTCCGAGGTTTGCTGATGCAGGAACTCAAGCATCATGTTGCGGGTGATCGAACCGCGATAGCGTCCCTTCTCGTCCACCACGGGCAGGCCGTAGGGGTACTTGGTCAGCGGCTCATAGAGTTCGGCAATCGACTGATCCTGTGCGACAACCTGCACGTCGGACAGGAAAGCGTCGCGCAGCTTCGGGTTCTCGCTCTCGCGCGCAGCCTTCTTCAGTGAATCGATCGACACCACACCCATCAGGCGCTGATCGGGGCTCACCACGTAGCCGAATTCGCGATCGTGGGAGCGCAGCCGCTCCAGTGCGCTGCGCACACCCATGCCGGCATGGTCGATGATGTTGATCTGGGTGCGGCGCGCGATATCCGCGGCCGACAGGATCGAGGTGGCATCGACGCCGCGGAAGAAGGACTTCACGTAGTCGTTAGCGGGGTTGCGCAGGATGTCCTCTGCCGTGCCCACCTGAACCACGTTACCCCCTTCCATGATCGCGATGCGGTCGCCGATACGGATGGCTTCATCAAGGTCATGCGAGATGAAGATGATGGTGCGCTTCTGACCCGCCTGCAGCTTGACCAGTTCGTCCTGCATTTCGGCACGGATCAGCGGATCGAGTGCCGAGAAGGCCTCGTCCATCAGCAGTACCGACGGGTCATTGGTCAACGCCCGCGCCAGGCCCACACGCTGCTGCATGCCACCCGACAGCTCATCAGGATAGCTTGCGGCCCATTGCGCCAGACCCACCTGCTCCAGCGCGACCATGGCACGTTCGTTGCGCTTGTCCTCGGGTTCGCCGGCAAGCATCAGGCCAAATGCAGTGTTGTCGAGCACCGAGAGATGGGGCATCAGCGCAAAGGACTGAAACACCATGCTCATGTGCTTGCGCCGGAAATCGCGCAACTCGGTATCGGACATCTTGGCGATGTCCTGTCCATCAACGATCACGTTACCAGCCGTCGGCTCGATCAAGCGATTGAGCAAGCGCACAAGGGTCGACTTGCCTGAGCCGGACAAGCCCATGACGACGAAAATCTCGCCTTCGTAGACTTCAAATGAAGCGTTATTGACGCCGAGCGTCTGACCGGTGCGGGAGAAAATCTCGGCTTTGTCGAGCCCCTCCGCCACCAGTTTCATGGCTTCGCGGGGACGGTCCCCGAAGACCTTGTATAAATCCTTAACAACGAGTTTTGCCTGCATCGAATGGGCGCTGGCGCCACGACACGGTACTTAGATACAGGGGGTAACCGGTGGCACTCTACCCCTGCTTGACGCCAGGGAGGAAGTCCGACATGGGGGACTTCAGGGCAACCGGTAACGCCGGGTCGCAGGCAGATACACATGATTCGTCACATGCATCTGGAAGGCCAGCATAAATAGTTTTGAAGCCGCAATTGTAACACACATTTTTGGGCAAATATTATTTGGCCCATTCTGTTCGCATGGTACACACGCTTGCCCACCGTTGCCAGCGATACCCGTGCGGCCCGCACCTGCTATTCGATGACAGCGCGCTCCACGCATACGGCGGTCATGCGCGGCCGCACCGGAAGCCCTCGCGCCTGCAGGTTTGCCCTCGTGAAGGCAGCACCGAGGAGCAGGATCAGGGACGAGTAATTCACCCACATCAGCAACAAGACCAATGAGCCCGCAGCACCGTAGGTAGAGGCGGTGGCGGTCGTCGACAGATAGAGTGCGATCAGCATTCGTCCGAAGCCGAACAGCAGCGCCGTGACCACCGCACCCAGCCAGACGTCCCGCCATGCCAGCACCACGTCGGGCAAGACACGGAAAATCGTCGCAAACAACAGGGTGACGACCAGCAAGGACACCACACCATCGACACCGAGCAACAAGGGCGCTGGAATCGGCAGCCAGTCCTGAGCGAAAACAACCACCGCACGCACGATGACGCTGAGCAGCAGCGACACCAGCAACACGAAACCGATCCCAAGCACCACCGTCAGCGACAACAGCCTCCCCTTGATGAACACCAGCAAGCTGCTGCGTGACGGACGGGGCGCAACGCCCCAGATTGCATTCAGCGAATTCTGCATCTGCGCGAACACCGTCGTTGCACCGAACAGCATGGCGCCAAGACCTGCCAGCGTGGGCAGGATGCCGCTGCGCTCCACCCGACTGCCTTCCACCGCGGTCTGCACCGCGGCAGCGGCTTCCGGCCCGATGGCCGCTTCGAGTTGCTGAGCTATCTGCCCCTGTGCAGCGCTCTCGCCCAGTACCAGCCCGACGATGCTGACCGCGACAATCACCACCGGCGCAACCGAGAAAACAGTGAAGAAGGCAAGCGCCGCCGCGTGAATGAACACCTGTGCATCAAGCCAGATGCGCACCGTCGCCTTTACCACGCCCAACCAGTAACGCATCCACCCCGTCATCGCTGACAACCTCATGTCGTTTCGATTCTTGTAGCCGATCGACGGGCAAGTGAGCAAGTCCTCGAGGAAAAATCTCGCCCATCCGGCGACAAGGAGAGAAATACGGGCGAAGCACACAGCATCACCTATGCTGAAATCACGCGCCAAATCAGACGGGGGACTAACAACCATGCATAGGCAATCACAACTGATTCTTGCCCTGCTCCTGGCCGGCACGGTCAGCGCAGCAGGCGCTGCCGACCGCGCCAGTGCCGAGTTGATGGACCGCAGCGGCAAAGCGACCGGAAGCATCACCCTGACCGAAGCGCCCACCGGGATACTGATCCAGGTGTCTGCGAAGGGTCTTGCGCCAGGCGCAAAGGGCATTCACATCCACAGCGTCGGCACCTGCGAAGACCCTGACAAGGGCTTTGTGGCCTCGAAGGGGCATCTCAACCCAACCGGCAGGAAACACGGCCTGATGAACCCCGAGGGACCGGACGCAGGCGACCTGCCGGTCATTTTCGTGCACGCGGACGGTTCGGTCGAAGCCGAGATGTTCACCTCGCTTGCCAGCCTGCGTGGCGCAGGCGAAAGGCCGGCCCTGCTCGACGCCGACGGCGCAGCAATTGTAATCCACGAGAACAGGGACGACCACGTTACCCAGCCGATCGGGGGCGCCGGTGCGCGTATTGCCTGCGGCGTGGTCAAGGCCGAGTAGCCCGATGAAGCGCCGGCATGTGCTGCTGCCGGCCGTTTGCGTGACAGCTTCCTGCCTGCTGGTGGCTGGCAGCGGCATGTCGGTGGCAAGAATGAAGGTGGAGGCGCCGGATTTTCAGGCGCAGGGCCTTGGCCCCTTCCTGTTGAAGCGTCCGCTGCGCGACGCTGCCGCCGACGCGCTCCGCTTCGACCCTGCCGCCGCCCATGTCGGACCGGGTTGCGATGCCCGCGACCAGGTCACCGTGCAGCTGACAGTCGGCGTTCGCACGTTGAGCGTAATGTCCATGGCCGGCACCGATGGCCGCATCGAGGAGATTATCGCCTTGCCGCTTGCGCCACTGCCCAAGGCAAGGAGTGCAGCCGCCTGCGCGGCACTGGGAGGCGATTTTGCAGCGTCGCTGCGCGAACGGCTGGGCCCCTTCGAGCCTGCCGTCCATGTGCCGAAACCGGTATCAGAGGAGTACTCCTACCGTTTCTCAGGCGGTGCCCGCGCAGTCGCCCGCTGGTTTGCCGGCGGACGAACCTGCGATATCGCACTTCATTTCGAGGCGCTGCACTCCGGAAGCTCGGCCCGGGGCTAACGCGCGCAACGGGTCGGGTCGCATCGCGGAGCACATCCCGCGCTGCATTGTCAGTCTCAGTGCTTGAAGCGCGAAACCATGGCGCTCAGATCCTTGGCAACGCGCTCCAGCGTATGGGCCGACGCGGAGGTGTTCTGCATCGACACGCTGGTCTGCTCGACCATCTGGGCGATGGCCTCGACCTGTTGCGCAATCGCATCGCTCGCGGCGCTCTGCTCGTGCGTTGCCGTAGCAACATCGCGCAAGCGGTTGAGCATGTTGTCTGCCCCGTGCCGGATGTCACGCAGCGACTGCGCTGCGTCCTGCGCAAGCCCCACCCCGTGTTCGACCTGCGGCAGCACCTGCTCCATCGTGCCCACCGCCCGGGTGGTGTCGGCCTGAATCGCGCCGATCATGCCGCCGATCTCCTCGGTCGCACTCGACGTACGCTCGGCAAGTTTGCGCACTTCGTCGGCCACCACCGCAAATCCACGCCCCTGCTCGCCTGCACGTGCCGCCTCGATCGCCGCGTTCAGCGCAAGCAGGTTGGTCTGCGCGGCAATCTCCTTGATCACGTTCGCAATCGACGAAATCTGATTGGTCTGGCTCTCGAGCGAGCGCAACTGATCTGCCGCGGCCGAAACCGACGCCCTGATGTGATGCATCTCGCTGGTGGCGTTCGCCACCTTCTGCTCCCCACTTTCTGCCATCTCGGATGCAGCGGTCGAATCACGCTCGTTGTCCTTGGCGTTATCGGAGATGTGGTTGATCGACACCGTCATCTGCTCGATTGCCGCAGCCATCGACGAGGTCGAGTCGGCCTGTCTGTGTGCCGCAATCGCGACCTGGTCAGAGGCGTGCGTGATGCCCTCGGCCGTGCTCGCAAGCCGGCTCGCTTCGCCCGAGATCTGCCCGATCATTTCGCGAAACGCGCGCAACATCCCCGACAGTGCCGCCAGCATGCTGCCCTCGGCCGCAGCCCCGACATCGACAGTCAGATCCCCCCCTGCTGCACGTGACATCAAGCGCACAGCCTCTGCGGGTTCGCCGCCAATCTGGCGCAGAATCGAGCGCGCAATCAGGAACCCGAAACCAACGATAAAGACCATGATCAGGGCCGCGATACCGAGATCGCGCATCATGCGTTTGTTGAATGCCGCCTCCACATTGTCGACGTAGACGCCGGTCCCGATGATCCAGTCCCAAGGCTGAAAGACCATCACGTACTGCAGCTTGTCGACCGCTTCCGTCTGCCCCGGGCGGGGAAACGAGGTATCAACGAAGCCGCCACCACTCGACCTGGCAACCGCCAGAATGTCCTTGATGGTGTAACGGCCCTGCCCGTCGCGGATCTCCTCGGTCATGTTCTTGCCGCGCCACTCCGGACGGAACGGGTGCATGACCGACGCGCCGCCGGTCGACCATACGTAGAGATACTCGGTCTTGCCGTCCTCACCGCCGTAGCGCATCGTGCTCAGCACCTGAAGCGCCCGGCGTTTGCCCTCATCCTCCGCGAACTCACCCTTTGCGACCTGATCGTGAAACCCGGCAACAAGCTGAACTGCCGACTGGATCGTCGCGCTGATCTGCAGCTTGTGCGCCTCCATGAGCTCACGCTTGACCTGAAACGCAGCGATTGCGTCGGTGAGCGTAATGCCGATGAAGGCTGCAAGAATGAGTAATCCGATCCGGGTTCTGAGTGTGAGCGTGTTGATCATGAGCGTATCTCGGTTCTGAGGCCGAGGTTAACGGCTCATGCCAGGAAAAGTTTAGTGCTTTCGACCTAGCCTCTGACTGCCTCCAGAATCTGCCGCCGCTCATCCTGTGAATCATGCAGCAAGGACTGGAGTTCAGCCGGGTCGATGCCGAACCCTTCCGTGGTCGCAGGCCCCCGCTGCGGATGGCGGCCCAGCAGGCCGTCGAGCGGATCTGGAAATTCGGACACCATCGACGCAATCTGCACGATGTGGTGCAGGTCAGCCGGCGGCCATGTGCCGGTGTAACCGTTTTCTGCGTCCAGACCGTCGAGGATGGATTCCGGCACGTCGAACACGTCGAGCACGGCCCGCCCGACATCGACGTGAAGTCGGTCCACGAGTTCGGCGAAGCGGTCGATATTGCGCTCCATCGCAGGGTAGTCGGACGCCCGCGCAATCAGGAAGAACTGCCCGATCTGGGTCAGCATGCCGGCCATCAATGCGGTATCCGGGTTGCTTGCCTGCGTCCTGCGAGCCAGGGCGAAGCACCAGGAGGCAACATCCAGCGAGCGCATCCACAAGCCCTGCGCAAGGGTTCGCATGTTGGGCGAGCGGTGATCCCCGGCGAGTTGCTCGGATGCGACCGCAAACGCCAGACTGCGCAGCGACGACAGGCCGATGCGCCTTACCGCCACCCCCACCGAATCGACCAGCGCGCCATAGGGGTTGAGCGCCACCGTGTTGGCCATGCGGATGGTCTTCGCGGCCAGCACCGGCTCTGCCTGAACAACGGCGACGATCTCGTCGAGACTGGAATCGGGGTCGTCGGCAAGCCGCTTGATGCGCAGCGTCACTTCCATCGACACCGGAAAGACCAGCCGCCCGTCACTCAACTCGGCATTGATCGTATCGGCAAACGCACTTGCCTGTTGTTCGAACTCGTTCATTTATCGCTCTCCTCGCTGCAACCCTTCGCGCGACGTCCATCGCGCCGACGCAGTACGCCCTGACTTGCGGCTTTTGCCCGAATGTACCAAAGAATGCGGCAGGCCGTTGGCATCGCGTTGCAGGGCACAGCCTCACCCGACAAGCATTGGGGAGGTGAGCCGGCGATAGCACGCCATCATCACAGGAAAATCCGGTTTGTGTGTCAGTGCGATTACGTTTAACGAAAGTGCAATCTTGATGGCGGAGGATCAGGGGCTTGGCGCAACAGCGCACGCAACGTCAACACCTGATTCTTTAGTCGTACTCCGTGACCAAGACCACTTCGACCGAGCCGCATCAGATCCTTGCCACGCCCGCACAGCCGGCCGCCTCGGCGGCCGGGCGTCGCCTGTTCAACGAGTGGTCGCTGGCAAGCCTTGGGCTCGTCGTGTTCTGCGGCATGCAGATCCTTGGCGTGTGGGAACTGCATCTCGCCGAACAAGGCGAAGTGCGCGCAGGACTGGCTCGCGCCCTGACCCTGCTGCTGCTTGCAGGCACCGCCATTCTGGTGGCTCTGGTGGATCGCTGGCGCAGACGTCATTTCGATCAGTGCGCGGTTCTGCTGCAAGCGACCCGGATGAACACCCAGTTGCGCGAAGAAAAGGGGGCGGCCTATCAACTCGCATCCTACGATCACCTCACCGGCCTGCCCAACCGCATGCTGTTTTCCGAGCTGGCCAACAGCCACCTGTCGAGAACACGAAGAAGCCACGCGCCATTCGTGATGATGTTTCTCGACCTCGACCGCTTCAAACTCATCAACGACACGCTCGGGCACCGCATTGGAGATCTTCTGCTGCAGGGCGTGGGACAGCGCCTGAGCAACACGGTGCGCGAGGCGGACATCGTTGCCCGGCTCGGCGGCGACGAGTTCGTGGTACTGCTGACCGAACTCGAGTCCTTCGACGATGCAGGCAGGGTGGCCAACAAGCTGATCGAGGAAATCGGCCTCCCCATGCAGATCGAGGAGCATGAACTCGAAATGCGACCGAGCATCGGCATCGCAGTGCATCCGCGCGACGGGCTCGACCTCGACGCGCTGATGCGCAATGCCGACTCGGCGATGTATGAAGCCAAGCGTGCCGGGCGCGGGTGCTTCCGCTTCTACGACCCGACACTCAATTCGCGCTCAGTCCTCCAGGCCGACCTCAGCAGCCGCTTCCGGCGCGCAATCATGGGGGGAGAGTTCATTCTTCACTACCAGCCGCGCATCTCGCTCAACGGCTATCGCATCACCAGCCTGGAAGCCCTGATCCGCTGGCAACACCCGGAGCGGGGACTGGTTTTTCCCGGTGAATTCATCGACTACGCCGAGCAGGAGGGCCTCGTGGTCGAGCTCGGCAACTGGGTGTTGCGCGAAACCTGCCGCCAGATCGCAGCGTGGCTGGCTGAGGGCATCAAGGTGGTACCCGTGGCGATCAACGTGTCACCCAAGCAGTTGCGCGACCAGACCTTTGTCAATTACATCCGCGAGGTCGTGAGCGACTACGGTATTCCTGCGAACCTGCTCGAGATCGAAATCACCGAACGCTGCGTTGTCGAGGACTTCGAACGCCCCCGCCAGGCGCTTGAGGCATTGTCCGGGCTCGGACTGAAGATTGCACTCGATGACTACGGCACCGGCTTCTCCAGCCTGAGCTTCCTCAAGCGGCTGCCGATCAACGTCATCAAGATCGATCGCAGCTTCATCAGCGACATCCGCAACCAGAGCAACGACGCCGCCATTGTCGCGTCGACCATCGCGCTCGGCCACAACCTGGGCCTGACCGTGATCGCCGAAGGCGTTGAGACCCGCGAACAGCTCATCTATCTGCGCGCCGCCGGATGTGACGAGGTACAGGGCTACTATTTCCAGAAGCCGGTAGCCGCCGCCGAGATCGTGGAAGCATTGAAGGCCGGCGAAGTGGTGCGCTGAGGGGCCTGCTGCCAACTAGTTGGACTTGGGTGGTGTCGCGGTTCCTGGCAGGCTCAGCTTGCCCTCGTCGCGAAACCGCATGCCGCGAAACAGACCGCCGCCCAGCTTGCCGCTCAGCACGTACGGCACGCTGTCAGCCGGTTCCCCCTCGGCCATGCCCATTGCCTGACGCACGAAGGAAATGGCCGACACCGTCACCGGCACCACGATCACCGCTTCCCCATAACGCGGCACACTGCCCTGCGCGTCGCTCACGCCGGTCGCAAACGGCTTGCCGTTGAGCTCGAGTTCGAGCGCCACGCCGTCGAAATCAATCGCGTCGTCGTTGGGGTTCTGCACCCGCAGCTTGAGGCCGAAACGGATCTCCATTCCCACCCCGGGCAGCGGCTCCATCCCCACCACGTTGATCCGCACCGGATCACGATCCACCACGCTGGCGCAACCACCGATCGACAGCGCGAGCAGCAGGACGAGCGCAAGATTCAGCCAGGACCAGGACGCACGGGAAGAATGAATCGACATGACCGGCACCTCGAAAGTCGGGAGTGATACCGCGCATTGTACGCACCCCACACTTGCTGGCGTCCGCACCGCGCTCGGGCCAGGTGCGAACCGCGGTCAGCGCGGGCCTGAAAAGGCTATCCCAGGTGGGTGTGCCGCTTGCCGGTTGGCGTCGTCTCCATCGCCGCCAGCCCGCGCAGGATGCCGCAGGCGTCCAGCCCCTGCTCGGTCTGGCATTGTTGTCTGAGCGTGCTCAGTTGCTGCTTCAGTTGCTCCAACTCCTCAATGCGGGCTTCCACATGACCGATGTGATCGTCGAGCAGGGTATTGACTGCACCACAGCCATCCAGCGGACCGTCCATCAGCGTGAGCAGGGCCCGAATCTCGTCGTGCGTCATGTCAAGCGCACGGCAGTTGCGGATGAAGCGCAAGCGCTCGAGGTGAGCCGAACCATAGCTGCGGTAGTTGCTTGCGCTGCGTTCGGCCTCCGGCAGCAGGCCTTCCTTCTCGTAGTAGCGGATGGTTTCGGTTGTGCAGTTCGCCGCACTCGCCAGTTCGCCAATCTTCATGCGACCTCCTCAAAACGCTTGACCCTGAAGTGGCTTCAAGGTGTCGAATGCAAGCATACGACGAATGATGAGGCTCAGCCATGTCGAGCTGCTGCGACCACAAACCGGAAAAACCCACTGAGCGCGCACACGCACATGAGCACGAACATGCTCACGGAAATGCCCACAGCCATTGTGCGGAAGGTGCCGATTGCTGCGCACCGGCCCTCGTCCAGCTCGGCGCGCTGGCTGCGCCTGCTGCCACAGCTGAAGGCATCCGCACCTCGATCCGCATCATGCAGATGGACTGCCCCACCGAAGAGGCACTGATCCGCAAGAAGCTGGGCGCCATGGCAAGCGTCAGCACCATGGAGTTCAACCTGATGCAGCGGGTACTCACCGTGGTGCACGCGCCGAACGCACTCGATCCGGTCATGGAGGCCATCCGCTCGCTCGGTTTCGAACCGGAGCTGCCCGCCACGGGCGAGCAGCCCGCGCCGGTTGCCGACACGCCACGCGCCCCCTGGTGGCCGCTGGCACTCGCAGGCGCTGCGGCACTCGCGTCTGAAATCGCCGACTGGATGAGTCTGCCTGGCCCTGTGCCGGCCGTGCTTGCGATTGCCGCCATCGCCGTTTGCGGCCTGGGCACGTACAAAAAGGGCTGGGTCGCAATTCGCAACGGCAACCTGAACATCAATGCCCTGATGAGCATTGCGGTCACCGGCGCGCTCCTTCTGGGCGAATGGCCGGAAGCGGCGATGGTGATGGTGCTGTTCACGATTGCCGAGCTGATCGAGGCCCGCTCGCTCGACCGGGCGCGCAACGCCATCAAAGGCCTGATGCAACTCACGCCTGACACCGTAACCGTGCAGCAGGCTGACGGCAGCTGGCAGCAGGTGGCAGCATCTGCCGCAACCGTGGGCTGCGTGGTCCGCGTCCGGCCGGGCGAGCGCATCGGGCTCGACGGCGAAATCGTCAACGGACGTTCCACGGTCAATCAGGCGCCGATCACCGGTGAGAGCCTGCCGGTGGACAAGTCCGTCGGCGACAGCATCTTCGCGGGCACCATCAACGAATCCGGTGCCTTCGAATACCGGGTCAGCGCAGCCGCGAACAACACCACCCTCGCCCGCATCATTCACGCGGTCGAGGAAGCCCAAGGCGCCAGAGCACCGACGCAGCGCTTTGTCGACCGCTTTGCCCGCGTCTATACGCCAATCGTGTTTGCGATTGCCATCGGTGTCGCGATCCTGCCCCCGCTGCTGATGGGCGGACACTGGTACGACTGGGTCTACAAGGCACTGGTGATGCTTGTCATTGCCTGCCCCTGCGCACTGGTGATCTCGACCCCGGTCACCATCGTCAGCGGACTCGCTGCAGCAGCGCGTCACGGCATCCTAATCAAGGGCGGTGTGTACCTGGAGGAAGGACGCAAACTGAAGTGGCTCGCCCTCGACAAGACAGGCACCCTCACCCACGGCAAGCCAGTGCAGACCGACTTCGAATGCCTTGGCACGATCGACAGCGAAAGCTGCCGCCGCCTGGCTGCGAGTCTGGCAGCACGCTCGGACCACCCGGTCTCGCAAGCGCTCGCAAAGGCGGCCGAAGACGACCATATCGCACTCATGGACGTCGACGCGTTCGAGGCCCTTCCCGGTCGAGGCGTTCGCGGCATGATCGACGGCGCGCGCTACGTGCTGGGCAATCATCGTCTGGTGCACGACCTCGGACGCTGCTCGCCAGCACTGGAAGCACGGCTCGACGCACTGGAGCAAGCCGGAAAGTCGGTGGTCGTACTGTTCGACGATCTTCAGGTACTCGCCCTGCTTGCGGTCGCAGACACGGTGAAGGACAGCAGCCGCGCCGCCATCGACGCACTGCACCGTCTCGGCGTGAAAACCGTGATGCTCACCGGCGACAACCCGCACACCGCCAGCACAATCGCACAACAGGTCGGCATCGACGAGGCCCGCGGCAACCAGCTCCCCGAGGACAAACTCAAGGCCGTGGAAGAGCTGGCCGCCAGGGGCACCGTGGGCATGGTTGGTGACGGCATCAACGACGCGCCGGCACTGGCGCGTGCCGACATCGGCTTTGCCATGGGCGCGATGGGCACCGATACCGCGATCGAGACCGCCGACGTCGCCCTGATGGACGACAACCTGAGCAAGATCGCGACCTTCGTCCGCCTGTCGCAATCCACCCACACCTTGCTGGTGCAGAACATCGCGCTGGCGCTGGGCATCAAGGCCGTGTTTCTGGCACTCACCGTCGTCGGCATGAGCACGATGTGGATGGCCGTCTTCGCCGACATGGGCGCCAGCCTGCTGGTCGTCGGCAACGGTTTGCGGCTGCTGCGCAAGTAGCGAGCACGATCAACACTGCCCCTCCGCGCCCTCCGCGGCTCCGCGGTTCCGCGTGCAGAATGCTTCTGCAGGGAGATGCTTCAGACCACCGGAAGAGCATGACTCACGCGGAGGCGCGGAGAGGAGGCGGTGCGTGTTTCGCTGACGGGGTATGGGTACGACGCCTCGTACAGGTGTCGTTCGCCTGGCAGGGAACTGGTTCAACGGGGCCAAACCATTCTTATAGCGAGCGCGACGCGCTTCGCACCCGCCCAAGGGCGCAGGACGCAAAAAAGCCAGTTCCACGGAACTGGCTTAAGCGCTTGAATCTATTGGTGCCCCCGGCAGGAGTCGAACCCGCGACCTTCGGTTTACAAAACCGCTGCTCTACCAACTGAGCTACAAGGGCAACACATCAGGTCGCGGATTATAGCCGAACTCGCGCGCAGCGCCAGTGGCGCGCATGCCTCTGACGACAGAAAGCACTTCCATTTTTCGACTAACTGTATAAACTTACAGTTATCGAGACAGCGCACAGCCCTGTCTCATTTCCCCACAAGGAGAGAGACGATGGAACCGAAAATCAATCGACTGTTGATGGGCTTTGGTCTGCTGGCTGGACTGATGCTGGGAACCGGAAACACCGGCGGCGCAATCGCGATGGCGCTGGCAGGTGCCACAGGCGCATGGCTGTTGCGCACGCGTCCCGGGCAGGAGCGCAGCCTGTGGTAAACCTGAGGAAGCCCGCCGAAGAAAGGCGGGTTTAGCGGCTCAATGGAATCGGCGTACCGCCATCGACGGCAACAGCGGTCACGCTGTTCTTGGGGCTGCCATCAACCAGCTTGTCCGAGTAGGTGAGATACACCAGTACGTTGCGGCGGGCGTCTACCATTCGTACAACCTGCAGGCGCTTGAACAGCACCGACAGTCGCTCGGAGAAGACCTCTTCCTGCTGCGGGATCGGCTCACGGAAGCGAATTGCACCAACCTGCCTGCAGGCGATCGAGGCCTCGGACAGATCCTCTGCGAGCCCGACCGCGCCAGACAGGCCACCGGTCTTGGCGCGGGAGACGTAGCAGGTGACGCCTTCCACACGCGGGTCGTCATAGGCTTCGACAACCACCTTGTGGTTGGGGCCGATCAGCTTCCACACCGTAGACACCTCCCCGACCCGCTCCGCATTCGCCGGCGCGCTCGCGACGAGCACGGCGACCATTGCTGCAGCGGGGAGAAGGCGGCCGGGTGACATCATTTTCCGAATTTCGTCATCAACTGCTGAAGCTTCTCGCCGCGACGACGCTCTGCTTCTTCGCGCTTGCGCTCGGCCTCCTCGGCTTCGCGCTTCGCCCGTTGCTGCTTGGCAGCCGCAGCAAAACGCTCCTTGAGCGTTGCCGAAGCGTGCGCACGCTGCTCCTCGGTCACCTCCCCGGCAACGTTGCCTTCGAAGTCAAAGCGCTCTGTCGCTTTCTCCATCGCTTTCAGATACCGGGTGGACGCCGTGTGCATGCGCAGCGCAGTGCGCAGGGTCTTTTTCTCGAACTCGGGGAAGCGTTCGAGAATATTGGTATCGATGCGAATTGCCAGAGGCTTGCAATCGCGAAACGTCGGCGACTGCTCCTGCAACTTCTGCAACAGGGCACGGGGTTCTAGAGCGGGTTTCGCGGAGGGTGTTTCGGTTGTCATGATGCAGCGGGCTGTTCGGCTTGAAGACTGCATTCTACCCGAGCTACGCCGCAGGGGGCCCGATTGCCGACAATACCGCGGTCGTTTCAAGCACTGAACGCAATGTGATGCACAGCACAGAACTTTTGGCTTGACCGCGCCGTCTCCTGTGTACGGGTCGCGCTTCGCAGCGAACACAATCATCGTTTGCTTATATAATGCCGCAATGCTGAAATGCGCCGAGCACGAAACGTCCGCACATAACCAGGACAGACCATGACGAAGAAAAGCTGGAAGCGCCTGCCCGGATCGCGCATCGAACCTGCAGGTCAGGAGCGCTCAGTTTTGCGCAAACTGCCAATGATCGCGCTTGCCGGCACGGCCGCATGCGTGAGCATTTCACTCGTTGCGCGTCTGGCCTGGTGGGGTGACAAGACCGACGACACGCTTCGCGCGTTGCAGATGGTCGACATCTGGGTAATTGCCGCCGTCGTGCTGCACTGGACCGTCGTGCTGACAGTCGCCATCTTCTGTTTTATTGTTTTCGTCATGAAGGGCCCCGGCTATATTGCCGACGGCTACAAGCTGCCGGACGAAAACGCACCCCGCTGAACACGTGCCTGACCAGACTCCCCGCGCCCGCCAGCCCTCGCGCCAGGCAGGCACGCAACACGAAAACATCCTCAAGATACCGGAATCAATCACGATGAAAACCGCGCACGACCTCGTTACCGCAGCCAAAGCCAGAGTTCAGGAAACCCCGCTTGAGAACGCCGACCAGGCGATTCGGGACGCGGATATTCTGATCGATGTCCGCGAGACTGAGGAATACGCATCCGGCCACATCCCGGGCGCGGTCCACATCTCTCGCGGCATGCTCGAATTCAAGCTCAGCAACATGCCCGAGCTCGCCTCCCGCGACCTCAAGATTGTCGTTTACTGTAAGACCAGCGGCCGCGCTGCGCTGGCGGCGTGTGCTCTCGCCGACATGGGCTATCTTGACGTGAAATCGATCTCGGGCGGCTTCGATGCCTGGGCTGCAGCAGGAAAGCCTGTCGTAAAGCCGGAATTGCCGAGTTTCGAGTAAGACTCACTAGCTGCGCCGGAGGATGCACAACGGCGTATCTTTTGCACTCAGAACAAGACCACGGCGCTCGCCCTTACGCTCACGGCGCCGGTTTTGTCGCTTCAACAATCGCTGCAATGATGTCGACATCGTGATCGCGCCTGCTTGTTGCGGCGCGGGCCATCGTCTTGTTGCCTGCTTTTTTGTCCGCCTTTTTCGCTTCACGCCGCTTCTGTTCAGCGCTCTGCCGCGCCCCCTTCGTCGCAGATCCATTTTCTGTCGCCACAGCCGCCTGCAATGCACTGCCCCCGGATGCATCCGGCAGCAGCCTGTCGTCGCCCCCTTGCGTCGCAGGCAACACCCGAATCGTCGCCGCGCCGCCATCGACGGTTAGACTTTGTGGGCCGTACGCCCGCGCAGCAACGCACGCAGCCGTCGCATCGACGACCACCGCGCCGCCTGCCGGCACAGGTGCTCCGCAGCCATCACTGGCCGCCACGCCCACCACTGCGCTCACCATGCGATCCGCAGCCGCTGCGCCCCCCGCCGGCGATACCCTCCCCTCGCTCCCGCTCGCCATGTAGATCATCCCCAGCCGGAAAGCGAGCGCCAGAAGCACGAACCCCAATGTGACCAGAGCGGCTCGCGGCAATACACGCCAGCGCACCCTGCAAGTGGAAACCCGTGGGGGCGGCGCCAAGCCGTCGAGAATGCTGAAAGGCGCGGCGCTCATTGTCCGCACGCCGTTCGCGACGAGGGTCGGGCCAGATCGGCCACCCTCAATCCATCCTTTTGTCATTTTTTTGTATCAACTTATGCCATTTGCACATTCTAATGTCTTAAAATCTGAATCCAGTCATCACCGGAAAAGTTTTTTCTTAGCCCTCGCGCCGGTCGTCCCGGTGCGCCCACCAGTCAAACATGCAATGACCCTGGTCCTGTCCGCCTGCTTTCTGAGCATTGCCACTGCAGTCAGCCTGCTTGCGTTCGCCTCGCTTCGGCGCACCCTGTTCGGGTGGGTGCCGCCGCTGATGCGTGGAATCACCAGACCATGGCAGGCCGGGCGCTTGAAGGCTGGAAAAGTATGGAAACTCGCCATCGAACGATTGCTCACAGCGGGCATGCTCATTCGACGCCGCGTGGCCTTCACGCTCGCTGCGCTCGTCCTGACGGGCGCCCCCGCCCTGCTCATACCGCACTTCAATGCGCCATTGCCCCTCCCTGAACAGGCCGGAAACCCGGCCTCCGAAAGCCGAATTGCCGCGCTGCTCACAGGTGAGCAGCTCTTGCCACCACCGCCATTGCCGCCCGACATCTTCGCGTCCCGCGAGGTCGAGCTCCTGCGGCCGACCACTACGGATGCGAACCGCGACTGGAAGCGCCTAGATACCGAGTTCCGGCAGCGCCTGCTCGCTGCATTCACGCTCATGCGCGACCGGCATGGCTACGAAACGGTGCTGATCGAAGGCTATCGGAGCCCTGCCCGACAGGATCAGCTGGCAGCTCTCGGTGGCAGCATTACCCGGGCAGCGGCGTACCAGAGCTACCACCAGTACGGACTGGCTGCCGATTACGCATTCCTGCGCGAAGGCCGCCTCGTGATATCCGAGCGCGACCCGTGGGCGATGCAGGCCTACGTACGCTTCGGTCACATCGCTGAAGAACTCGGGCTCACCTGGGGCGGACGCTGGACCCTGAAGGACTTCGGTCATGTCGAATTACGCCGTCCCTCCCCGCACGACCGCAGGCCGCGCACCGCCGGCAACACCCTCCACCCTCCCACGGATGACCAAAGCTGAATCCATGTCCCGATTGCGCGCAACCGTCACAGACGCACGATTTCTTTCCCTGCTCGGGTTTGTCGCCCTGGGCGCTTTCCTCGTCTTCTCTGCGGACATGTTCGGAATTCCTTCATCCTGGGCGATTGCAGCCGGCGTCGTACTTGTTTCAGCCTGGGTGCTGGCCTCGTTTCTGCGCAGGCGAAAGGCGCGCCAGCGCGCTGATGCATTGCACGAGATGCTGGATCAGCCAGTCGATAGGCAGGCCGGCACGACTGCCGGGGCCCGGCTCGAACAGGAAACCCTGCGCCAGCGCATGCAGGAGGCCGTGGCCACCATCAAGCGTTCGAAACTGGGTCGCGTGTCCGGTCGCTCGGCACTGTATGAATTGCCGTGGTACATCACGATCGGGAATCCCGCTGCCGGCAAGAGCTCGGCCATCATCAATTCCGGGCTCCAGTTTCCGTTCGAAGACGGTACCGGCAGCGTGGTCAAGGGCATCGGCGGCACCCGCAACTGCGACTGGTTCTTCACCACCGAAGGCATCCTGCTCGACACCGCAGGCCGCTACTCGGTCTACGAAGACGACAGACAGGAATGGCTGTACTTCCTTTCGCAGCTCAGGAAGCATCGCCCGCTTGCGCCGATCAACGGCATCATCATCACCGCAAGCATTGCCGAGCTCAGCTCGAACCCGCCAGAGTTCGCCATCTCCCTCGCCCGTAGCCTGAGGCAGCGGGTTCAGGAGCTTACCGAGCGCCTGCAGGTTTTCGCGCCGGCCTACGTCATGTTCACAAAGGCGGACCTGATCGCGGGCTTCAACGATTTCTTTCAGGATCTGGACTGGAACGAACGTGACAGGGTGTGGGGCGCCACCCTGCCCTGCACCAGGACAGGTCGCGACAGCGCCATCGACCTCTTCGACCGCCACTTCGACATCCTTCACGAAGGACTTCGCGAACTTGGTGTAGCCCAGATGGCACGGGCCCAGGGCGAACGCATGCCGCCTGGCATGCTCGCCTTTCCGCTGGAATTTGCAGCAGTGAAACCCGCGCTGAAGGTATTCATCGCGACGCTGTTCGAGGACAACCCCTATCAGTTCGAGCCGGTATTCCGCGGTTTCTATTTCACCTCCGCCCTGCAAAGCGGTGAGGCGCTCAGCCTCTCCGACCGCAAGGTCGAAACGCGCTTTGCGCTCAAGGGCGAAGGCCCGCTTCCCGAGCGGGTTGGATCGCGCAACGGATTCTTTCTCCGCGACCTGTTCTCGCAGGTGGTCTTCGCCGACAGACAGCTCGTACGGCAGTATTCCGGGACGCGGCAAGCCCGGGTGCGTCAGGTCGCGATCATCGGGGCCATCGCGGCACTCGGACTGATCTTTGGCGGCTGGAGCTGGTCGTATTCGAACAATCGCAGCCTGGTCGCTGCCGTGACCGCCGACCTCGAAAGAGCCACCGCAATGCAGGCGGACAGTACCGGCCTGCAATCCCGCTTGGCCGCACTCGAACTCATTCAGGATCGCATCGCCCAGCTTGAGGACTTCGACCACAATCGCCCACTTTCACTTGGGCTGGGTCTCTATCAAGGCGAGGCACTGAAGGCCAAACTTTTCGACGAATATCACGCCGGCATTCGCAGCGTCCTGCTGACGCCGGTGCGCGAGCAGCTTGAAGCCTTCCTCACCGAGGTCAGCACTTTCCAGGGCGAGCCGGGTCAGGTCGCGCACGATCCCGCAGCAAGTCCCGCGCCCCGCGGCGGAGGTCCATATGTGAGCGCAAGTCCGTCCAGCGTCGAAGACGCCTACAAGGCACTCAAGACCTATCTCATGCTCGCAAGCCGGGAGCACCTCGACGCAGGCCATCTCTCGGACCATCTGACACGGATCTGGCGCGAATGGCTGGAGGAAAACCGCGGGACAATGGAGCGCGAAGAGATGATCCGCAGGGCGGGGAAGATTCTCTCGTTTCATCTCGCCCACACCGGCAAACCCGAATGGCCGCTGATCGAAAGCAATCTGGTGCTGGCCGACCAGGTGCGTGAACGCCTGCGCAAGGTCGTCCGCGGGCTGCCCGCGACCGAGCGCATCTATGCCGACATCAGGACGCGCGCGTCGACGCGCTTCCCGGCGGTCAGCATCGCCGGCCTGACCGGGGCAGGCAACGACAGCCTGCTCGCCGGTAGCCACGTCGTGTCGGGTGCATTCACGCACGACGCGTGGAAGGCATACGTCAGACAGGCCATTGACGATGCGGCAACAGGCGAGTTGCAAAGCACGGACTGGGTATTGCAGAGCGCCCGCCATGACGACCTTACGCTCCAGGGCAGCCCCGCACAGATCCGCAACACCCTCACCACGATGTACAAGCAGGAGTATGCGGCGGCATGGGCGCAATTGCTGCAAGGTGTCAGCATCAGCACTTTCGACGGTTTCCCCATGGCCGTTGCGGCAATGGACCGTCTCGGCGATCCTCAGCGCTCGCCAATCGGACAGCTGATGCGCACGGTCCACGCACAGACCGCGTGGGACAACCCATCCGCTGCCGGCGCCGGTCAGGCGCAAGCAGCGGATGGGGTCGGCGAGTGGTTCAGACGCGCAATTCTGCGCACACCTGTCGCAAGCGACACTCCCGATGTCCCGGTTTCGCCGCCGGGCATGCCGCTATCGCGAGGTGAGCTCGGAGAGGCGTTTGCCGGCGTAGACAGGCTGTTGGCTGCGCGCGATAACGGCGGAAGCCTGCTTGAGCGCTATCTGCTGCAACTGTCACAGCTTCGCTCAAGGCTGAACCAGATCGCCAATCAGGGCGACCCCGGACCAGGTTCGATCAAGCTCATTCGCGACACCCTCGATGACGGAGAATCGGAACTCGCCACCACCTTGCGCTTCGTGGACGAGCAGATGCTCGCAGGCATCGCTGACGGCCAGCGCGCAGCGCTCCGGCCCTTGCTGGTCCGCCCACTGCTGCAGACCTTTGCCGCAAGTGCCCGCCCAGCAGAGGACGAGCTCAACCGCATCTGGCTGGCACAGGTTCATGAGCCCTTCACCCGCCGCCTGGCCGTCAAATACCCGTTCTCCGCTGAAGGCGATCTCGAAGCCACACCGGCGGAGATCGCGCAGATATTCGGCCCGGATGGGGCGATTGCGCACTACATAGACGGCGCGATGGCTGCGCTCGTGGTGCGCAGGGGCAACACGATTGCACCACGCACATGGGGGGATCTCGGCATTCGCCTGCAGCCCGAGCTGATTGCCGGTTTCCCGCGCTGGGTCGGCGCACTTGAAGGTGCTGCTGCGTCTTCCGCCGACAGCGCCCCGCAAACCACCTTCATGCTGATGCCGCACCCCGTCCCCGGCAGCACCGGATACCTGATCGAAATCGACGGGCAACGCCTGCAATACCGCAACGGCGCGGCGCAGTGGGCGACCTTCATCTGGCCCAATCCCGACGCCAACCCGGGCGCGCGCATCGTGGCCACACGCTTCGACGGCAGCACCGTCGAAGTCGCAGCTTTCGCCGGCCGCTTCGGTCTCGAGAAGTTGATCAACTCCGCACAACGAATACGCCAACCCGACGGCTCGTTCACGCTGTCATGGGGCACAGACGAACTGAAGCTAAGCGTCGGTTTGCGCATCATCAGCAGTGCTCAGGCGCAGGCCGGTAATGGCGCAACGCCGCGGGAAGGGCTGGGCAGTCACTTGCCGCAACGTGTTGCAGGCATCGACCCTGCGGCAACGCCTGAGTCCTCCTCCACAGGCCGCTCCGCGGTTGCCCGGGTGGTCATGAAATGAGCGTCGAACCGGTCTGCGGAGTCAGCTATTTCGGCAAGCTGCCTGCGCGCGGCGATTTCATCAGAGGCGGCAACCAGATGCAGTTGATCGCGCTGCTCGACCGCTGGACATCCGCCTGCATGGAAGCCTTTGCGGAGAACCCGCGCTGGAAGCTGCTGTTCGACAACGCCCCGGCGCTGGACTTTGCCTTTGTCGGAGCTCAGAGCCGACTCTCCGTCGTCGGGCACCTCAAGCCGAGCCGCGATGCAGCCGGACGGCGCTTCCCCTTCATTGCTGCGGCAGCGGTCGAACGCGACGACCCGCTCCCCTTTCGCTGTGGTCCAGTCGGCTTCACCGCGCTATGGGGCATCCTGCGCCGCGTCGTCGGCCAAGCATGCAACGCGGCCACGCCCACCGATGCGCTTGGAGAGCTCTCCTTCCTCGATTGCGCCGCCAGCATCGAGCATGCACTCAAGCGCCGGCCGCTCGACACCTATGTGCGCAACACCACCCTCGGCCAGCTCGCCGCAAACCTCGGCGCCCCCGCATCGCCTCAATCCGTTCGGCGCCAGATTCTTGCCATAGGCCTGTTGATGCGCCCCCTTCTCGGCCGCAGCACCCTCAAGATCGAAAAAGGGCTTTGTCTCCCTTTGCCCGCCAACGCATGCGAACGCAACCGCGTGGCTGCCCTGTGGTTGTTCCTCGTCACCGTGCTGCTGAGCGAAACAGCCTGCGAGCTGCAACTGCTTCTGGGTCGAATCAATGGCCAGGAGCGCATGCTGATCGGCTTTACCGGTGCCTCGCCACGGCCACTGCTGAGCCTGCTCTCACCCCCGAGCCTCGAGGAACACATGATTGTCCTCGACGACCCCGAATGGATAGACCGGCATCCCGACCTCTCTGCAGATCG
This sequence comes from Parazoarcus communis, assembly GCF_003111665.1. NCBI lineage: Bacteria > Pseudomonadati > Pseudomonadota > Betaproteobacteria > Rhodocyclales > Zoogloeaceae > Parazoarcus > Parazoarcus communis. The sequence continues at coordinate 3,172,188 of NZ_CP022188.1, read as the reverse complement.
CGGGGTCGCACGGCTCTCCAGCTATCTTGCGCAACCCGCGATCACGCTTGAATCCGCGCTGATCACGTTCAAGGAGGTCTTTACCGGATCATGAACACGATCACCAGACTGCTCGCCGGCATCGGCTTCGCGCTCGCGATCTACCCATTTTCCTGCCTCGCACAGCCAGCACTACCCGTATCGGGGACGCCGGTGGTTCTCAGCGGCACCGTCCCCGACGAAGCCTCGCGCGCCGCCCTTGTGGCAAGTGCGCGCGCCCTCTACGGTACGGAGCGGGTAGTCGATCGCTTGCAGGTGGGCGGGGTCACGCCCCCACCCAACTGGAGCACTCACGTAAAACGCTTGCTGAACCCGGATCTCAAGCAGGTTCACCAGGGGCAACTGCAGGTCATCGGCACACGGGTCACCCTGCGTGGCAAGGTCGCCAACGAAGCCCTGCGGCAACAGATCGCCAGCACCACGGCGGCCTCGCTCACCCCCGCCTACGTCGTCAATAACGCACTGGTGGTCGGCGCGAACGCTCAGGCCGTGCTCGATCAGACCCTTGCCGACCGCGTTGTCGAGTTCGAGAGCGGATCGGCGGTGCTAACAGCCCATGGCCGTCTGCTGCTCGACGAGATGGCGGCCAGCATCGTGAGTCTCGATACGCCTCACGTTCAGGTGGTCGGGCATACCGACAGTGCAGGCAATCGCCTTGCCAACATCGGCCTGAGTCTGGAGCGCGCCAACGCCGTGCGCGACTACCTCGTTGTGAGGGGTGTTGCAGCGGATTACATTGCCGCGCTGGGCGCCGGCCCGGACCGGCCGGTTGCGGACAATGCAAGCCCGGAGGGGCGGGCGCGAAACCGGCGCATCGAGTTCAGGATCGGCCGCTGATCAGCCTCTGCCGTCAGTCCTCACTCCACCATCCTTCACCCCGAGCATTTCCTCGACCCGAGACAGTGTCCCGTCGTCACTGACAACCGCCCGCAACCATTCAAGCAGGGACATCTCCCCCCAGTGCGCGGCCTTGTCCGCAAGATAGGCCACCGGACTATGGGGCTCGGTATGACGGAAGAAGGACGCCACCTCGCGCAACTGAGCGAGCGCCTGCGTCCGGCTGCGGATGGCCGGTCCGCCGGCCACAGGCGTGGCAGGCGTAGGCGTATTCACCGGCCTACACCCATCCGCAGCCCCGTCGCCAGCACCTTCCGCCAGCCCTGTTTCAGGCGCGTCCCCGTCCCCCGCTTCCAGCGCGAACCGGCGCAGGGTGGCGATCAGCGTCTGGAGCGCCTCCCGTGCAGACTCGAAGCTTGGCCCCTCCGCGCCGAGGTGGCCGTCGATCACGCGCTGCAGTGCATCGAGCGCGTCCAGCGCACGCCCGGCATGTTCACTACTGCTGCGATAGAAGGCTGCGGGCGTTTCGCTTCGCGCGGCATCGAATGCGGCAGGGGTCAGCGGCGCATCACGCAGAATCGCCTCGGCCTGAGCAGGATTGCGCTCGACCTCGCGGCTCACTGCACGGACGCGTTCAAGGTCGATCCCCGTATAGACCTCAGGCGCGGACGCCGTCAGCGGCAACGCTGCGACCATCCGCACCGACTGACCCAGCAGCCAGGTCAGACTCCCCACGCGCAAGGCCTGATCCCCCTCATCCGGCAGCGGATGGATGTCGGGCCAGTACTGCTCGCACAACTGAGCAAGAAGGCTGTAGCCATCGGCAAGCCCGGCGACACCCCGGGTTTTCGCGAGCCCCTCCACCAGCCACACCGCAACCCTGAGATCCTTGGTGCGCGCAGCGAGCAATTGCGTGCACGAGGACACGACCGCAGGCCAGTCGGCCTCCTTGCGCGCCGTCACCCACTCGCCCTGGTTCAAAGACGGGTCATCGAAACGACGCGCCTCCTGAACGCTGTCGAACTCGGGCGAGAACATCATGTCCTGGCCACAGCGCGATTGCCCCACCAGTGGACGAAGAAGAATTTCAAGCTCCATTTTCCGGCCTTCAGATCATGACATGCGGATTATATCCGCACCGGCGTGACTGCGCCCTTCACGCCCGCAATGCCGCCGACAGGCGACACAGGCGGACGGGGCAATGGCGGATCGCAGCCTGCATCACACACACCAGCATCCGAATTCCGGGACGGATGCCGGGAGTTGGTCGGTGATGCGGTAAACTGCCGGGTTTGTCGCACTCGACGTCCGCCCGGACCACAACGGAAGAAAACAGACCTTGAAAACCCGGCAAGACACCGCGCCCACTGCAGACGACTTCCCCGGCCACACGCCGATGATGGTGCAATATCTGCGCATCAAGACGCAGCACCCGGACACGCTGCTCTTCTATCGCATGGGCGACTTCTACGAGCTCTTCTTCGAAGATGCCGAGAAGGCTGCGCGCCTGCTCGACATCACGCTGACCACCCGCGGCCAGTCCGCCGGCAAGCCGATCAAGATGGCCGGCGTGCCCTTCCATGCCGTCGAGCAATACCTGACGCGCCTGGTCAAGCTGGGTGAATCCGTGGTGATCGCCGAGCAGGTCGGCGAGCCCGGTGCCACCAAGGGCCCGATGGAGCGCGCTGTCAGCCGCATCGTCACGCCCGGCACGCTCACCGACGCGGCGCTGCTCGACGACCGCCGCGACGCGCTGCTGCTGTCGGCAAACCTGCATCGTGGCGTGCTCGGTCTGGCCTGGCTCAACCTCGCCAATGGCGATCTGCGCCTGATGGAGTGTCCGGCCGAATCGCTGCAGGCTCAGTTCGAGCGCCTGCGCCCGGCCGAGGTGCTCATTCCCGACGGCCTCGCGCTGCCGCTGATCGAGAGCCTGTCCCCCGCGCTGCGCCGCCTGGCCGACTGGCAGTTCGATGCCGAAACCGGCGTGCGTATGCTCACCGGCCACTTCGCCACCCGCGACCTCGCCGGCTTCGGTGTTGATGAACTGCCAGTGGCGCTCGGCGCAGCCGCGGCACTCTACGACTACGCCAAGACCACCCAGCGCCAGAGCCTGACCCACATCACCGGCCTGACCGTCGAACGCGAATCGGAATACCTCCGCCTCGACGCCGCGACCCGGCGCAACCTGGAGCTCACCGAAACCCTGCGCGGCGAAAGCTCGCCCACCCTGCTGTCGCTGCTCGACACCTGCGTCACCAGCATGGGCTCGCGCTGGATGCGCCACGCGCTGCATCATCCGCTGCGCGACCGCAGGCTGCCCGCTGCCCGCCATCATGCGGTTGCCGAACTCGTCGGTGAGGGCGACGGCCAGATCGCATCCGCTGTGCGCAGCGCCTTGCGCGGCGTGGCCGACGTGGACCGCATCACCGCCCGCATCGCCCTGCGCAGCGCACGGCCGCGCGATCTGTCGGCCCTGCGCGAGAGCCTGGCGCGCCTGCCACAACTTGCTGATGCGCTGGCCTCGACCCGCAGCGAACTGCTGGCGGGCATCGCTGCCGGGCTGGCAATCTCGCCTGACGCACTCGAGCTCCTCGGCCGTGCGATCACCGACGAACCGGCAGCCATGGTGCGCGACGGCGGCGTGATCGCGACCGGCTTCGATGCCGAACTCGACGAATTACGCGACATCCAGACCAACTGCGGCGAGTTCCTGATGGCGCTTGAGGTGCGCGAACGCGAGCGCAGCGGGATTCCGGGGCTGAAGGTCGAATTCAACCGCGTGCACGGCTTCTACATCGAAGTCAGCCGCCTGCACGCCGACAAGGTGCCCGAAGACTATCGCCGCCGCCAGACTCTGAAGAACGCCGAGCGCTACATCACCCCCGAGCTCAAAGCCTTCGAGGACAAGGCATTGTCGGCACAGGAGCGCGCACTTGCGCGCGAGAAACTGCTCTACGAACAGATCCTCGACGCCCTGGCCCAGCACATCCCGCCGCTGCAGGCCATCGCCCGTGCGCTGGCCACGCTCGACGGGCTCGCCGCCTTTGCCGACGCCGCCCTGCGCTATGGCTATGTCGCACCGATGTTCTCCGATCAACCCGGCATTGCCATCGCCGGTGGACGCCACCCTGTGGTCGAGCGCCAGGTCGAGGACTTCATCCAGAACGATGCCCGGCTCGCGCCCACCCGGCGCATGCTGATGATCACCGGCCCCAACATGGGCGGTAAATCCACATTCATGCGGCAGGTTGCACTGATCTGCCTGCTCGCGCACGTGGGCAGCTTCGTCCCGGCCCAAAGCGCCACCCTCGGGCCGCTCGATGCGATCTTCACCCGGATCGGCGCCTCGGACGACCTCGCCTCCGGACGCTCCACCTTCATGGTCGAGATGACCGAAGCCTCGGCCATCCTGCACGGCGCCACCGAACACAGCCTGGTGCTGATGGACGAGATCGGCCGTGGCACCTCCACCTTCGACGGTCTCGCGCTGGCCTTCTCCATCGCCCGTCACCTGCTGGAGAAGAACCGCAGCCTCACGCTGTTCGCCACCCACTACTTCGAACTCACACGGCTCAACACCGAATACCCTGAGTGCGCCAACGTGCACCTGGACGCGGTCGAGCACGGTCATCGCATCGTCTTCCTCCATGCACTGGAAGAAGGCCCCGCGAGCCAGAGTTACGGGATCGAAGTCGCCGCGCTGGCCGGCATTCCGGCCACCGTCATCCGCGACGCCAAGCGCCGCCTGCGCGCACTGGAGAATCGCGAGATCGGCAACGGCCCCCAGGCCGACCTCTTTGCCACCCTGCCCGAACCCGAAACAGCCCCGCTGTCGCACCCGGTACTCACCGCACTGGCCGATGTCGACCCGGACAGCCTCAGCCCGCGCGAGGCACTCGAACAACTGTATGCACTGAAACGGATGAGTACATGAGTACGCCGATCGACATTTCCGAAGAAGCCGGCGTCCGCTACCTTCACTTCGGCTCGGAGTGGGTGCAGGGCGCCATGCGTATCCGCAAACCCAATGCACTGGAGCTTGCCTATACCCGCGAGATGATGGCAGGCCTGCTGCTGCGCGACGGTCTGGCGGAGGATGCCGGTGAATGGCCGCGACGGGTGCTGCTCATCGGACTGGGCGCGGCCTCGCTGACCCGTTTCATCCACCATCATCTGCCGCAGAGCCGCATTCAGGTGGTCGAGATCGCCCCTTCGGTGGTCGCGGCCGCACGCCAGTTCTTCCGCCTGCCGCAGGAGGACGCGCGCTTCTCGATCCATATCGGTGACGGTGCCCAGTATGTGATGGAAAAGGACACGCGCTATGACTACATCCTGGTCGACGGCTTCGACCGTAACGCCCGCGCCGGCGTGCTCGACACCCTGCCCTTCTACCAGGCCGTGCGCACACGGCTGTCGGATCAGGGACTGATGTCGGTGAACCTCTTCGGCCGTTCGCGGGGCTACAAGGCCAGCGTGGATCGTATCCTCACGGCTTTCGATGATCGTGCGATCGCTTTCCCGTCCTGCGACAGCGGCAATGTGGTCGCTTTTGGCGCCGCAGGCGACAGCCTGAACCGTCCGCTGGCGGAACTGCGCGAACGCGCCAGCATGCTGAAGGCGGCGACCGGGCTCGACCTGCTGCCCACTGTCACGCGCCTAGAGCAGGCCGGCAGCCTGCCGGGCGGCACACTCGTTCTTTAAGAACGAAGCTGCCCGCGGTATTGTCCACCCCGTATATCATTGCGACTTCAACTGGAACCGACATGAGTACATTCATTCTTGCACTGCTTGTCGTTGGCATCGTGATTGCAGCGATGGCCATCGGCGTCATATTTGGGCGCAAGCCAATTGCCGGCAGTTGCGGCGGGCTTGGCGCGGTCGGCCTCGAATGCGAAGGCGGCTGCGAGAACCCCTGCCCCAAACGGCTGGCCCGCATGAAGGCACAGGCCGAACAACAACAAACCTGATCACCATTTAGGAGGCGCGATGCTCCATTCACTGCTCGTCAAGGACTACATGATCGGCGACCACCTGGCGCTTCATCCCGAAGACGAGGTTCTGCATGCCATCCACACTCTTCTTGAACACGGTCTAAGCGGTGCTCCGGTGGCCAATAGCAACGGTCATCTGATTGGTTTCCTGTCGGAGAAGGACTGCCTGAAGGTCGCGCTCAACGCATCCTACTTCGAGCAACAGGCCGGACTCGTCCGCGACTACATGAGCAAGAACGTGGTGTCAGTCACTGGCGACAGCAGTCTGATCGACGCCATCGAACTCTTTCTTGGACAGACCTACCGCTGCCTGCCGGTGGTGGAAGGCCAGCGTCTGATCGGACAGATCTCGCGTCGCGACATTCTCAGAGGTCTGGAAAAACTCCGGATCAGCCACAAGACAACCCGCATCCGCGGCGGCTGACGCCTGCCCGGGGCGCCCATTGCGGGCGCCCCGGGCGTCGCTGTCCTCAGGCAGCTTCCTCGACCGCCGGCTCCGGCGGCAGCCACAGACACAAACCCTTGTTTGCCTTGGAAATGTCCGCCAAGAGCTGATCGTGCGCTTCCAGCTCGGCTGCAGACGCGCGCTGAATCAGCTGCGGGGGCCGCTCGAATCCGCCACCGGCAGCGTCGAACTGAGCCGAACCGGGCTCTTCCTCAAGCGTCATGATCAGGCTCTCCTGACCACGCGTCATTGCCAGATAGACCTCGGCAAGCAACTCCGCATCGAGCAATGCGCCGTGTAGCGTCCGATGGCCGTTATCGATCGCGAAGCGGTCGCACAAGGCATCGAGCGAGGCCTTCTTGCCCGGATTCTGCTCCTTCGCCATCTTCAGCGTGTCGACCACGCCGCAGCACAACTGATCGATCGGCGGCCGCCCCAGCAGGTTCAACTCGTGATTGAGAAAGCCGACGTCAAAGCTGGCATTGTGAATGACCAGTTCCGCATCGCGCACAAACTCCTCGAAGCTGTTCGCGACGCCCGCGAACTTCGGCTTGTCGGCGAGGAACTCCAGCGAAATACCGTGGACCGCCTCAGCCTCGGCGTCGATTGCGCGCTCGGGATTGATGAAGACGTGATAATGGCGCCCGGTCAGATTGCGGTTGAGCAACTCGACACAGCCGATTTCAATCACCCGGTCACCGTTGCGCCAGTCCAGACCGGTGGTTTCGGTATCGAGAACAATCTGTCTCATCAGTACTTTCCTTCGTGTTTCATGCCTGCGCCGTCCGGCCCGTCTTGCGTATCTCTTCGACCCCGCGCCGTGCGAGTTCGTCGGCCCGTTCGTTCTCGGGGTGGCCCGCATGTCCCTTCACCCACAGCCACTTCACCTGGTGCATGGCAACTGCCGCATCCAGCGTGCGCCACAGGTCTGCGTTCTTGACCGGCTCCTTCGAGGCCGTCTTCCAGCCCCGCGCCTTCCAGCCCTTGATCCACTCCGAGATGCCCTTCTGCACATACTGGCTGTCGGTATGCACGCGCACCGTCACCGGCCGCTTGAGGAGCTCGAAAGCGCGGATGACTGCCATCATCTCCATGCGGTTGTTGGTGGTCTGGAGCTCGCCACCCCAGATTTCCTTCTCATGACCACCGCTGCGCAGAATCGCCCCCCAGCCGCCCGGACCGGGATTGCCGCTGCACGCACCATCGGTGTAAATATCGACTTCTTCCATTTCTATTGGGTTTTCCTTGTACTTCCCGGATGAATTTCACGCTGGGCCACGGCCGACAAGCGTTTTGAACTGGCACGTCGTTCGTTCCAGTTGGGCATGATCAGCCGTGTGCCCTGCACCCGCTTGATGCCCTGAACCACATATGCCGCTCCGCACACCGGCCACCAGCGCGGTCCAAACCTGTCCATGAAGCGCCACCGGTCCAGCCATTCGGGCGTGGTGACAGCGGGTACATAACAGCCAAAACCGCCTGCCTGGGTTTCGAATCCGAGCAGCGAGAACCAGTCCCTGATCCGCGGCACCGACAGATACTGTCCGGTCCACGGCATGACTCCGCCCTTGCGCGCAGCCAGCCGGCGCACACCCCACAGACTGTAGGGGTTGAAGCCACTGATCACCACGCTGCCTTCCGCCACCAGCACACGTTCGACCTCGCGTAGCACCTGATGGGGGCGAGAAGAAAACTCGAGCACGTGGGGCAAGACGACCAGGTCGAGGCTCCCACTTGCGAAAGGCAGGTCTTCATACGAGGCGACAACCGCGACATCGCCACGGCTGGCACACCGGAAACGGAAAGGCATGCGGTTCGCGCTCAGGAGATCCAGGCCGGGCAATCCGAGCTGCATCGCGTTGTAGCCGAAGATGTCGGCCACCACCGCCTCCAGACGCTTCTGCTCCCACTCGAGCAGATAGCGTCCCTGGGGTGTTTCCAGCCATTCCGACAAACCGGGGATTGACACGAATCGACAGCGCTTCAAAATCCTGAAGATGAACATTATCCCTCTTCCTGCCTTCCGCGATAACTACATCTGGCTGATTCACGACGATCGCCACGCGGTCGCTGTCGATCCAGGTGATGCCTCGCCCGTCCTCGACTATCTTTCGGCGCATGGTCTGACGCTGTCCGCCGTCCTGGTCACCCACCATCATGCCGACCACGTCGGCGGCCTGCCCGCGCTGCTGAAGGCCTGTCCGGTGCCGGTATTCGGCCCTGCAAGCGAGCACATTGCCGGCGTCAGCAACCCGCTGTCGGATGGCGACAGCGTCACCCTTCCCGGACTCGGCCTCAAGCTGACGGTACTCGATGTGCCTGCGCATACGGCCGGACATATTGCGTATCACGCCCCCGGCCTGCTCTTTTGCGGCGACACCCTGTTCTCGGCGGGCTGCGGCCGCCTCTTCGAGGGTACGGTGGAGCAGCTGGAAAAAGCACTCTCCCGTTTCGCAGCACTCGATGGCGATACCCGGGTCTATTGCACCCACGAATACACCTTGTCGAACCTGGCCTTCTCCCGCGCGGCCGACCCCGACAACCCGGAGCGTGACTGCTACGCCGCACATTGCGAAACCTTGCGCGCTAAGGGGCGCCCCACGCTACCGAGCACGATCGCACTCGAAAAGGACATCAATCCCTTCCTGCGCACGAACGAGCCGAGTGTGATCGAGGCAGTCAGAAAACACACGGGAAAAACGCCGGAAAGCCCGCTGGCGTGTCTGCGCGCGCTGAGGACCTGGAAAGACAGCTTCTAGAAGCCCGGAAGGGTGGAGAGTGTCCACTGCCACCTGCGGCCGGACTGAACGCCACGGGGTTAGGTCTCACCTCAACGCAGCCATAATCTCCGTACCCAGGCCACCGCGTCGCTGCCGGCGCCTTGCGCCCGCAGCGCTCGACGCCCTACTCCGGCGCACTCAGGCCCAGCACGCGCGACACTGTTTCGACCACGCGTGCCGAGTTGAAGGGCTTGAGCACCATGCCCACCGCCCCCTGATCGACCACCGTGGTCACCGTGTCACGGTCGCTGAGACCGGTGATCATCAACACCTTCAGCGCGGGAAAACGCTCACGCAGCTCTGTCAGAACCTCGAGCCCACTGCGCCCGGGCATCATCACATCCAGGCACACCAGATCCGGCCCCAGCTTCTCGACCAGTTCGATCACGGCTTCGCCGTCGCGGGCCTCGCCAACGACGTTGAAGCCCGCCTGTCGGAGAATGGCACGCAGCGCCATCCGGATGACTTCATTGTCATCCACAACGATAATTTTCTTGGACGCTCTCGTCACTCTTGCAATCCGATTTCCATGCCGGCTTCCTGCAGACCCGCTGCAACCCGGTTCCGGCCAGACTTCTTGGCCCGGTACAAAGCATCGTCCGCTGATTTCAGCAAACGCTCAAAACCGTTCTCGTCGCCTCGAGCAGGCACCATGCTCGCCACGCCCGCGCTGATCGTCACCACGTTTGCGGCCACCGAAAAACGATGCGTAATGGCAAGCGACTCGACACCGTCGCGCATCAGTTCTGCAACCCCAAGCGCACCTTCGAGCGCCGTTTCGGGCAGGACGGCAGCAAACTCCTCGCCGCCGTAGCGTGCCACAAGATCGGTGGGGCGGCGCAATTTCTGCTCGAGTGTGCGCGCCACTGCCTTGAGACATTCGTCGCCCACCTGATGCCCGTAGTTGTCATTGAAGGGCTTGAAGCAATCGACATCGACGATGAGCAGCGACACCGGCGATTCCGCACGCGATGCACGGCGCCACTCACGCCGCAGACTCTCGTCGAAACGACGACGGTTGGCGATCCCGGTCAGGCCGTCAACTGAGGACAAACGGGTAAGCTCCCGGTTGGCATCATCGAGTTTGCGCGTGAGCACCAGCAGCGAATAGCGCATTTGCGCGATTCGCTGCATCGCCCCGACTTTGGCCTTGAGCACGACCTCGGACACCGGCTTGACCAGATAGTCGTCTCCGCCAACCTCGATTGCCCGCTGCAAGTCGCCGTCGCTCGCGCGTGCAGTGAGAAAAATGATCGGCGTCCAGTCGCCATCCTGCTCGAGCTGACGGATGCGGTGGGCAACTTCGAAACCATCCATACCCGGCATGATGATGTCCAGCAATACGAGGTCGGGACGTTCGCGCTTGAACATCTCGATCCCGCTCGCTCCGTCTCGCGCATGCGAAGCTGCCAGCCCCATCTTGGTGAGCTGATGACAGACCAGCGTCGCGCTGGTGACAGTGTCCTCGATAACCAGAACTTTCATGTTTCCCGCAAGACGTGAAATAGGGGCAATCCCGCAATCCTACCAAGGGAACACCCAAACTGTTGCGTCTTTCCGTATGTGTAAGACCGTTTGACGCCCTTCTGGGTGCCCGATAGACTCCTTTGCTTTTCGCCGGTTGGGTCCGATGGCGAAGCTCTTTTCGCTGCTTTTCCTTGTCTTTGCGCTGCAAGCGTTCGCAACCGTTCAGGCTGCCGACAGCACGGACACGTCTGCAACACTCCCATCCGCCCCTGCGCTGCGCCTCCCGCCTGCCGCCGAGCCGCCCCCACGAGTGCTTACGCTCGACCTGACACGCGACGCCAACGATATCTGGGACCGCATCCGGCGCGGCTTTGGCATGCCGGATCTCGACAGCCCACTGGTGGCCGAGCAGCAGATCTTCTACCTCAACCGTCCCGGCTTCCTGAAACAGGTGTTTTCCCGCGGCGGGCGCTATCTCTATTACATCGTCGATGAGCTCGAGCGTCGCGGCATGCCCACCGAGCTGGCCTTGCTGCCGATGGTCGAAAGCAGCTACAACCCGCTCGCCTACTCCCGTGCACACGCATCCGGGCTGTGGCAGTTCATTCCCTCCACCGGGCGCAACTTCAATCTGACTCAGGACAATTGGGTCGATGAGCGCCGCGACGTGATTGCATCTACCAACGCTGCACTCGATTATCTGCAGTACATCTACGAGATGCATGGCGACTGGCAGCTTGCCCTCGCCTCCTACAACTGGGGTGAAGGCGCAGTCGGCCGCGCTCTGCAGCGCAACCGGGATGCGGGCCTGCCGACCGAGTACAGCGAACTGAAGATGCCGAACGAGACCCGCAACTACGTTCCCAAGTTGCAGGCCATCAAGAACATCGTCGCCGAGCCGGAAATGTTCCATCTCGAACTGCCTTACGTCGCCAACGAACAGCATTTCGTCACCCTCAACGCACCGGCCGGCATCGACCTCGCCACGGCGGCAACCTTTGCAGACATGTCGCTGGAAGAGTTTCTTGCGCTCAACCCCGGCTACAACCGCCCTGCCATTACCGCGCCGGGCCAGACCCTGGTCGTTCCTGCCGACCGTGCGAGCAACTTCGAGGCGCGCCTGGGCGAGTTCGCACAATCGGGCAAGGGCTGGCGGACTCACGACCTTGAGCCCGGCGAGAAGCTCGACACCATTGCCAGCCGCCACGGCCTGACCCTCGCGCAACTGATGCAGCTTAATGGTCTGGCCTCGGGCAGCCGGCTCAGCGCCGGCCATACCCTGCTCGTCCCCGACGGTATCGATCCCAGCGGTGCGCTGGCCATCAGTCGGCTACTCCCGGGGAACAGCCGGCTCTCCTCCCCGCCTGCGGTAAAACTGAACACCAGCGCGATCTCCAGCAAGAAGGGAAATACATCCGCAAGAGCCGCATCCACGTCATCGAAACGTTCGAACAGCGCTGCCAAAACACCTTCGAAGCGGACCCAGCCGGCGACAAAGAGCACGGCAAAAGCAAAGCCGGCGCCCTCAGCAAAACCGGCTGCGGCCAAACCCGCTGCGGCAAAGGCGGCTGCAGCGAAGCCGGCCAAGGCAGCGGAAAAGCAGCCGTCCAGGAAGAACTGAACGGCAGCAGCCGCAAGAGCAACTCGTCACGACAATCGGGCATGCCACTGCCTGAGCCCCGGCGCCCGCTCGCCAATTGCCGCACAGTGCAACAGGACGAAAGACTGCTGTGCTATCGTTCAATCAGAGGCGAGGGAGTGGCGCCCGCATGCCAATTGGCATCGCACCGCGTCGGAAATTTGTGCACACCGCCTCCTGCATCCAAACCACTAACGAGGAGATTGCACATGGCTACGAAACAACAGGATCAGTACAACGAGCTCCAGAAAAAAAACCTTGAAGCGGCCATGCGTCTGGCGCAACTCTCAATCGAGAATTCCCAGCGCGTCATGGAAATTCAGGTCGCCACGGCCAAGTCCCTTTTCGAAGAAGGGGTGCAGAACGCCAAGGCGCTCGCAGCAATCAAGGACCCCAAACAGGCCGTCGAACTGCGTACCCAGTATGCGCAGACCACAACCGAAAAGATGCTCGCCTGTGCGCGAGACATGGCAGAGATCACCACCCGCACCCAGGCCGAGGTCGGCAAGCTGGTCGGCGAGCAACTGAGCACCGGCAGCCAGGATGTGTTCGAGGCCATGCAGAAGATGTTCCAGGGCATCCCGATCTCGGATCAGAATGCAATGAGCGCGATGCAGACGGCGATGGACACGACCCGCGCCGCCTTCGAACAGATGACCCGTGCCTCGACCCAGGCCTTCCAGGCATTTTCCCAGCCGCCGTCCAAGGGTCGCAAGTAAGGCGCAAGCTGGTCCACAGAAAAACGGCGCCCGCAGGCGCCGTTTTTTTGATGGTCCGCGTTCCCGGACCATCACATCACATCACACAGCACACCGCCTCAACGGCGCTGCTCGATTTCGTCCCAGTCTTCGGACCAGCGCTCGGCAGCAGAGTCATCGCTCTCGCGCGCATCCACCCAGCGCGCCCCTTCCGGCGTTTCCTCCCGTTTCCAGAACGGCGCCCGGGTCTTGAGGTAATCCATGATGAAGGCGCAGGCCTCAAAGGATTCGCCACGATGTTCGCCGGCAACGCCGACGAACACGATCTGATCCCCGGGCAACAAGGGCCCGAAGCGGTGAATGACACGCACGCCATGCAGCGTCCAGCGCTGTCTGGCTTCGGCCACGATATCTTCCAGCGCCTGCTCGGTCATGCCGGGGTAATGTTCCAGCGTCATCGCCGACACTTCGCTCCCCTCGCTGATGTCACGCACCAGCCCGACAAAACTCGCGACGGCCCCGACCTCAGGGCGCCCGGCTGACAAGGCGGCAATCTCTGCCCCCGTATCGAAATCTGCCTCCTGCACGCTCACGCTCATGGCTCAGCCTCCGGTAACCGGTGGAAAGAACGCCACCTCGTCACCCGCGGACAGTGCTGTGTCCGCCCCCGACATGCGCTGGTTGAGCGCCGCCCGCACATTGCGCCCCACACCAAGCGCCTCCCAGCCCTCTCCGCGTGCGGCCAGAAACGCGCGCAAGGCCCCAAGCGTGCCAACCTCTGCGGGCACGTCGAGCTCCTCGCTGGCGCGGCCCACGGCCTCGCGAAGGCTGGCGAAATAGAGAATTCTCACTTTCATGGAACTCACCATAGCAAATCGCCGTAAGGCAGGAAACGGACCTTTTCGCCACGCGCGATCTTCGTGTCCGCCGGAATATCGACCAGACCATTGGCCCAGGTCGTGGAATTGAGCGCCGCAGCGCCCTGGTTGGCAAACAGTTCGACCGTGCCCTCGCTGGTCATGCGTGCGCGCAGGAACTCACGCCGCCGGTCGGGGCGGGTCCAGTCAAAGGCCGCAGTAAGCGTCACATCCTGCGGCGCGACTTCGCTCACGCCCTGCGTGGCAAGAATGAATGGTCGCACCATCAGCAGGAAGGTGACGAAGCTCGACACCGGATTGCCCGGCAGACCGATGAAGGCCGCGCCATGCACCCGACCGTAGGCCAGCGGCTTGCCCGGCTTCATCGCGATCTTCCACATGTCCAGGCTGCCCTCGGCCTCGACCGCAGGCTTGACGTGATCCTCCTCGCCCACCGACACGCCGCCACTGGTGACGATCAGATCATTACCCTGGGCCGCCTCGCGCAAGACCTTGCGCGTGGCATCGAGATTGTCCGGCACGATGCCGAGATCAACGACCTCGCACCCGAGCTGGCTCAGCAGCGCGCGCAGCATGAAGCGATTGGAATTGTAGATGCCACCCGGTGGCAGGGGCTGACCGGGCATCACCAGCTCGCTGCCGGTCGAAAACACCGCGACCTTCATCCGTCGCAGCACCGGCAAGCGGGCCAGGCCCACGGATGCGGCCAGCGCCAGATCCTGCGGACGCAGGCGTGTACCTGCGGCCAGCACTTCGGCGCCGAGCGCGACGTCTTCGCCGGCGCGACGGACCGCCTCGCCAAGTTTGGGCGTGTGATTGACGATAACCGCGTCGCCGTCGTGTTCGCACAACTCCTGCATGACCACCGCGTCCGCCCCGTCGGGCAGCGGCGCGCCGGTAAAGATGCGGGCCGCAGTGCCGGGTTCGAGCGTCGTCCCCACCGAGCCTGCCGGAATGCGCTGGCTCACCGGCAGGCGGGTGCCCGGCGCAGGCACATCGGCCACGCGCAGCGCGTAGCCGTCCATGGCGGAATTGTCCATCGGCGGCTGGCAGATCGGCGAATGCTGCGCAACAGCAAGCACCCGGCCGGCGGCCATCATGGTGTCGATCTCGTCGATCTCGTGCACTGGTCGTGCGTAGCCGACAATGCGGCCGAGCGCTTCATCAAAACTGAGCATATTGGCGTTCATGAGGCTTCCGGATAATCAAGAATGAATTGAACCACGACAGCCGGATCGTTCAGGGGCAGGCGCGGCATCGGGCAGTCGATATCGGCATCGCTGGCCACCGCCACCACATGCGGATTCTCCGGCCACAAGGGTGGCTTGCCGTGCGCCGGGCGGTGAATCTCGATCTTGGGCACGGCAGCGGCCTTGTAGCCCTCGATCAGGACCACATCGCAGGGCGCGAGCAGGCGCAACTGCTCTTCGAGCGTTGGCTCGGCGCGCCCGCGCAGTTCATGCATCAGCACCCAGCGATCGTTGGACAACATCAGCACCTGGGTGGCGCCCGCCTCGCGATGGCGGTAGGAGTCCTTGCCCGGACGGTCGAGATCGAAACCATGGTGGGCGTGCTTGATCACCGATACGCGCAGACCGCGGGAGGTGATCTCGGGGATCAGCTTCTCCACCAGCGTGGTCTTGCCCGAGCCGGACCAGCCGGCAATGCCAAAAACTTTCATTATCGTGCGTCTGACCGACGTCTCTTTGTTCGGGACAAAGAGCATACAACAAGCCGGCGCAGGCCGGACTTGATCGCGAACAGGCTGTGCCGGTGTGCGGCACACCCGGATTCAGTCGGCGCTTCGCGGTGGCGGCAGGGTTTCGAGGAAGGCAACCGCTTCGCCCTCGACACGGGTCCGGCGCATCGGTGGCAGGCTGCGCCACACCACCTTGCCGTAGGACTTCTCGATCATGCGCGGGTCGCAGATGCACAGCACGCCGCTGTCGCGCTCGGTACGGATCAGCCGCCCGGCACCCTGCTTCATGCTGATGACCGCGCGTGGCAACTGATGGTGGATGAAGGGACTCAGCCCCTGACGCTGCATGTGCTCGACACGAGCGGCAAGCACCGGATCGTCAGGCGGCGCAAAGGGCAGCTTGTCGATCACCACCAGCGAGAGCGCATCGCCGGGCACATCGACGCCTTCCCAGAAGCTCTGGCTGGCCACGAGCACCGCATTGCCCAGCTTGCGGAAACGGTCCAACAGTTCGGTGCGCGACCCTTCACCCTGCAGCAGCAAAGGCAGCGGGTCATTGGCCTGCTGCAGACCGTCCGCGATCAGCTCGTGCACCCGGCGCATCGCGCGCAGGGAGGTGCACAGCACGAAAGCGCGCCCGCGCGCGGCGCGGATCAGCGGCAGCGCGGTACGGGCAACCGCCTCGATGTAGTCGGGCGAGTTGGGGTCGGGCATGCCTTGCGGCGCATACAGGAGCGCCTGGGTGGCGTAGTCGAAGGGGCTGCCCCAGACCGCGGTCATCGGCGGCGGGTCCATCCACGCCAGCCCGAGCTCGCGGTTGTAGTGACCGAAGTCAGCCTTGCCCACCGCGAGCGTGGCCGAGGTAAACACCCAGGCTCGCGGCTGCGCTTCGAGCTGACGCTTGAAAACGTCCGACACATGCAGCGGCGTGGCGTTGAGGGCCAGCGACTGGGCAAAGATCTCAACCCAGCGGATCAGGTCCTTCTCGTCAGGGCTGAGCCAGCGCCGCAGCCGCTCGCTCATCTCCTGCGCACGGCGCAAGCAGTTCGCGAGCCCCTCCGAGCGTTCAGCCTGGGTATCGAGCACCGCCTCCATCTTGTCGAGCGCCGCGGCAAGCGCATCCACCTGCGCGGTGAAGTCTTCCTTCTCCGCCGCCTGCGCCGCCGCCATGCGGGTACTCTCGGTACCGAACACCAGGCGCAGGTCGCGCGCAGCCTTTTCGAGCGCCCGTGTCTCGTCGATCAGGGCGATGCAGTCGCGTGCGCCGGATACGGTCTCCGAGCGCGTATCGCGCGCCAGCTCCAGCACCTGTGAAGTCGACACCGTCTCGCCAAAGAACAGGCTGGCCGTCTCGGGCAGCTGATGCGCCTCGTCGAAGATCACGGCATTGCAGGCAGGCAGCAATTCGCCCATGCCCTCGTCGCGCAGCATCACGTCGGCAAAGAAGAGGTGATGGTTCACCACCACCACATCGGCTTCCATCGCTGTGCGGCGCGCCTGCATGACGAAGCACTCCTTCACCTGCGGGCAGTCCTGTCCGAGGCAGTTGTCGCGGGTGGAGGTCGCCGCGATCCACGCTGCGGAGTCTTCGCGCACATCGGTGCATTCGGCCTTGTCGCCGCTCTGGGTCAGGCGGGCGAAGCGCGAAATGGCGCGCAGGTCGGCCGCATCCTGCGGCGTCTGGAAGCGCCCGTCGCGCTCGTTACGCTCGAGGTGGTAATGGCACACGTAATTGGCGCGCCCCTTGAGCAGCGCAATCGACACCGGCACCTTGAGCGCGGCCCGCACCGTGGGCAGGTCCCGATTGAAAAGCTGATCCTGCAGCGTCTTCGTGCCGGTGGAGACAATCACCTTGCCGCCCGACATCAGCGCCGGCACGAGATAGGCAAAGGTCTTGCCCGTCCCGGTGCCCGCCTCGGCCACCAGCACCCGGTTGCCACGAATGGCTTCGCCGATCTTCTGCGCCATCTCGACCTGCTGCGGACGCGGGCGATAGCCGGGAATCGCCTGCACCAGCGGGCCATCGGACGAGAAGAGATGGGCGAAATCGGTCATGAAAAGCGCAGGCAAAGCGGCATTCTAAGCCAAGCGCCCTGCCCGGTGCCCTTTGCGCACGCGTAATCGCGCGAATGTGGAGCAGACTCGCCCCTGCCCCCGGGCGCAGGGGCCGTCGCGCAGACACGGCATCTTCAGGCGCCAGACACAATAATTCGAGCACGGATGAGGTCGCCGCGCTCCGTTTCACGCCATTGCAATATGTCGTGCCCAGAATCCGGATCTCTTATCCCCCCGGAGAACATGAATGTCTCAGTCAACGCCGCTCGATTCCGAAGACCTGCCGACCAATACCTCGAACAACGAACATTTCCAGTCGGTCGTGAATCGCGCCGTCAGCCGTCGTGGCTTTTTCAGGACGGGTCTCGGCCTGTCGGCCGCTGCCTTCATGTCAGGCGGCCTGAGCGGCTGCATCATCGAGGTCAATCCCAAGCCGCCGGCGGGCCCGCTCCTCGGCTTCACCGCCATCCCGACGTCGACCGACGACAGCGTCGCCGTCGCCCCGGGTTACACGGCAACCGTGTTCGCGCCGTGGGGCACGCCGCTCTTTTCCACCGGCGCAGGCTCGACCTGGGCCAGCGACGCCAGCGACGATGCCGCAGCCCAGGCACGTCAGGTCGGCGACAACCACGACGGCATCCACTACTTTGCGCTCAACGGCAGCAAGGAAGGCCTGCTGGTGATGAACCACGAATACGTGAACACTCGCCACCTGTTTGCCGATGGCGTGTCGAACAGCGCTGACGATGCCTACAAGGCCATCCACGCCCACGGCGTATCGGTCATCCACATCAAGCTCAATAGCGGCAAGTGGGAGATCGTCATCGACTCCCAGTACAACCGTCGCATCACCGGCGACACGCCGATGCTGATCACCGGCCCTGCTGCAGGCGACGCGCTGATGAAGACCAGCGCCGATGCGTCGGGCACCCTGGTTCGCGGCACCCTGAACAACTGCGGCAACGGATACACGCCGTGGGGCACCTACCTGACCTGTGAAGAAAACTTCAACCAGTACTTCGGCACCCGCAGCGGCAGCGACACGCGCACGACTGCGCAGAAGCGCTATGGCGTCAGCGGTCAGACCACCGGCTACGGCTGGGAGGAATACATCGACCGTTTCGACTACGCGAAGGAGCCCAACGAATCGAACCGTTTCGGCTGGATCGTGGAGATCGATCCCTTCGACCGTCATTCGACACCGAAGAAGCGCACCGCACTCGGTCGCATCAAGCATGAGAACGCTGCCTACACCCTGACCCCCGACAATCATGTCGTGGTGTACATGGGTGACGACCAGGCCAACGACTACATCTACAAGTTCGTATCCGATGGTGTCTACACCAAGGGCAACGACCGCGCCAACGCCAACCTGCTGGACTCGGGCAAGCTCTATGTTGCCCGCTTCAACGATGGCTCGACCACGGGCGACTTCATGGGCAATGGCGAGTGGATCCTGCTCGACAAGACGGCCAATGCCACGCTGGCCGCCGATTCAAGCTTTGCCAGCCAGGCCGAAGTGCTGATTCACACCCGCCTTGCTGCAGACGCTGTCGGCGCCACCAAGATGGATCGCCCGGAGTGGGTCACGGTTCATCCGAGCACCGGCGAAGTCTATGCAACCCTGACCAACAACTCGGGCCGCTCCGTCACCGACGACGCCAACCCCCGTACCGCCAACCGCTACGGCCAGATCGTGCGCTGGCGCGAAACCGGTGGCGACGCAGCCGCACTGACCTTCGAGTGGGACATCTTCGTACTGGCCGGCAATCCGAACGTCTACCCCGATCGCAGCAACCTCAAGTCGGGCTCGGACAACGTCACCGTCGATAACACCTTCAACAGCCCGGACGGCCTTGCCTTCGACGACGCCGGCCGCCTGTGGATCGAGACCGACGGCAACTACAGCAACAGCGGCGAGTACGCCGGTCAGGGCAACAACCAGATGCTGTGCGCCGACCCCACGACCAAGGAGATCCGCCGCTTCTTCACCGGCCCGAAGGAGTGCGAGATCACCGGCGTCACCTTCACCCCGGACAGCAAGACCATGTTCATCAACATCCAGCATCCGGGTGAAGGCGGCAACAGCAACTGGCCCGAGGGCGGCAGCGCACGCCCGCGTTCGGCCACGATCATCATCACCAAGAACGACGGTGGCGTGATCGGCACCTGATCGTCCCAGCCCGCTCCCTTGCCTCCGCAGGGGCAAGGGCCGAGCCCGGTGCTGCATTCCCGCAGAAGGGGATGCAGCACCGGGTATTCCTGCGCTCCTGAACCCCAGCCCGGCGCCCCCCCATTTTCACCCCATTTTCAACCCATGCCTTCATGTGCTTGCTCCACCCTGCTGCAAGCCCGGCAGCCCCATTCATCGCAATGATCTCCCTGCCCGCCATCGTCCGTCGCCTTGAGGCCTCGCTGCCTGCACTGGCCTGGGGCCTTGCGCTGAGTGTCGCGGCGTGGACGTGCGCGACGCTCTTCTGGCAACTCACAGCGCCCGAGCCGGTCAGCGCACTGCCGTCGCACACTGCCGACCCCAGAAGCGCGGCGCGCGACATCGTGCGTGCGCTCGGCAGCGGCGAAAGCGAACCCGCGCCCCGCGCGCAAGTGCACACCGACTACCAGCTGATCGGGCTCGCGACCGGCTTCGGCCAGCGACCGGGCTTCGCCCTGCTGCGCAGACCAGACGGAGAAACACTTGCACTCCTGCAGGACGAAACGCTGGCAGACGGGCTGCGCCTGGTGCGAATCCTGCCCGACCGCATCGAACTCGCTGCGGGCGGACGCACAGTGGCGTTGCGCATGACAGGGGCGGACAGCACGACCTCGCCCGTCGCCACCAGCGACACCCGCACCGATGCCATCTCAACGGATTGAACCCAAACCACCATGCTGCTTGTCTCCCGCCTGCGTCGTCTCGTCCTGCTTGCCGCCTTTCTGCCCTTGCCATTGTTCGCGGCCGACGACCCGGTGTCGCTCAACTTCCAGAACGCCGACATCGATGCGGTCATTCAGGCCATCGGCAAGCTCTCCGGTACGAACTTCCTTGTCGATCCCCGGGTAAAGGGCAAGATCAACATCGTCACCAATACGCCGGTGGCGCGCGAGCTTGCGTATCAGATCCTGCTCTCCGCCCTGCGACTGCAGGGTTATACCGCTGTTGAGGACAAGGGGGTGACCAAGATCGTCCCCGAGGCCGACGCCAAGCTGCATGCCGTACCAGTGGGCAGGAACGTCGCAGCGGCCGGGGGCGATCGCCTGGTGACACAGGTATTCGCACTCCGTCATGAGTCCGCAGCGCAAATGGTGTCGGTCATTCGCCCGCTGGTTGCGCCGAACAATTCGGTGAGCGCCTTTCCCGCGAACAACGTCCTCGTGGTCACCGACTACGCCGGCAACGTTGCCCGCATCGCCAGCGTCATCGAATCGCTCGACGTCGTGCAGGGCGACCTCGGCGTCATCGAACTGCACCATGCTGCCGCCGTCGACCTCGCGCCCCTGCTGTCACGCCTCCTCGCCGAGCGCGGCGCAGCAGCCGGCGGCACCGGCGCCGTGCAGATCCTCGCCGAACCCAACAGCAACAGCCTGCTGGTGCGCGCCGACACGCCCAGCCGCATCTCCGCGGTACGCCAACTGGTGGCAAGCCTCGACCGCCCCGGCGCCGCAGGCAACATCCATGTGGTCTACCTGAAGAACGCCGACGCCACGCAGGTCGCCAACACGCTCAATGCCACGCTGAGCGGCAGCGGCGTCACCGACACACAGGGCAGCGCCATGCTGAGCAGCACGGGTGCGAGCAGCGCCAGCGCAGCACCGGGCGGCGACGCGATGGGCATCGCCGCATCGACCTCGCGCAGCAGTTCGACGAACAAGCGCACGCGAAGTGACACCGGCACAGGCGGCGTGGTGCAGGCAGACCCGGTCAACAACGCGCTGATCATCAACGCCCCTGAGGCCATCTACCGCAACCTGAGAGTGGTGATCGACCAGCTCGACCGCCGCCGCGCACAGGTATACATCGAGGCGCTGATCGCCGAGATCTCGACCGAGCGCGCTGCCGAGTTCGGCATTCAGTGGGCGGCGGGCGACAACAGCGGCAGCGCCGCCATTGTCGGCGGCACCTCGTTCAGCAGCGGCGGCAACAACCTGATGCAACTCATCACCGGCGCAGCAAGTGGCACCATGGCCACGCCCGGCAACGGCCTGACACTCGCCGTAGGCAACGGCAAGGTGACCATTCCCGGTGTTGGCGAGATCATCCGCCTCGGCATGCTTGCGCGCTTCCTTGAAAACGAGGTCAGCGCCAACATCCTGTCCACGCCCAACATCGTCACCCTCGACAACGAAGAGGCCAAGATCGTCGTCGGCCGCAACGTGCCCTTCGTCACCGGCCAATACACCAACACCGGCTCAGGCAGCACCGTCAGCAACCCGTTCCAGACCATCGAGCGCAAGGACGTCGGTCTCACGCTCAAGGTCAAGCCGCAGATCTCGGAAGGCGGCTCGATTCGCCTGGCGATCTACCAGGAAGCCTCGGCCGTGGTCGCCAGCACCGACACCGGCAACGGCCCCACCACCACCAAACGCTCGATCGAGTCCATGGTCATGATCGACGACGGCGCCATCATCGCGCTCGGCGGACTGGTGGAGGACAGCTACAGCGGCGGAGAGGAGAAGATTCCGCTGCTGGGCGACGTGCCGGTGGCCGGCGCCCTGTTCCGCTACGACACGCGCAAGCGCACCAAGACCAACCTGGTCGTGTTCCTGCGTCCGGTCATCCTGCGCGAGCGCGAGGACTACGCCGGCATCACCCGCTCGCGCTACGACTATGTGATCGGCGAACAACGCGCCTCCGCCAGCAAGCGCGATCTGCTGAGCGGCGAACCCGGCACGCCGGAGCTTCCCGCCTTCGACAGCCCCGCCCCTGCTGTTCCGCGCACCGCGCCGGCACCGGTCGAGGAAGCCGAAGTCCGTCGCATCGACTAGGCGATGAACATGAATCCCAGCCTGCCCTACGCCTTTGCCCGCCGCCACGGCGTGCTCGTCACCGCGATCGGCACCGAACACGCCGACGTGCTGCTGCGCGAGGATGCCAGCCTGGCCGCAGTGGCCGAGGTGCGTCGTCATCTCGGCCTGCCGCTGCAGCTCGTGACAGTGCCAAAGGCGAGCTTCGACACGCATCTGGCGGAAACCTACAGCGCCGGAGACGGCAGCGCCGCCGAGATCGTTGCCGACGTCGGGCTCGAGGTCGATCTTGCGCAGCTGATGACCGAACTGCCCGCGGTCGAAGATCTGCTCGAATCGCAGGACGATGCGCCGGTGATCCGCATGATCAATGCGCTGCTGACCCAGGCGGTGCGCGAAGCGGCTTCGGACGTGCATATCGAACCCTACGAGCATCATTCGGTGGTGCGCCTGCGCCGCGACGGCGTGCTGCGTGACATCGCGCGCCCGCACCGTGGCCTGCATGCGGCGATGGCCTCGCGCATCAAGATCATGGCCAGCCTCGACATCGCCGAGAAGCGTCTGCCACAGGACGGCCGTATCACGCTGCGCCTCGCCGGCCGTCAGGTGGACGTGCGTGTCTCCACCCTGCCCACCACGCACGGCGAGCGCCTGGTGCTGCGTCTGCTGGACAAGGGCAACGCACTGATCGGGCTCGAACGCCTCGGCATGGCGGACGACATTCGCGGGCGCTTCGTGGACCTGCTCACGCAGACTCACGGCATCCTGCTCGTCACCGGCCCCACCGGCTCGGGCAAGAGCACCACGCTGTATGCGGCCCTGCAGACCATGGACTGCGAGCGCCAGAACATCGTTACCGTCGAGGATCCGGTTGAATACGACCTCCCCGGCGTCGCCCAGATCCAGGTCAATCCGCGCATCGAACTCGACTTCGCCCGCGCCCTGCGCGCCATCCTGCGCCAGGACCCCGATGTAATCCTGATTGGCGAGATCCGCGACGTCGAAACCGCGCGCATCGCGGTTCAGGCCAGCCTCACCGGACACCTGGTGCTCGCCACCCTGCACACCAACGATGCAGCATCGGCCATCACCCGTCTGGTCGACATGGGCATCGAGCCCTTCCTGCTCGCATCCAGCATCCGCGGCGTACTTGCCCAGCGCCTGGTGCGCCGGCTGTGCCCGGCCTGTCGCAGCCCGCAGGCTGCCGGCGACAGCGAACGCGCACTGATCGGCCCCGACTGCCCTGAGACCCTGTGGCAGGCTGCCGGCTGCGCTGCGTGCGGACACACCGGCTATCAGGGTCGTGGCGGCATCTACGAGTTGCTGACGGTGGACGCCGAGGCTGCCCGCCTGATCCATGACGACGCCGGCGAAGCCGCGCTGCGCGCACACTCACGCAACGGCGGCGCCCGCGGACTGCGCGAGGACGGCCTGCGACTGCTCGCCGACGGCACGACCACGGTCGAAGAACTCCTGCGCGCCACCCGCGACTGAGGCCCGGATGACAGCCTTCCGCTACAGCGCACTCGATACCGCCGGCCAATCCACCCAGGGGGTGATCGAGGCCGAGAGCGGCCGTGCCGCGCGCACCCTGCTGCGCGAACGCGGGCTGTTTCCGCTCGATGTCGTCACCGTATCCGCCGCACCCGGCAGCGGTCGGCGGCCACGCCGGCTCAAGGACGCCGCGCTCGCGCTGCTCACCCGTCAGTGGGCCACCCTGCTCGCCGCAGGCCTCACTGTGGAGCAGGCGCTCGCCGCACTGATCGAGCAGGCCGAGGACGAAGGTCCCCGTCAGCTGCTTGCAGGACTGCGCTCTGAGATCCTGTCCGGCTACAGCCTGCGAGCGGCACTGGACCGCTACCCCGCAGCCTTCCCCGCGATCTACCGCGCCTCGGTTGCGGCCGGCGAGAAGTCGGGCGAACTTGCCGAGGTCATGAACCAGCTTGCCGACTATCTGGAGCAGCACGGGCAACTGCAGCAGAAGACGATGCAGGCCCTGCTCTATCCGCTGATCGTCGCCGCCGTCGCCCTGCTGGTGGTAATCGGCCTGATGACCCATGTGGTGCCGCAAGTCGTCGGCGTGTTCGCACAGACCAAGCAGGTGCTGCCGCCGCTGACGCGCGGCCTGATCGCCGTCTCTGACCTTCTGCGCGACTGGGGCTGGCTACTGATGCTTGCCGTCGCCGGCGCCGGCCTCTGCGCCCATCTCGCCTTGCGCAACACCGCCGTGCGCAGACGCTGGGAAACCCGCCTGCTCGCCCTTCCCGTCATCGGCCGCCACCTGCGCACGCTCGACGCGGCACGCTTTGCGAGCACGCTGTCCATCCTCGCCGGCAGCGGCGTGCCCCTGCTGACCGCGCTCGAAGCCGGGGGCCGGGTGATCGCGCGCCTGCCAATCCGCGATGCGGTCGAGGCCGCGGCCGCCCGCGTGCGCGAGGGACAGAGCCTGGCGCGGGCGCTCGGTGCCACGCGCGCCTTTCCACCGCTGCTGGTGCACATGATCGCAAGCGGCGAGACCACCGGCCGGCTCGACGAACTGCTGGCGCGTGCCGCCCGCCTTCAGCAACAGGAACTCGAAAGCCGCGGCGCCGTGCTCGCGAGCCTGCTCGAACCCGCACTGCTGCTGGCGATGGGCGGCGTCGTGCTGGTGATCGTGCTGGCGGTGATGCAACCGATCATCGAAATCAACACCCTGATGAAGTGAAGACCATGAAGACAGCCCTCCCCCCGTCCTGCCGCGCAAACGGCCCGCACGCGCTGCGCCAGCGCGGCTTCACCCTGATCGAGGTCATGGTGGTGATCGTGATCCTCGGTGTGCTCGCCGCACTTGTCGTGCCCCGTGTCATGAGCCGTCCCGATGAAGCACGCGTGGTTGCCGCCCGCCAGGACCTCGCCTCCATCATGCAGGCGCTCAAACTGTATCGTCTCGACAACCGGCGTTACCCCACGGCGTCGCAGGGACTCTCGGCCCTGGTCAGGAAGCCGGACACGACGCCGATCCCCGATAACTGGAAGCCCTATCTCGAGCGCCTGCCGGCCGACCCCTGGGGCGGTGACTACCAGTACCTCAACCCGGGCATCAATGGCGACGTCGACGTCATGAGCTTCGGTGCCGACGGCAAGACCGGCGGCGAAGGCTTCGACGCAGACATCGGGTCGTGGCAGTTCTGATCCACACCCGCCACCTCGCACGCGGCTTTTCGCTCGTCGAACTGATGGTGGTGCTGGCGATTGCCGGCATCATTACCGGCGGCGCCAGCCTGGCAATCGACGGCTTCCGCGCCAACGACTCGGATCTTGCCGTCGAACGCCTGCGCAGCGTCCTCGAAGCCGGAGCCGAACGTGCTGCGGTCCAGGGTCGCCCACTCGCGGTTGAGTTTCTGAGCGACGGCTACCGCTTCGCCCAGCCAGACGCGGATGGCCGCTGGCGTGTCGTGGACGACGATCCGCTTTTCGCCCCGCGCACGCTTCCCGATCCACTCAGTCTCGGCGCGCTGCAGGTGCATCAGCGCGTACCCGCACTGAACACCCAGCCCGCGGGTCAGGAACGCCGGCGCCTGATCTTCGGGTCCCGCGCGCCGCACTTCGATCTCGTTGTGCTCACCGGGCACGGCAGCGAGCTGCTGCGCGGACAGCCGAATGGCCAGGTGACTCGGATTCGTCGTGGCGAGGCGATGAGATGACTGCTGCCACACACCGGATAGCCCGGCCGGCACGCGGCTTCACGCTGCTCGAAACCCTGGTCGCCCTCGCCATTGTCGCCATTGCCCTTGTGTCGGCGCTGCGTGCCATGGGCAGCACGGCACTGGCAAGCGCCGAGCTGCGCGATCGCACCCTCGCCGACTGGGTGGCCCACGACCGGCTCGCAGCATATCGTGCCAGCGCGAGCTTTCCTGCTACCGGTGTGCACCAGGGGCGGACGCGCCAGGGACCCTTGGAGTTTCAGTGGCGCGAGCGTATCGCCTCTGCATCGAACCGCTCGTTTCGCCGCATCGACGTCGACGTCATGGACACAGAAAGCGGCCATGTCCTGGCCCGCGCCACCGGCTACATCACCCGGGTGCCGCAATGAGCACACCCCTGCGCAAAGCCGCGCGCGGCATGACCCTGATCGAACTGCTGGTCGCCCTCGCCCTGTTCTCGGTGCTCGGCATGCTGACCTGGCGCGCCACTGCGCAGATGATCGACACACAGGCACGGGTGAGCAGCGAGGTCGAGCGCTGGCGCAGCATCGCGCGTGCGATACACCTGATTGAACTCGAGATCCTGCAGATCGCCGCGCCTGCACTCCCCGCCACCAGCACGGCATCTCCGGCACTGGCGCTGCTGCGCAGTGCAAACGGAGCCGACAGCGAGCTGCGGCTGATCGCACTCGGCGGCGAGGGAGAAGGTGCGCGCCGGGTCGGATTCCGCTTCAGCAACGCACAGCTCGAATGGCTGATCTGGCCCGACCGTGAAGCCCTTGGCGCGCCCGAGATCTACCCCCTGCTACAGGATGTCCAGGCCGTGCGCTGGTACTTCCTGACCACCGACGTGGGCAGCGCGCAAACACGAAGCGCGCACTGGCCGCTCGCCGGCGGCAAGGGCGACACCTTGCCTGCCGCGATCGAACTCGAACTGGACCTGCCTGATGCCGGCACGATTACCCGCCTTTTCGCGCTACGCTGAACGTCAGCGTGGCGCCGCCGTCGTGCTCGCCCTGCTCACGGTCACCTTTGCCGCGATGCTGGCCGCCGCCGCGCTGGCTGATTTCGGGCGCGGCCTCGAAGCGGTCACCGGCCGCCGCGATCAGGCACAGTCACGCCAGCTTGCCCGCGCCGCAGTGGACTGGGCACGCCAGGTCCTCGCCCTGGACATGCTGGAAAGCAATGTGGATCACGGTGGTGAAAACTGGACCATCAGGATTCCGCCGACGCAACTCGGCGAAGACGCTGCAGACGGGACGATCGCAGGCGAAATCATCGATCTCTCGGGGCGCTTCAATCTGAACGACCTCGCGCCCGCTGGCCTGCGCAGCAGTGCGGCAGGCGCGCGACTGCAGCGCCTGATGGAGCTGGTCGGCACGTCCCCCGAGTCAGCGCGCGCAAGCGTGATCGCAATGACGGAGTGGATCGCAACAGCCCCGCGTGGAGACACTGACCACGCCCCGCACTCAGCACTGGTCGTTGCCGACGAAGTGGCTTCGATTCCGGGCATCGATCACACGCTGCTGGCGCGGCTCAGACCCTATGTCACCGCCGTGCCGGCACCGACGCCCGTGAATGTGAACACGGCTGCGGCCGAGGTTCTGACCAGCCTGGTCCCGGGCCTCGGCATCGACGTCGCCCGGGTACTGGTTGCAGAACGTGAGCGCGCATGGTTCCGCGACCTGGCCGACTTCAACGCGCGGCTGCCGCAAGGCGCAACACCGCCTGCGGCGCAGCTCGCCAGTGTCAGCAGCCGCCACTTCCTGGTCACGATACACGCCAGTCACGGCATCTCCGTCACCCGGCTCGAAGCCCTTCTCGATCGCCAGAAACCCTGGCCCGAACTCCTGTGGTACCGCATCCCATGACGACACGCCTGCTCATCCGCATCGACGAACACTGGCCACGCGACCCGGCCACCCAATGGGTTCTGCTCGACGCAGCAAACACGGTAGTGCAACAAGGCCACAGCGGCCCCACACACTGGCCGGCAGCGGATGTCTGCGAGGGCGTGCTCGCCGGCGCGCAGAGCACCTGGCTTGAAGTCCTGCTGCCCGCAAGCCCGCGACGCGAGCGCCCACGCCTGCTGTCCTATGCGCTTGAGGAGCATCTGGTTGGCGACCCGGACACGCAGCATTTGACGGTGACCCACAGCCACCCCGAAGACAAGCTGAATCGCACCGGGGTCATCACCGTCGCACGCGCACGCATGACGCAGGTCCTCGCCCAGTTCGCGCAGATCGGTCGTCCGCTGCGCCGTCTCTGCAGCGCGCTTGAAACAGTACCAACGGCAGACGGGCGCTGGGTGCTGGCTGTCGAAGCAAACTGCGTCCTCCTGCGTCCGGGCCTTGAGCCGGCCATCGCCCTGGACGTACCAACGCAAGATGCGACACTGGCCGCGCTGTCATCCACCCTGCCCATCGCGCTCTCGCGTCGTCGTGCCAGCACCGCGCTTCCGACGGCACTGCAGCTCCGTATCGCAGACACGTGCGCCACACCCGATACGGGCGCCACTGCGTCGCTGCCACTGCGCATTGAACCGGGTCCGGCCTGGCACTGGTGGGAACACGTCGATGCCACCAGTAACCTGCTGCACGGCGAGTTCGCCTCACGGCAGGGCCGCGACGCACAGTGGCAGCGGTTTCGGGCGCCCGCAACAATCGTCGCGATCAGCGCAGCCGCGCTGTTCGCCGTCAACCTCACTCATGTTCTGGGTCAGCGCCAGGCCCTGGCAGAACTCGAAGCACGCAGCGTGCGGCTGTTTGAACAAGCCTTGCCCGGCACACCGGCCGTCGCGCCCGCGGCACAGCTCGGCCGCGCACTGGACCGGGCGCGCAGGCAGGCTGGCCAGCTCGGCACCGACGATCTGCTTGCGCTGCTGCACGGCCACCTTGCCGCCACCGGCGTGACACCGCTGGCGGTCTCATACGAAGCCGGCGCGCTGAGCCTCGCACTGCCACCCCAAACCGAACTCACCGGCCTGCTCACCCGCCTCTCGCTGCACGGCATCAATGCGCAGGCGCGCGATGGCAGCCTTTTGTTGAGCGCCGCACCTCAGCCCTGAGCATCGCAGCCCTGAGTGCCGCAACCGCAAACACACCTTCAGGACCGATCATGATCAGCCTCTCACCCTCACGCCTGCACGTCTCCCTTCAGGCGTGGCTCGCAGCACGCGCACCGCGCGAACGTCAGTTATTGAGGATGGCCGGCTTGCTCCTGCCGCTCGCCGCGGCGTGGGCCGTGTTCGACTGGACGTGGTCTGAACAGCAGCGCCTTGCCCTCCGTCTGCCCGCTGCACGGGCCAGCTTCGAGCGCATGCAGGAGGACGCAGCCGAGCTCGCCCGTCTGCGCACGCTGCCCCCGGTCACTGCCGTTTCATCCGCTGCACTTGTTGCTGCGACAAGCACAGCAGCGGAAGCGCGCGGACTGCGTGTCTCTGCCGCAATGAGCGCTGAAGGCGTGGTCGTCAAAGGCAGCGCCACACTTCCCGCACTGGTGGACTGGCTCGCAAGCATTCAGGCTGACCTGCGGCTGCGCCCGATCCGCATGAAGACGACGCCCGGTGGCGACGGACAGTTCGAGGTGGTTCTGCAAGCGTATGACGACGCAGGACTGAACGGCGGATGAAACGGTTTGCACTCTTTGTCCTTGCGCTCCTGTGCGTGACTGTCGCCGCCGCACCGTCCGTGCTGCTGGACACTGCACTGGCATCGGCAAGCGAAGGCCGCGTCCGGCTCGCATCGCCCGCTGGCAGCCTGTGGCATGGGCAGGGCTACCTTGCGCAAGCAGGCGAAGGCAAACAACTCAAGCCCTGGCTCAAGCTCGGATGGCGTTTTGACCCACCTGCCCTGCTGCACGGTGAAGGCGCGTGGGACGTCGAGGCCGACGGGAAGTCAGCTGCACGAATCGTACTTGGCCTGGATGGCTGGCGAATGGAGGGGCTTGAAATCACCTTGCCGGCGCAGCCCCTGTTCAGGGCACTGGCCCACCCCGCCTTTCATTTTGGCTGGCGGGGGTGGCTGGAGGCAGACGGCAAGGGTCTCGAATGCGACTGGCAAAGCGTGTGCTCGGGCAATCTCGCACTGAGCTGGCGCGCAGCCAGCACCGACATCCTGCTCGAACCCCGTCTGGGTGACTACCGGGCCGAAGTCGACGCGGACGGCAGGTCGCTGAACCTGCAACTATCAAGCACAGCAGCCAGCCCGCTTCAGATCAGCGGCCGCATCGACCTGAGTGCGGGCCTGTCACCCGCGTTTGACCTGACTCTGGATGGCGAGCCGGCCATCATCGACCGCCTCGCCCCGCTCATCAACAACATCGCGCAACGCGAGGGCACACGCCTGCGGATCCGGTCACCGTAACGAACCCGCATGCATGTACGGCTTACTCCACCCGGTGCGGTTCCGCCAGGTAGTCGCGGGTCCGCATTTCCATCAGTCGACTGACGGTGCGCACGAACTCATGTGCGTTATGCCCTTCGGTATACAGGTCGTGAGCCTCGACCTCCGCGCTCATGATGAGCTTGACGCGATGATCGTAGAGCACATCGATCAGCCACGTCAGACGACGCGCCTCGGAGGCCTCCCCACCCCGCATCCTTGGCACGCCGGACAGCAGCAAGGTGTGATGCTCGCGGGCAATCTCGAGATAGTCGTTCTGCGACCGGTTGCCACGGCATAGCGTGGCGAAGTCGAACCAGATCACGCCGACTGCGCATCCAAGCACCGGCAGGCTGCGACCGATGACTTCGATCTCGCCCGGCACGACGTCTGTCGCTGCGAGTCGCTTGAAGTCGTCGCGCATCTTCTGATTCGCCGCCTCGTCAGCGGGCACCAGATAGATCTCGATCTTCTCCAGCGTGCGCAGGCGATAATCGGTGCCATGGTCGACTTCGATGACATCGAAGCGACGCTTCATCATCTCGATGGTGGGCAGGAAATTCACCCGCATCAGACCGTTCGGATAGAGCCCCTCGGGCGGGTAGTTCGAGGTCATGACGAAAATCACGCCGCGCGCGAACAAGGCGTCGAGCAAGCGGCCGAGGATCATTGCATCCGCGATGTCGGAAACGTGAAACTCGTCGAAACACAACAAGCGCGTCTGCCGGGCGATGCGGTCGGCAACCTTCTGCAACGGGTCTGCTTCCTGATTGTGATCCTTCAGGTCGTTCTGGACTTCCTGCATGAAGGCATGGAAGTGCACCCTGCGCTTGCGCTGATAGGGGACCGAGTCGTAGAAGCAATCCATCAGAAAACTCTTGCCACGCCCTACGCCGCCCCAGAAATACACGCTACGCGGCATGCGCGGACGTGCGAACACCTTGCGCAGAGCCGTGCGTCGTGCGGCCTTGAAGGTCACGAGCTCGGTGTAGAGCTGCTGCAGGCGCTGAACAGCCGCGCGTTGCGCCGGGTCGGATTTATATCCCCGCGCCTTGAGCTGCGCATCGTAGGCATCGAGCATGCCCCGTTCGGGAACATTGAGGGTACGGTGAGGCATTGAAATGACCGCTTAATGATTTACGAATGATCTGCACAATCATGCAGCCCGCGAAGCGGAATGCATGGGTAAAAAAGCACAAGGGGTGAAAAACAGGGACAGCGCCCCTGTTTCCCACCCCCTGCGTGCTTAAGCGACCGCTTAGAAGTGCAGCGGGCGCTTGTCGCAGGCGAGCGCTGCTTCATGCACCACTTCCGACATCGTCGGGTGGGCGTGGCAGATACGCGCCAGATCTTCGGAGCAGCCCGCAAACTCCATCGCCACGACCGCTTCGGAGATCAGCTCAGAAGCACCGGCACCGATGATATGTACACCGAGGATGCGGTCGGTGTTGGCGTCGGCCAGCATCTTGACGAAGCCCGTGGGCTCGCCCATGCCAAGCGCGCGGCCATTGGCGAGGAACGGGATCTTGCCGACCTTGTACGCGACGCCCGCAGCCTTGAGCTGCTGTTCGGTCTTGCCGACCCAGGCAATCTCCGGGCTGGTGTAGATGACCCAGGGCACGGTGTCGAAATTGCAGTGACCGGCCTGACCCGCCATCAGTTCGGCGACCATCACGGCTTCTTCCATTGCCTTGTGTGCCAGCATCGGGCCGCGCACCACATCGCCAACCGCCCATACGCCCGGCAGGTTGGTACGGCAGTGGTCATCGACTTCGATCATGCCGCGCTCGGTGATCTTCAGTTCCACTGCCTCGGCATTGAGGCCGTCGGTATTGGGCACACGACCGACAGACACGATCAGACGATCGGCTTCGAGCTTCTGATCCGCGCCGTCCTTGTCCTTGTAGGAAATGACGACGCCCTTCTTGCCAACCTTGACCTCACCGATCTGGACGCCGAAGTTGAACTTCAGGCCCTGCTTGGTGAAGACCTTGAGCGCTTCCTTGGCCACATCCTGGTCGGCTGCGGCAAGGAACTCGGGCATGGCTTCGAGCACCGTCACTTCGGCACCCACACGACGCCACACCGAACCCATTTCGAGACCGATCACGCCGGCGCCGATGACAGCCAGCTTCTTCGGCACAGCGTCGATATCGAGCGCGCCGACGTTGTCGCAGACGATCTTGTTATCCACCGGAACACCCGGGAGATGGCGCGGCGACGAACCGGTCGCAATGATGACCTGCTTGGCCACGACCAGCTCTTCGCCAACCATGACCTGCCAGCCTGCATCGGACTTGCCGACGAAGGAGCCGTGACCGTTGATCAGGGTGACCTTGTTCTTCTTGAACAGGCCCTTGATGCCGCCGGTGAGCTGATCGACGATGGTGCTCTTGCGGGCGACCATTTTCGTGACGTCGATCTTGGGCGTACCCACGTTGATGCCTTGTGCGGCAAAGCTGTGACCGGCTTCTTCGAACAGGTGCGAGGTGTGGAGCAGTGCCTTCGAGGGGATGCAGCCCACGTTCAGACAGGTACCGCCAAGACGCGGCTCGCCCTTGGGGTCGGCATAGGGGTTCGACTCGCAGCAGGCGGTCTTGAAACCCAGTTGAGCAGCGCGGATGGCCGCTACGTAACCGCCGGGACCACCGCCGATGACGAGTACATCGTATTCATGTGCCATGAAAATCTCCCTTGCAGAATCGAAAAGGGGCACACCCGCGCACGGCGAAAACGGCCGGTTCGAATGTGCCCCTGAAGCGTGTTGTTGTTATACGTCGAGGATCAGGCGGGCCGGATCTTCCATCGCTTCCTTCATCGCCACCAGGCCCAGAACGGCCTCGCGACCATCGATGATACGGTGGTCGTAGGACATGGCCAGGTAGTTGATCGGACGCACCACAACCTGACCGTTCTCGACCACGGCACGATCCTTGGTGGCGTGGATGCCGAGGATGGCGGACTGCGGCGGGTTGATGATCGGGGTCGACATCATCGAACCGAACACACCACCGTTGGAGATCGAGAACGTGCCACCGGTCAGCTCTTCAAGCGACAGCTTGCCGTCCTTGGCCTTCTGGCCGAACTCGGCAATTTTCTTCTCGATGTCGGCAACTGACATCGACTCGACGTTACGCAGGATCGGCACAACCAGGCCACGCGGCGAACCAACAGCGATACCGATGTCGATGTAGCCGTGATAGACGATGTCGTTGCCATCGACCGAAGCGTTCAGGATCGGGTACTTCTTCAGCGCAGCCACCGCGGCCTTGACGAAGAAGCCCATGAAGCCCAGACGCACGCCGTGCGCCTTTTCGAACTTCTCGCCGTACTGCTTGCGCAGGGCCATCACCGGCGCCATGTTCACTTCGTTGAACGTGGTCAGAATGGCATTCTCGTTCTTCGACTGCAGCAGGCGCTCGGCGATACGGGCACGCAGACGCGTCATCGGCACGCGCTCTTCGGCACGGTCGCCAGTCGCCACAACAGCCGGGGCGACTGCAGCCGCAGCGGCAGCCTTGGGCTGAGCACCAACGGCGTCTTCCTTGGTCACACGACCACCACGGCCGGTACCGGACACGTCGGCTGCAGACACACCCTTCTCGTCGAGGATCTTGCGTGCGGCCGGGCTCGCAGCGCCGGCAGCGCTCGAGGTCGCAGCGGCGGGCGGCGGCGTGACGGCCTGAACCGACGCGCTTGCGGCCGGCGCAGCGCCAGCCGATGCCTTGGCTTCAGTGTCGATCTGTGCAATCAGGTCACCAGAGGCAACGGTATCACCGTCACCCTTGATGATCTTGACCAGCACGCCGTCGGCAGGTGCCGGCGTTTCGAGCACGACCTTGTCGGTCTCGATATCGATCAGGTTTTCGTCACGCGAAACCGCTTCGCCTTCCTTCTTGTGCCAGGTCACCAGCGTGGCTTCGGAAACGGACTCGGACAGTTGAGGTACTTTGACTTCGATCAGCATGTGGTTTTCTCCCCTTTGTGCTTATACGTTGGGTGACTGAGGCGTGGCGTCGTGAATCGGGCCAAAGGCGTTCTCAATCACTTCTTTCTGTTGCTGGTTATGTTTGGCGTAGTAACCCACTGCAGGCGATGCGGCAGCCGGACGGCTGACCAGCAGCAGCTTGCGCTTGGTGCCGAGCACGTTGACCAGGTGCTGACGCGAGGCCAGCCAGTACCATGCACCCTGGTTACGCGGCTCTTCCTGAACCCACACCACTTCCTTGGCGTTCGGGAACTGATTGATCGCCTTGCCGAACTCTTCAGCCGGGAAGGGATACAACTGCTCCAGACGCACCAGTGCGGTATCGGTGATGTTGTGTTCGCGACGGTAGGCAAGCAGCTCGTAGTAGATCTTGCCCTGGCAGATCACCACACGCTTCACCTTCTTCGGCTCGAGCTTTTCGACTTCGGGAATCACGGTCTGGAAGTGGCCGGTGGCCAGTTCTTCCATCGAAGAGATCGCTTCCTTGTGACGCAGCAGCGATTTCGGCGTGATGATGATCAGCGGCTTGCGCAGTTTGCGAATCATCTGACGACGCAGCAGATGGAAGATCTGAGCCGGCGTGGTCGGAACGCAGACCTGCCAGTTGTTCTCGGCAGCCATGTTCATGAAGCGCTCGGGGCGTGCAGACGAGTGCTCCGGACCCTGACCTTCGTAACCGTGCGGCAACATCATCACCAGACCGCTCAGGCGGCCCCACTTGGCCTCACCCGAACTGATGAACTGGTCGATCACGACCTGCGCACCGTTCACGAAGTCGCCGAACTGAGCTTCCCAGACCACGAGCTCGTTGGGCTCGGCAGTGGAGTAGCCGTATTCGAAACCCAGCACAGCCTCTTCGGACAGTACGGAGTCGAAACACTGGAAGCCGGCCTGGCCTTCCTGGATATGAGCCAGCGGCGCATAGGTGCCTTCATCCCAGCGCTCGCGCAGCTGGTCGTGGAGCACCGCATGACGGTGGAAGAAGGTGCTGCGGCCGACGTCTTCACCGGAAATACGAACGGCGAAGCCCTGTGCCAGCAGACTGGCGTAAGCGAGGTTCTCGCCCATGCCCCAGTCCAGCGGCAACTCGCCACGGCCCATTGCTGCGCGATCCTGGATGATCTTCTTGACCCGCGATTGCAGGGTGAACTTTTCCGGAATCGCAGTCAGGCGCTCGGACAGGCGCTTGACTTCCTGCACCGGAATCGAGGTATCAGCCTCGTCGGTGTAGGGCTTCTTGAGATAAGGACTCCAATCCACCGAGAACTGACGGTTGTGACCGGACAGCACCGGGTTGTAGAGCAGCTCGCCCTTGTCCAGGTGTTCGCGGTACTCCGCGATCATCTTCTCCGGCTCTTCTGCCGCCAGCGTGCCTTCGGCGATCAGGCGATCAGCGTAGATCTTGCGCGTACCCGGGTGCTGCTGGATCTTGCGATACATCAGCGGCTGAGTGACCATCGGCTCGTCCTGCTCGTTGTGGCCGAGCTTGCGGTAGCACACGATGTCGATGACCACGTCCTTCTTGAACTCCTGACGGAACTCGAGCGCAAGCGCGGTCACGAAGGACACCGCCTCCGGATCATCGCCATTGACGTGGAAAATCGGGGCCTCGACCATCTTGAAGATGTCGGTGCAGTAAAGCGAAGAGCGGTAGTCGCGCGGATCGGACGTAGTGAAGCCGATCTGGTTGTTTACCACCAGGTGAACCGTACCGCCCGTGCCATAGCCGCGGGTCTGGGAGAAGTTCAGCATCTCCTGGTTGACGCCCTGGCCGGCCACGGCCGAGTCGCCATGCACCAGCACGGCCAGCACCTGGTTCTTGTCCTTGTCCTTGCGGCGCACCTGGCGCGCATAGACCGAACCGGCCACCACCGGATTGATGATCTCGAGGTGGGACGGGTTGAAGGCCAGCGTCAGGTGCATCGGGCCGCCCGGCGTCATGACGTCGCTCGAGAAACCCATGTGGTACTTCACGTCACCCGCGGTCAGGTCCGAAGCGGCCTTGCCCTCGAATTCCGAGAACAGCATCGACGGCGACTTGCCCAGGGTGTTGACCAGCACGTTCAGACGACCGCGGTGGGCCATGCCGATCACGGTCTCGGCTACACCAAGGCTGCCGGCAACGCGGATCAGTTCGTCCATTGCGACGATGGTGGATTCACCACCTTCGAGCGAGAAACGCTTCTGGCCGACGTACTTGGTATGCAGATAACGCTCGAGCGTCTCGGCAGCCGTCGTGCGCTCGAGGATACGGCGCTTGGTGTCGGCAGAGAACTTAGGCGTACCGCGCACGCTTTCCAGACGACTCTGGATCCAGCGTTTCTGGGCGATATCCGTGATGTACATGTACTCGGAGCCGATCGATCCGCAGTAGGTCTGGCGCACTGCTTCGAGGATCTCGCGCAGCGTGGCGCGCTCGGTCGAGAAGCCGTGGAAGGAGCCTACGTTGAAGCTGCGCGAAAGATCCGCTTCGGTAAAGCCGTAGAAGGACGGCTCAAGTTCGGCAATCTGCGGACGCTCTGTGCGCTTGAGCGGATCGAGGTTCGCCCAGCGGTTGCCGAGGAAGCGGTAGGCGTTGATCAGCTGCAGCACTGCTACCTGCAGTTTGTCCTCGCCGCCTTCGGACATGACCGTGCGCACGGGGCCACGCTTGGCCATCTGTTCGAACGCGGCGATGATCGGTCCATGCGCAACGTCGCGCACTGCGGCACCGGCCTGCGCCTGGAGCTTGTCGAAATAGTCGCGCCACGTATCCGACACGGATGCCGGATCAGCCAGATAATTCTCGTAGAGTTCTTCAATGAACGGCGCGTTTGAGCCGAACAAATGAGATGTATTTTGAAGCTGCTTCATGATGAAAGCCACCTGTTGTGTTCTGAGACCCTGCTTTCTGAAATTGGGGTGAACCAGACCGAAAGCGCCGCACGATGAAAAAACGGGACGGCCGCATGCGAAGCGACCATCCCGTAGCGGCTAGCGCCGATCCCGTCTCCCTCCCCTCTCCATCGTCTCTTACGGACGCTGACCGATCGGCGTTACGTCGCGGCGTGCCGCGCCAACATACAGCTGGCGAGGACGGCCGATCTTGTACTCCGGGTCGGTGATCATTTCTTCCCACTGGGTGATCCAGCCCACCGTGCGCGCAAGCGCGAAGATGCAGGTGAACATTGAGGTCGGGATGCCCAGTGCCTTCTGCACGATGCCCGAGTAGAAGTCCACGTTCGGGTAGAGCTTCTTCTCGACGAAGTACGGATCTTCCAGTGCGATCTTTTCGAGCTGCATGGCCAGCTTGAACAGGCGGTCGTTCTCGAGGCCGAGTTCCTTCAGCACTTCGTTGCACACCTTGCGCATCAGCGTGGCGCGCGGATCGAAGTTCTTGTACACACGGTGACCGAAGCCCATCAGCTTGAAGCTGTCGTTCTTGTCCTTGGCGCGTGCGATGTACTCATCAACGCGCGAGACGTCGCCGATTTCTTCCAGCATGTTGAGGCAGGCTTCGTTCGCACCGCCGTGTGCCGGGCCCCACAGGCAGGCAATACCTGCCGAGATGCACGCAAACGGGTTGGCACCGGACGAGCCGGCCAGACGCACGGTCGAGGTCGAAGCGTTCTGCTCGTGATCGGCGTGCAGCGTGAAGATCACGTCGAGCGCACGCACCAGCACCGGGTTCGGCTTGTACTCTTCGCACGGGGTACCGAACATCATGTGCATGAAGTTCGCCGTGTAGCTGAGGTCGTTACGCGGGTACATGAACGGCTGCCCGGTGTTGTACTTGTACGCCATGGCGACGATGGTCGGCAGCTTGGCGATCAGGCGGTTGATCGACACGTTGCGGTGCTCGACGTCCGAGAAGTCCATCGCGTCGTGGTAGAACGCAGACAGCGCGCCAACCACGCCGACCATGATGGCCATCGGGTGGGCATCACGGCGGAAGCCGTTGAAGAAGCGGGTCAGCTGATCGTGAACCATGGTGTGGTTCTTGATCGTGGTTTCGAACTCCGTCTTCTGCGCGGCGTTCGGAAGCTCACCATTCTTGAGCAGATAAGCTACCTCAAGAAAGTTGCACTCGTCCGCCAACTGCTCGATCGGGTAGCCGCGGTACAGCAGTTCGCCCTTGTCACCGTCGATGAAGGTGATCTTGGACTTGCAGCTCGCGGTGGAGAGGAAACCGGAGTCGTAGGTAAACAGGCCGGTTTTTGCGCCCAGCGTGCGAATGTCGATAACGTCCTGACCATGGGTCCCGGTCATCACCGAAAAATCGACAGTCTTGCCATCGACGGTTAGGGTTGCAGTGCGTTCAGTGCTCATAGTTCGTCCCTTTTCCTTGCCCGTTTAACTTCCAACTCCCTTATTCATCCCCGACCGGTGTCGTCATCGCTGACTGAGCAACCCGATCATCTCTTTCCAGCGTTCCACTTCGCATGGCTTGCTACCATTGACCATCCCCCAGATATCATAGTCGTCAGCTCGCAACAGATCTTCCAGATCGGCCAGCTGATCATCCGAGAGCTGATCAAAATCCCGCTCCAGGAAGCGCGTGAACACAAGGTCCAGCTCCAGCAGTGCCCTGCGGCACTGCCAGCGCACACGCCCCCTGTTGATCGTCAGCGCATCAGACCGCACGGCGAACCATCATGTCCTTGATCTTGCCGATGGCCTTCGTCGGATTCAGATTCTTGGGACATACGTCGACGCAGTTCATGATGCTGTGGCAACGGAACAACCGGTACGGATCTTCCAGGTTGTCGAGTCGCGCATTGGCGTCTTGGTCCCGCGTGTCTGCCAGGAAGCGGTAGGCAGCCAGCAGGCCGGCCGGACCAACAAACTTGTCCGGGTTCCACCAGAACGACGGGCACGACGTCGAGCAACAGGCACACAGAATGCACTCGTACAGGCCATTGAGCTCTTCGCGCTCTTCCGGCGTCTGCAGGCGTTCGCGCTCCGGCGTCGGCTCGTTGTTCACCAGGTAGGGCTTGATCGAGTGGTACTGCTTGAAGAACTGGGTCATGTCCACGATCAGATCGCGGATGACCGGCAGACCCGGCAGCGGGCGCAGCGTGATCGGCTGCTGCAGGCTGTCGACGTCGGTCAGGCAGGCCAGCCCGTTCTTGCCGTTGATGTTCATCGCGTCGGAACCGCACACGCCTTCGCGGCAGGAACGACGGAAAGACATCGAATCGTCCTTCGCGCGCAGACGCACCAGCGCGTCGAGCAGCTTCTTGTCAGACGGCTCGAGCTCTACGGTGATGTCCTGCATGTAGGGCTTTTCGTCACGATCCGGATCGTACCGATAGATCTTGAATGAAACGCTACGTTTGCTCATATCGAATATTCTCCCGAGCCGTTAGTAGGTACGCTTGGCAAGCTCAATCGCCTTGACGTCGTCCGACATCGGCTTGAGGTTCACCGGCTTGTAGTCGAGACGATTGCCTTCGCTGTACCACAGCGTGTGCTTCAGCCAGTTCTCGTCGTCACGACCGTTGGGGTTCTCTGCCGTATCCGGAGCATCGTCACGGACGTGCGCACCACGCGATTCCTTGCGCGCTTCGGCCGACACGATGGTTGCGCGGGCAACTTCGATCAGGTTGTCGAGTTCCAGTGCTTCCATGCGGGCGATGTTCCACACCTTGGACTTGTCTGCAATTTCGGTCCGCTTGGCGCGCTCGGCCACCTCGGCCATCTTCGCCACACCTTCCTTGAGCAGATTGTCGAAGCGGAACACGCCGGCATGCTTCTGCATGGTACGACGCATTTCCAGGCCAACGTCGAACACGCTCTCGCCACCGGTCTGGTTTTCCAGACGGGCCAGACGGGCAAGCGAAACGTCAGCAGCATCCGCGGGCAGCGGCTTGAGGCTGAGGTTGCCGGACTGGAAGTCCTCGACCACGGTCTCGCCAGCCGACTTGCCGAAGACCAGGAGATCGAGCAGCGAGTTGGTACCCAGACGGTTTGCACCATGCACCGAAGCACAGGCACATTCGCCGGCAGCGTAGAAACCGACGATCGGCGTGTTGGGATTGCCATCCTTCGGCACCACGACCTGCCCCTTGTAGTTGGTCGGAATACCGCCCATCTGATAGTGACAGGTCGGCACAACCGGAATCGGCGCCTTGATCGGGTCGACACCGGCGAACTGGATCGCGATCTCACGAATGCCAGGCAGGCGCTTCATGATGTTCTCGGGTGCCAGGTGGGTGATGTCGAGCAGGACGTGATCCTTGTCAGGACCGCAACCACGACCTTCGTTGATTTCGGTGGTCATTGCGCGCGAAACCACGTCACGCGAAGCCAGATCCTTCAGGTTGGGCGCATAGCGCTCCATGAAGCGCTCGCCGGAAGCATTGCGCAGAATGCCGCCTTCGCCACGCACGCCTTCGGTAATCAGCACGCCCGCGCCGGCCACGCCGGTCGGGTGAAACTGCCAGAATTCCATGTCTTCGAGCGGGACGCCAGCGCGCGCCGCCATGCCGACACCGTCACCGGTGTTGATGAAGGCATTGGTCGAAGAGTGGTAGATACGACCGGCACCACCCGTGGCGAAAATCGTCGCCTTGGAGTGGAAAATCGTGACTTCGCCGGTTTCCATCTCCATCGCCGTCACGCCGAGCACGTCGCCGTTCTCGTTGCGGATCAGGTCGAGCGCCATCCATTCGACGAAGAACTGGGTGTTCGCACGCACGTTGCGCTGATACAGCGCATGCAGCATGGCATGACCGGTACGGTCGGCAGCAGCACAGGAGCGCATCACCGGCGCCTGGCCGTAGTTCATCGAGTGACCACCGAACGGGCGCTGATAGATCTTGCCGTTGTCGGTGCGGTCGAAAGGCATGCCGTAGTGCTCGAGCTCGATGACGACCTCGTTGGCCTTCTTGCACATGAATTCGATGGCATCCTGGTCACCCAGCCAGTCCGACCCCTTGACGGTGTCGTACATGTGCCAGTGCCAGTTGTCTTCGGTCGAATTGCCGAGCGATGCAGCAACACCGCCCTGTGCAGCCACTGTATGGGAGCGGGTCGGAAAAACCTTGCTCAGAACAGCCGTCTTCATGCCGGCTTCGGAAAGTTGCAGGGCTGCCCGCAGACCGGCACCGCCGGCGCCGACAATGACCGCATCAAAGGTACGCTTCGCGACGTTCACGCTTACAGCCTCCAAAGAATCTGGGCTGCCCAGCCGGCATAGCCGACGAGCAGAAAGAGAGTAACCAGGTGCAGAGCAAGACGCACACCGGTCGGCTTGACATAGTCCATCCAGATGTCACGAACGCCGATCCATGCGTGATAGAACACCGAGAGGAAGAACAGGAAGCTCAGGAACTTGAACAGTCCGCCCGAGAACATCCCGGACCAGGCTTCGTAGCTCAACTCGGGCAGCATGAGCGCCGAGAATGCAAAGATGACGGTATAGATCGCCATATAGACGGCGGTACCGCGTTGCGCAATCCAGTCCTTCAGACCGTAGTGCGCGCCTACGACTTGACGCTTCACCATAGTGTCACCCCGATGATCACGGTGAGCACGAGGCTCACAATCAGAACAATCCGTGCAGAACTGCGGGCGGCCTGAAGCTCGACACCCTTGTGCATATCCAGCAGGAGAAAGCGGATGCCTGCACAGAAATGATGCAGGTAGGCCCACAGCAGACCCAGAAGCAACAGTTTGGCAAGCGGATGCGACACCACTGCCGAGAACACTTCAAACGACTCTGCCGAACCCAGGCTGCGATCGAGCAGATAAAGCAGGAAGGGCAACATCAGAAACAAGCCTGCCCCGCTGACCCGATGAAGGATCGATACGAAACCCGGCAACGGCAGCCGGATTTCATTGATGGCCAAATGCTTCGGCCTCTGTTTGCGCACTGTCACTTCTGACATGAAGACTCCCCTCAACATGCGCGGCGAAAATCCGCCGCAGACTCCCAAAAGCTTGAGATTATAGCGATGAAACACCCGTCATTGCGGCGTTTGACCTCATCAATTCAGCTCATTCAGATAGTAATGCTCCGCCGTCGAGTACAAACCACGACGCCATTCCACCGGCTTATCGCCGTACGTGTAGGTCACCCGCTCGACCG
This sequence comes from Parazoarcus communis, assembly GCF_003111665.1. Taxonomy (NCBI): domain Bacteria; kingdom Pseudomonadati; phylum Pseudomonadota; class Betaproteobacteria; order Rhodocyclales; family Zoogloeaceae; genus Parazoarcus; species Parazoarcus communis. The sequence goes on along the minus strand of NZ_CP022188.1, from coordinate 3,129,574 downwards.
ACAGCAAAGGGGTACCTTCTGCAACTTTCAATGCTTCGCTGGTGGAGCGATCGGCCGCGACCGCCCTGATACGCTCCTGAGCCCGGATCATGCGAGAGCCAAAACGGCTCTCAAGCAGCGAGTAGAGCGAACCATGCCAATCCTGAAGCGTTTCGAAACTCAAGCCCTGAAACAGTTCGCCCGGCAAATAAATCTCGTCAACCACCACAGGTTTGTTCGCAAACTTGAGCAGTCGGCGCAGAATGATGATTGGCGCACCGAGTTCGATCGCGAGCATGCGGGATGCTTCCTGACCGGCCTTTGCACGCCAGCAATCGAGCGGCACGCTTTTAGGATGGGAAAGATCACCATCGATGGGCACCAGTCGCAAAAACCGGAACAAGGCTCGCGGGTCGTTGTGGGAGGCAACATAGGTACCCTTGCCCTGCTTTCGCACCAGGAGGTTATCGCCGGCAATCTCGTCGATCGCCTTGCGCACCGTACCTTGGGACACACCGAAGCGTGCGGCAAGTTCCTGTTCGCTGGGAATCGCCTGCCCGGGACGCCATTCCCCCGCCTCAAGCGCCTGAAGAATCAGGGTCTTGATCTGGCGGTAAAGAGGGCTGAATGTGGGGGATTCCTGAGCCATCCGTGTATTTCAGCACAAAATTTTTCAGGAGTCTATGGGTCATCATATGTCTTATATAAGATAAAAGACACGATTTGACAGCGCACTCAGATGATCCTAAGATTTCCGCGCCTCGAAATTGCCGCCAGAGCGACGCACATTGATGCGTATTCCCGCCACCGGGGGTTGCGTCGAGAGCACGAACAATTCACCCAGACCGTCTTGTTTTGAGGGAGTACACACATGAGCAAAGCCCCCGTACGCGTTGCAGTCACCGGCGCCGCCGGCCAGATCGGCTACAGCCTGCTGTTCCGCATCGCCAGTGGCGAAATGCTGGGCAAGGACCAACCCGTCATCCTGCAACTGCTCGATCTGCCCCAGGCCCAGAAGGCGGTCAAGGGTGTGATGATGGAACTGGAAGACTGCGCTTTCCCGCTGCTCGCCGGCATGATTGCCACTGACGACCCCAACGTCGCCTTCAAGGACGCCAAGGTTGCCCTGCTCGTGGGTGCCCGCCCCCGCGGCCCCGGCATGGAGCGCAAGGACCTGCTGACCGAAAACGCCAAGATCTTCACCGTTCAAGGCGCAGCGATCGGCCAGTACGCCGACCCCGACTGCAAGGTGCTGGTTGTCGGCAACCCGTGCAACACCAACGCATACATCGCCAAGGAAGTGGCCCAGAAGTTCGGTCGCGTTCCGGCCAAGAACTTCACCGGCATGCTGCGTCTGGACCACAACCGCGCACTGTCGCAACTGGCCTCCAAGTCCGGTCGTGACGTAGCCAGCCTGAAGAGCCTGGTCGTCTGGGGCAACCACTCGCCCACCATGTACGCCGACTATCGCTTTGTCACCTCCAATGGCGACAACGTGAAGGGCATGATCAACGACGAAGCATGGAACCGCGATGTGTTCCTGCCCACCGTCGGCAAGCGCGGCGCTGCCATCATCGAAGCACGTGGCCTGTCCTCCGCTGCTTCGGCCGCCAACGCTGCCATCGACCACATCCACGACTGGGTGCTCGGTTCGAACGGCGAATGGGTCACCATGGGCATTCCGTCCGACGGCTCCTACGGCATCCCGGAAGGCATCATCTACGGCTTCCCGGTCACGACCGAAAACGGCGAGTACAAGATCGTCCAGGGCCTTGAGATCGACGCATTCTCGCGCGAGCGCATGACCCACACGCTGAACGAGCTGCTCGAAGAGCGCGAAGGCGTGAAGGATCTGCTCGGCTGAGCATTTGCGAACAACTGCCGGGCGCGAGTCCCGGCAGATCGCTCAAAGGCGCGCACCTCGGGGTTGCGCGCCTTTTTCGTTTACCACCCTGCTGCTATGCTTGCGCCCGGTTCTCAAGGGAAACGCTCATGACAGCAAGTTGCACCACTCACCCGCGCGACATCCTCTTCGCCGGCGAAAAACCGTTCCCCAACCTGCCTGCTGTTGACCACTACGCCGGATCCGAAAAGATGATCGGCAAGGCAATGGCACTGCAGCATCAGCTCGGCCCGATCTTCGACATTACCGGCGACTGCGAAGACGGTGCTCGCGCCGGCGCTGAAGCCGAGCACGCGGAAATGGTCGCCAACCTGGTGACGAGCAAGGACAATCGCTTCGGACGCGTCGGCGCGCGCATCCACGACATCACCCACGCACACTGGCAGCGCGACCTCGAGATCCTGGTCGGGCGGTCAGGAAAGCAACTTGCGTTCATCACCCTGCCCAAAGTGCGCTCCGCCGCGGATACCGCAGCCCAGATCGCCGAACTGCGGCGCATCGAACAGCGCGCCGGCCTGACACAGGCATTGCCGGTACACGTCCTGATCGAAACCCACGGCGCCTTGCGCGAAGCATGGGAGATTGCAGCGCTCGACGGCGTCGAATCGATTGATTTCGGGCTGATGGATTTCGTTTCCGGTCACCACGGCGCCATTCCAGGGTCGGCAATGAAGAGCCCCGGCCAGTTTGAACACCCTCTGGTCGTGCGTGCAAAGACGGAAATCTCGGCTGCAGCACTGGCAAACGGCGTGGTGCCGTCACACAACGTTACAACAGAGCTCAAGGACCTTGCGGTCATTCGCGCGGACGCGACGCGCGCGCGCAAGGAATTTGGCTATCTGCGCATGTGGAGCATCCACCCCAACCAGATTCAGCCGATTGTCGAAGCCATGCGACCGGACTTTTCCGAGGTGGAAGAAGCTGGTGAAATCCTGACCGGCGCCCAAAATGCATCGTGGGGGCCCATTCAGCACAACGGCCGCCTGCACGACCGCGCATCCTACCGCTACTACTGGGAGTTGCTGCAACGCGCGCGCAGTACCGGCATGCCGCTTTCGGAAGAAATCGCTGAACGCTTTTTCAAGCCCTGAGCAATGCGCCTTGCCGCGCCTGTTCGACGCGACAAGGCCATTTAGCCAGTTACATCAGGCAAACATCACGCCTTGTCTGTCGGCGGAGCGGCCGGTTTGCGCACACGGCGCGGCGCCGGCTTGGCCTTGACTTCGCCAGTCGTCACGCCCGCGGCCACAGGCGCTGGCGCGGGCTTGGCTGAGGCAGTTTTCGCTGCGGTAGTTTTCGCTGCGGTAGTTTTCGCTGCGGTAGTTTTCGCTGCGGTAGTTTTCGCTGCGGTAGTTTTCGCTGCGGTGGTCTTCGCTGCGGTGGTCTTCGCTGCGGTGGTCTTCGCTGCGGTGGTCTTCGCTGCGGTGGTCTTCGCTGCGGTGGTCTTCGCTGCCGTGGTCTTCGCTGCCGTGGTCTTCGCTGCCGTGGTCTTCGCTGCCGTGGTCTTCGCTGCCGTGGTCTTCGCTGCCGTGGTCTTCGCTGCCGTGGTCTCCGCTGCGGCGGTCTTCGCCGCAGCAGCAGGCTTCCTCGCCGCGCCCGGTGCCGCCGGCTTTGCGCGCGTGGAGCGCGATGACGCTGCCTTGGGCGCCTCAACCGGTGCGGCAGGCTTCGGGCTCACCACCTCGGCATCCACAACATTCGATGTACGCGCAACGAGATCCAGCACGCGCGCCGGACCTTTCTCGCGAACCGGCTCGACCTTGACTTCCTCGGCCTCCGTGCTGGTTCCTGCCGCAGCACCGAACAGCGGAAGCGCAGCCCGCATCATCAGGCGCATCGCGGTCTCCGCCCCGTGAACATCCAGCGGCATCACGCTGCTCTCGCCGCGCGGCAACCACGGCAGAAAGAAATCGATCGCTGGCGGCTGGCCTCTGCGCTCGGCTGCCAGTGCAGGCAACCACACGTTCGGCACCGAACCCACCGTTTTCAACCACTGCTGCCATTGACTGCCCATCAACTGGGACCAGCCTTGCCAGGCCGTCCACGGCTGTGAGCAGGCTGAAAGCCATGCAGACGAAAGGGCCGCAAAAGTGGCCGAGGGTGTGGTGTAAGCCGTTTTCATGGCAAGTCTCCGGACGGTAAAAATTGGGGCGTTGACGAAGGATACTCCTGCAACGCGCCGCCGGCTGCGCCTGTCACCTCATCCAGCACATTCAGAAACCCGCGCAGCAATGGGCTCGGCTCACCGTCCTGGTGCGCAACTGCCACCGGAAAAAAGGCGCCGTCACCCGCAATCGGGAGGTAGCGTACGCGTGGAATGCGCACACACTCCAGCGGCGCAGGCAGCAGCGCAAGACCAAGACCCGCCGCAACGAGGCCGATCTGCGTCGTAGCCTCGCGTGCAAGCTGGACCACCCGTGGCTCGAAGCCTGCCGCCCTGCACAAGCCTCGCAAAATCATGGGCAAACCGGTGCCCGCGTCCGTCGGAAAGGTAATGAAATCCTCATCCCGGAGGTCGGCAAAGTGCACTGCAGCCGCCCCCGCCAGTGGATGCGCCGCGTTGATGACAATACGCAGAGGGTCGCGCCCGATCTCCCGCACGGCGATACCGCCCTGCCCGCTCGGTGCACCGGTACGGACCAATCCGATATCGAGGCTGCCGCGGGCAATTGCGTCGAACTGCTCGGCAGAGAACATCTCTCGCAACTGCAGATGAACGCCGGGGTAGCGGCGCCGATAGGCATAGAGCACGTCAGGCAGGGTATTTGTATAGGGCAAGGACGACGTAAACCCGATTCTCAACTCCCCTGCCTCACCGCTTGCCACCCTGCGCATCTCCTCCGACGCCTCGACCGCGGCGGAAAGAATGCTCCTGGCACGCACGAGGAAACGTGCACCGGCCTGGGTCAGCATGACTTTGCGCCGGGTCCGCTCGAACAGAAGAACCCCGAGCTCGGCCTCCAGGTCGCGAATCTGCATCGACAAGGGCGGCTGGCCGATATGCAGACGCTCAGCCGCCCGGGTGAAGCTCAGCTCCTCGGCAACCGCAACGAAGTAACGTAGATGGCGCAGCTCCATTGATATCTTCTGTATATGAATAAGACTGCTCGAATATATTGGACTGGCGAAGTGGGCACAACCTAAGATCGGCCATCGAACAACACCTCAACCGGACAGATCAGACGTGCCACCCCCACCAACCACAGAGAAGCTCGAAGCCGGTTCCGAAGCGTTCAAGCGTGCAAACCAGGCAATGTTCGTCGGCGGCTTTGCGACCTTCGCCATGCTCTATGCCACCCAGCCGCTGCTCCCCCTGCTGACCAGCGAGTTCGGCATCAGCCCGGCAAGCGCCAGTCTCAGCGTTTCTGCTGGCACCGCAGCACTCGCGCTGATGCTGATTCCGGCAAGCGTCCTCGCCGACCGGAGCGGGCGCGAAAAGGTGATGAAGATTTCGCTGGCCCTGGCTGCGCTGATTGCGCTCGCGTGCGCAGCGGTCAATGACTTCAGCCAGCTGCTGATCCTGAGGGCACTGCTCGGCGCCAGCCTTGCAGGATTGCCTGCCGCAGCCATGGCCTACATCGGCGAAGAGGTGTCACCGCGCGCGCAGGGCAAGGCAATGGGTCTGTACATCGCAGGCAATGCGCTAGGCGGCATGAGCGGAAGGGTACTGTCTGCATTGCTGACCGACCTTGGCAGCTGGCGCATCGCGCTGCTCACGCTCGGGCTCCTCGGCATCGTATCCGCCGCCGTGTTCTGGTACCGGCTGCCACCCTCGCGCCATTTCCAGGCGCGCGCAGCCTCGATCTCGCGCATCATCGACGACGCCCGTCACATCAGCCGCGACGCGGGCCTGCCATGGCTGTTTCTCACCGCCCTGCTCGCGATGGGCGTGTTCATTGGCGTGTATAACTATCTCGGCTTCAGGCTGCTCGAAGCACCCTTTAATCTCGGCCAGACCGCAATCGGCGCAATTTTTCTGCTCTACGTTGTCGGATCATGGGCATCGGCCTTTGCCGGACAGCTCACGGATCGCTTCGGACGCCGCAAGGTACAGTGGGTCGTGGTGATGATCATGATCAGCGGACTCCTGCTCACGCTCAGCGACGCACTCGCCCTGCTCATCGCCGGCGTCGCCATTTTCACCTTCGGCTTCTTCGCCACCCATTCGATTTCGAGCGGCTGGGTCGCCCGCCGGGGCCAGGAGCGCCGCGGACTCGCCACCGCCATCTACCTCACTTTCTACTACCTCGGCGCAAGCCTCATCGGCAGCCTGTCCGGCTTCGCCTGGAGTCTCGGGCGCTGGAACGGGATCGCAGCAGTTCTCGGGCTCTGCCTGCTGCTCCTGCTCGCCATCGTTCTGCGCTTGAAGAAACTGCCGGCAGATCCCGCCTGAGCACGCTATCGCGCGACTTCGCACGACACACCGCCATGCAAACAGATCCCCCTTCTAACCAACCAGGACAATCAGCCGCTTAGCCTGTCTAGAACGGAACATGCAGCTTCAGAAGCACGGCATGGGAACTGGAGTTGTCGGAGAACTGCCCGGTGTAGCCCAAACGCAGGCTCGCGCCTTCGCGCTTTATCACGTCCATCCCCATCGACAGATCTACAAAGGTTCTGTCACCCTCAGTTTCGATCGTGAACGGCGCTACGCTGGCGGGAGCTCCCTGCAGTCGGGCCGTCACTCGGCGCTTGTTGTCTGTCAGATAGCGCGTGACGCCGATCCGTGCATAAGGCCGAATCAGGGTGCCGGTGTCGCGCCGGACCTCACTACCAAACTCGATCGCCGGCTGCAGAGTGACCAAGGTCTCGTCGTCACCGTCGACCGTCAGGTTCGCACCGCCCGCCCCTTTCTCTTTGAAGCCCTTGCGGTGCACCTGAGTAACCCCAAGGTCCACGAGCGGACGGACGTAGCGATTCGGCTCCTGCTCAAAATCGTGGCTGATCCGGCCGTGAATCGAAGCGAAGTAGATATCCTGCTTGCTGCTGGCAGAGACCCCTGGCGTCGGCAGGCTTACGTCGCGACGAGTGTCGTACCAGCCGTAGCCAGCGCTGACAGACCCGGACACCATGGTGGCATCGTAGCGCCGCTTGAGAATGAGACCGCCCTCGACCTGTTTGCCACCAATATTGGTCAGGGATGCGTCAAGATCAGATTGCTGAAACGACAGACCGTAGCCAACATGGGTGTCGGCAGCAAGCTCCTGCTGCACTCCACCTGCTATCGAAAAAATATCAAGCCGATACCCGGGGCTCCTGCGGGTATCGTCCCGGCTGCGAGTAGCACCATCCACCCTTAGCCAACGGCACTCCCCTTCCCTCACGAAGCGGTGATCGCCATCCTGTTGCCGACAACTGTGCATGGCATCATTGAACGCCACACTCGCAGCCGCTGTTTCGGTGGTCAGGGTAGCCAAGGATTCCGGAATCAACTGCTGATAAGCGGCATTGAGGCTCAAAGCATCCGGCAGGTCCACCAGTGCCGCCGCGATTGGTGCGAAGCTCTCCGACCCGCCGGCACGCTGAATGGCGCTAACATGCTCCGCCACATGGAGGGCATTGCTACTGAACGCCCCCACTGGCCCCGGGGTGAAATCAACCTCGTAAGGAAGCGTAATGCCGTTGGCCGTAACCCGTGGACTGCCGTAGCTGACGATAGCCGAGGCCGGCGCATCGAACAGCAACCCAGCGTCAGCCAGACCACCGGCCGCACTGATAAATGCACTTTCACGACTCCCGGGAAGTGCTCGGCCACTCTGCATCGGCCGCACTTTCAACTCACCGGCCAACAGCGCCGTGCCGCTAATGTCCAGACGGTCGCCAGCCCCGCCCGACAGATCGATATCGATGACCATCGTACCGTCAGCCGCCTGCCGAAAACTTGACGTCAGTGCGGTCGCCTGAGCCTTGCCGATACCACCAGGTGACAGGGTGCCGGAACTATTCAGCCCTGTCCCTGCACCCAAATCAACGACCTCGCCGGACTCGAATACAGCGCCATGATGGTTGGTGAATCGATTGACACCACCGCCAAGCATGACGCTACCGCTGACGGTACCGTAGTTGTCAACGGCCTCGTTCTGATCGCCGCCAACGATGGCATTGCCACTCAGAGCCGAAATCATTCCGCGGTTCAGCAAGGTGTTGTCCTTGCCGTCAAGGAACTTCACACCAGCGCCTTCACCCGAGCCACCGCGCACGCCACCACTGTCGATCTTGATGGCGACATTTCCTGCGCCGGCTTCACCACGGGACTGGGCGAGAATACCGACTGAATCGACGCCCTGCGTATCGATGTTGCCGCTGAGAGTGACGGTAGTGTCGGCGCTCTTGCCAGCGTAGGTCCCAATAACGAACGTAACGGGTGGTAATCCGGGAATCACTTCAACAAGCTTCGTCAAATCACCCGCCAGGCCAGCAGCACTCTGCGCGAAAATTCCATGCGCATTCTCGCCATGAGTAATAACGTTACCCGAATGCGATACCTCTACCACCCCGGCAGCCCCATACCCGCCGACGCTACCCGCAAACATTCCGTCTACCCCGCCACGGACGCCGCCTCCGCCGCCAACACTCTGAGCAAAGATACCTATGGCGCTGGTGCCGTAGGTCGTGAAATCGCCAGAGCTGAGCACCGTCACCAAACCGCCGTCACCTCCGCTGCCGCCATCGCGACCGAATGCAGCACCAAAACCAATGCTGTCGAGATCCGAAAAGCCGCCGCCAATGCTACCAGCCTGGCCGCCACCGCCGCCGATGCTCTGTGCATAGATACCATAGGCGCCTGCGCCCGAGGTAACGATCCTGCCACCATGAACAATATCCACCTCGCCGCCGTTGCCCGCAGCACCGCCGGCACCGCCGATGGCGATTTCGCCGAGGAGCCCGATTCCAACGTCCGCATCCTCGCCCTGTCCCTTACCTTTGGCATAGGCTTGTGCCTCTCCGCCGCCGCCACCTATGCTTTGCACAAAGATCGCATGTCCTTCAAGGCCTTTTGTGCTGATATCACCCTGGTTATCGACACTTACCTTTTCACCGTCTGCACTGACTCCACCGCTGGCACCAACGGTGACCGACAGGCTATGTGGCACCAGACCGCTCAATTCGCCTTCCTTGTATGCCTCGTGAAGCGTCTTGGCAATCTCCAGCGCACTAAGAACGTCCCCCGCAGCATCCACCCAGTCGCCGACCTTGCCCAAAATGCCATCGACAAGGCTGCCACCGCCACCTCCGACACTCTGTGCCAGTATGCCGCGTGAAAGCTCACCCTCGGTGCTGATCGAGCCGCGATTGACAACGCTTACTTTGCCGCCCTTGTTGCCGTCACCTCCATTACCACCAGCGCTCAATTCGATACCCCAGCTTGTGACCTCGGTATCCTTAAGCGGCAACAGACCTGAGCCAGACAGGCTGATCGCCTCGGCACTGCCACCACTACCGCCACCGCCGCCTATGCTCTGAGCGAAGATACCGTGTGAGATGTCGCCGAACGTCCGGATTGCACTGTCGTTGATGACATCGACGGCTCCACCGATGTTGCCTTTTCCACCTATTCCTCCAAATGCACCCGTGAGCGTCAGAGAGGAGTTTTCATCGCCGAGTGCCAGATCATTGTCAAATTTCAGTACGAGACTGGATCCACCCTGACCACCGCCACCACCGATGCTCTGTGCAACGACGCCGTGCGAACCATTTCCATGAGTCTCGATCTGTCCTGAAAGCGGTAAGGTGACGGTCCCTACGCTTACATTTCCACCCGCGCCTCCCTCGCCGCCATTGCCGCCAACACTGAAAGCGCTGGTGATGCTCCAACTCTTGTCCGAACTCCCGGCGCCGAGCCCCACTGCCGTACTGATGCTTGTCCCGCCAGCGCCGCCCCCACCGCCCACGCTGTTTGCATAGATCCCGTGCGAACCGCTACCCCAGGTTGCAAGCACTCCCTGGCTGGCAACCTCCACCGCACCTGCTGCACCGCCCTTGCCACCGTCACCGCCGACCGACAGCGAGAAACTCTTGGGCACTCCACCGAATGCCCCTGCGCCGGAGAAGGCAAAGCCGCCGTCGCCTCCACCGTCGCTGGTACTCTGCGCCCTGATCCCGTGGGAACTCATGCCGTTTGTAGTGATATCAGCCTGGCTAACGACGGTCACAGTGCCTCCCGACCCGCCATCACCGCCATCTCCACCTACACCAAGCGACACCGAAACGGGGCCACTGATGGAAACTGAGGCCGCGACGGCCAGGCCACCAGACCCACCACCACCTCCGATACTCAGTGCATGAATACCGGATGACCAGTCGCCCGTGGTGGCAATCGCACCCCGTATTGGATCCAGCTTATCGCCGACAGTGACAGTGTCCCCTGCACCACCCTCTGCACCTTTTCCGCCAACGCTCGCTGAAATGCTGTAGCCAGTCGAAGCCGCGACGGAAATACTGTTTCCGCCAGACCCACCTCCTCCGCCAATGCTTTCGGCAGCAATTCCCGGCGCCCCGCTTCCCTGGGTACTGACGGCGCCGTCGGCCAAAACGGCAACCTTTCCGCCCTTGCCGCCCTTCTCACCATCACCACCCCTGGCAAAACTCAAGGCGCCTTTGTCGCCAACAGCAATACTGACTGCAAGGCCACCGTTTCCGCCGCCCCCGCCGATGCTGCTACCCTGGATTCCAGTAGCATTCTCGCCAGCGGTGGAAATCGTGCCGCCCCGGCTGTCGACGGTCACATCACCGCCGTCCCCACCTGCACCACCACTCCCCCCCCAGGCAAAGCTGACGTATGCACCCGCGGAAACCGCAGCGCCGCCATTCCCCCCGCCACCGCCGATACTCTCGGCAAGAACAGCCGTGGAACCGTCTGCGAAGGTGGCGACTCGGCCGCGGTTGTTAACACTAACCGTACCGCCCGCACCACCGCTTCCAGCGCTGCCGCCAAATACGTATAGGCCGAGCGCGCTCCCGCCACCCCCACCACCGGTGCTCTCGTCAAAGCCGCCGACACTTCTCGCAAAAATGCCATAAGAATTATTGCTGTGAGTTTCAATCACGCCAAAATTGTTGACCTGTACAAGGCCTCCATGGCCAGCGTTCTTACCAGCACCACCGCTTCCAACCACCAACCCGCCAATTCCTCCGCCGTCACCTCCCAGCCCGCCCTGGCTCTGCGCCAAGACACCATGAGACGCCTCCCCGCGCGTGGAAACATCGCCGTTGTTGGTGAGGATCACCCAGCCACCGTCACCAGCCGCGCCTCCATCGCCACCTTCTGCCGCGCTCAGGCTGCCGTACCCGCCTCCACCATGACCACCGTCGCCACCTTCACTGAGGCCGTACATGCCGTAGGCATTATTACCAAGCGTGACAATGCTTCCAGCGCTGAGCAACGAGACACCGCCACCAAGCCCCCCACGCCCACCGTTCCCCCCGTTTCCGGTGCCTTCCAAACTGTTCCTGCCGTCGCCTCCATTACCCCCGTTACCGCCCCAACTGTGTCCAAAGATTCCGTTGCCGCTTCCACCAGTACTGGCAATGTCGCCAGCAAAGTCGACCATCACATCTCCACCAGACCCAGCATTTCCCCCTTTTCCACCCTGGCCTGGAAAATACTTAAGCCCAGTTCCTTCTCCACCCTGACCGCCATTTCCGCCGCCGGATTCGATATGAATCCCATGAGCAGCATTCCCTTTGGTTGAGACCTGCCACATCCCGCTACGTACGCGGGTTTCCAAGCCGGCACCAGCCCCGCCCGAATGCCCGCTATCGCCGGTAAACTCAAGAAATCCGGAGTCATCTCCTTTCCGTCCGGTACTCCCCAGACTAAAGAATCTGATGCCAACAACGCCATCAACTGGCGCAACGTCAGCAGTCAGGCTGCGAACCTGCAAGACGGACGGACTGGGAGGCGAGTTGATTGTGATTCCAGCAGAGAGATCGCCATCGCAGATCATTTCTCCTGCCACAGTGCTGCAGTCTGCATGGGCGTTCATTGCTGCCAATGACACCACTGCTCCAGCAGCGCGGGCGGTCGCCCTGAGAAACCGGCTGTCGAACGGAAAACCTGAAAGGCCGATCGTTTTCATATCAACTCCTTCCTGTCCACCGCACGTCTGCCAGTGATTAGCGAACGGAATGCGCCCAGCCAAGCCCACACGGAGAAAACCCACTCGGGCGGCGCGATCACGAACGGCAGCCAGTACATGTAACAGCCATTGCGGCAATTAAAGGAGTGAAGACACGACCGGCGTTACGCGGCGCCACCCATCGGATGCCCTCCCTGTACGGCGCCGTTCTCATTGTTTGTAAGGCACCACGACTCAAGCTGCCACGCAAGTAAGCCTGTTGTTAATACTAGACTCCACCACAGGCGCGAGTAAATTCAAGTTCCCCAGGCCGGGTACCCAGGCGCGATGCTCGACGCGCAGGATTACACGGTCAAAGCGTACGAAGCGGAACTAGTGGGCGTGTGACTGAGGCTATCGGGGAACCCCGTCTCTTTGAGCGACGAGGTGAGCAGCAAGGCTAATCGGTGCCATCCAGACGCAGAAAAGCAAAAAGCCAACCCCGAAGGATTGGCTTTTTGCTTGAATATGTGGCGCGCCCGGAAGGATTCGAACCTCCTACCCCTTGGTTCGTAGCCAAGTACTCTATCCAGATGAGCTACGGGCGCTTTGTACTGCTTTTTACTCACTGCCTTGCAGCAGAGAAGCGACATTTTAGAGCATTTCTAACATTTGTCAACTTCTTTTGCGTTTTTTTGAAAACTTTCGTTTTCACCGGAAGACTTTCGTGCTGTCCGTCCAACGCAGGGCGCGAATTATGCATCTACTGCTACTGGAGTGCAAGCGCCCGAACGAATTTATTTTCATGCCCCATTGCGGCACGGCATTCACCTGCTTGAGATACCCACAGCCTCCCCTCCAGTTGCTATGATCAACGCCCCCTAAGCGGCCCGCCGCAGCAACAGGATAGTGAGAATCTGAATGAGCATTTACGCCTTGGGCGATCGCACGCCCCGCCTGGGTGAAGGCACCTGGATCGCACACAACGCCACGGTAATCGGTTCGGTAGAGACCGGGCAGAATGTGAACATCTGGTACAACGTGGTCATCCGCGGTGACAACGACCCGATCGTGATCGGCGACAACACCAATATTCAGGACGGCTCCGTGCTTCACAATGATGACGGCGTGCCGCTGACAATTGGCGCCAACGTCACGGTTGGACACATGGTGATGCTGCATGGTTGCAGCATCGGCGACGGCAGCCTGATCGGCATCAACGCTGTGGTGCTGAACAACGCAGTCGTCGGCAAGGATTGCATCATCGGCGCCAACGCGCTGATTCCGGAAGGCAAGGTGATTCCGGACCGATCACTGGTCGTGGGTTCGCCCGGCCGCGTGATCCGTGAGCTGAGCGACGCCGATATCGCCGGCCTGCGCGCGAATGCCCGCCACTATGTAGAAAACGCGCAACTCTACAAGGCCGAGCTGCGCCCGCTAGAGCCCTCTGCCGCAGCTTGAGGCGCTTGCGCCGTCGCATCCGCTGCAGGAGATGCTTCGGCGCGCGTCAGCCAGATCACCGCTGAAAGAATGACGGCGCCGCCAAGCAGCTGATTTGCCTGTAACGGCTCCGCCAGAAACACCGCTGCAAGCAGCACGGTAACCACCGGTTCGAGCGTGGACAGGGTCGCTGCGTCCGCAGCGCCCAGGCGACGTATGCCGGCAAAGAGGCTGACCATGGCAACGACGGTCGATACCACGGCGATCGCGCCAACCGCCAGCCAGCCTGAAAGCGTCGCCGGAAAGGGTGTCGGGAACGCCGCGGCAATGCCGCCGAAGACGATTGCGGCGGCAAGCATGACGACCGTTGCGGAAGCGATCGGATCTTCGCGGTCGAGCACCAGACTTCCGATCAGGAAGTAGACGGAATAGATCAGCGCCGCCAGCAAGCCCAGCGCGATACCAAGCGGTTCGCCCGACAAGTGGCCGCCCAGCGTCAACGCGGTCCCGACCAGTGCAAGCAGCACTGCACACATGCGTGCGACGGTCAGGCGCCGCCGCAGCAGCACGGCCCCGAGCACCGTGACAAGAAACGGATACAGATAGAGCAGCAGCGCCACGAGACCGGCTGCAGCGTGATTGAGCGCGGTAAAGAAGCTCAACGACTGCCCCACATAGAACAGCCCGCCCATCGCCGCCAGCACGAGCAGATTGCGCCCCCGTGGCCAGCGCCGGCGAGTAATGAGCATGCTCACAGCCAGGACGCTGCCGGCCAGCAGAAAACGCAGAAACAGCACCGCGACCGGCCCGGCACCGTCTGCGTAGGCATAGCGGGCGAAGACCGCCATGGCGCCAAACGCGGTGGCCGACAGCGCGACAAGCAGGACACCGACGAGACGATCGCGATTCATGGGGGCGGGCACAGAGGAAGGACGCGCAAGCATGCCCACCCCCTCGCCACGGGTCAAGATGGGTGAACAGGAAGCCACGCGCATTTACCGTTGTCATTTACACCTGCATACCCGCTTCGGGGCGACGATGCGGTATACATTGCGCTCCTCCCCTTCTCTTGGAGCCCTCATGCGTACTGCCCGCCCGCTGATTGCAGCCCTCCTCGCCGTGACCGCGCTGACCGCCACGGCTGCCAACAACGACACGCCGCCGCTGCGTACCGTGGATCTATCGGCCGAAGCCAGCCAGGCGGCCACCAACGACCTAGGCATCGCCCAGCTCTATGCCGAGCAGTCCGGCCCCGACGCGGCCGTCGTTGCACGCCAGGTCAATCGCAGTATCGCTGCTGCGCTGGAGACGAGTCGTCGCTACGCTGACATCAAGACCCAGTCGGCAGGCACCTCGACCTGGCCTGTATACGCCAAGGGCGGCGGCAAGATCGAAGCCTGGCGCATGCGCTCGGAGATCCGGCTCGAGAGCCGGAACAGTGCGGCCCTGTCCGAACTGGTCGGCAATCTGCAGCGCGAGCTCGCGGTCTCGCAGATCACGCTGCAGCCGGCGCCGGAAACGCGGCGAAAGGCGGCCGACGAGGCCACCGTCGACGCTTTGCGCAGTTTTGAACAGCGCGCCACGCTGATCGCCAGCACCCTGGGCAAGCGCTACCGGATTCATCGTCTTAATGTGTCGGAGTCTGGATATCGACCGCCTGTTTTCGCCAAGATGCGCGGGGCTGCGATGATGGCCGAAGCCGCCCCGGCGCCGATCGAGGGCGGCGAAAGCGAGGTATCCGTCACGGTAAGCGGCAGTATCGAACTGCTGGACTAGACTGAAGCCCCCAAGGGGGTGGACGCGTCTGCGCTGATCGCCTATCTTTCAACGCATGCCGAATTGCCCCCATACCGCTCACATCAGCGCAGCACGCGGCTCTCAGCCAGCACTTGAAGCCTGCACGTCCGCCCCACCCTCTGTCGGGCGGACGCTTTCGTTCACGCTGGCACTTGTGCTTTCGGTGCTCGCCGGCTGCAGCACCACGCCGACATCCGGGCCGGTCTCATCCCTGCCGCAGTCCGCACCGCAAACGCCCGACCGCGATTACTTCGCACTCGACAACTCGGCGCAGACTCAGGAGCTGGTCCTCTACGCGCTCGGGCTGCTCGACACCGGCTACCGCTTTGGCGGTCGCAATCCCGACGCAGGCCTCGATTGCAGCGGCATGGTGAGCTACATCGTTGAGCAGATCAGTGGCCGCAAGCTCCCGCACAACGCCGCGAGCATTGCCGACCGAACCCGCCCCATCGACCCGGCCGAATTACGGCCCGGTGACCTGGTGTTCTTCAATACGCAGAAGAAGCGCCACTCGCACATGGGCATCTATATCGGCGACGGCAAGTTCGTCCATGCACCGTCGAGTCGTGGCGTGGTGCGGGTCGAGCGGCTCGACAACCGCTACTTTGCCCCGCGCATCGACGGCGCGCGCAGCCTGCTCGAAAGCAGCTGACCGGCAGCAGGGGTTTCCCGTCTTGAATGTCGCTGCACTGAAACCTAAGGTGAATAAGCTGCAGGAACCATAACGGAGGAGACACCAAAATGCCGATGAGAAAGGTGGGAGACGTAATTCGGGGCCAGACCGTCGTGACCGCAGCCAGGACGCTGAGCGTGTTCGAAGCCAGCAAGAAGATGGCGCAGGCACGGGTTGGCGCCATCATGGTCGTGGAGGGCGAACGCCTGACCGGGCTGTTCACCGAGCGCGACGCACTGAACAGAGTGCTGGCGACCGGACTGGACCCGACCCGAACGACGCTGGCCGATGTGATGACCACCACGCTGCAGACCATCGATGCCGAACAGCCACTCGGGCACGCCATGCACCTGATGTTTGAAGGGGGCTTCCGGCACGTCCCGGTGGTAAAGGGCGACCGCCCCATTGGCATGGTTTCGGCGCGTGACGCACTCGGAACCGAAATGATTGCGTTCGAACAGGAGCTTGAGCAGCGGGCATCGATCACCGAACTGCTGTAGCGCCGGCAAGCCCGCGCAAAATTACTGAACCGGCTCCGGCCGGTTCGTTGCTTTCTGGGGGATCTGCACAAAGATCTCACCCTCGCGCGTCAAGCCAAGTTCGTAGCGCGCGCGCTCTTCGATGGCGTCATTGCCCGACTTGAGGTCGCGCACCTCTTCCTCGAGACTGGCATTGCGCTGCTCGAGGCGGTAGTTCTCGTCGCGCTGCGCCTGCAGCTGCCGGTCAACGTCCCACACACGCAGCCACCCACCCTTGCCCAGCCAGAGCGGGTACTGGAGCACGACGACCAATACGGCAAGAATCATTACAGGCCAACGCATGTCGACATCAGGCGCCAAGAAAAACATTCATAGAATAGACAAAAGGCCGGCGGATTATCCGTCGGCCTTTCCTCGGGATCAACGCGGCCGCAGCCGCGTCAGCCGGATCAGCGCAGATTGTAGAACGCGCGCGTACCCGGGTAGCTGGCGGTATCGCCGAGATCTTCCTCGATGCGCAGCAGCTGGTTGTACTTGGAGATGCGGTCCGAACGCGACAGCGAACCGGTCTTGATCTGCATCGCACGCAGGCCGACAGCGATATCGGCGATGGTGGAGTCGTCGGTTTCACCCGAACGGTGCGAGATCACTGCGGTGTAACCCGCCAGCTTTGCCATCTCGACGGCAGCAAAGGTTTCGGTCAGCGTACCGATCTGGTTGATCTTGATCAGGATCGAGTTGGCCACGCCCTGCTCGATACCTTCGGCAAGAATCCGGGTGTTGGTCACGAACAGGTCGTCACCCACGAGCTGGACTTTCTTGCCCAGACGCTCGGTCAGATGCTTCCAGCCAGCCCAGTCACCCTCGGCCATCGCGTCCTCGATCGACACGATCGGGAACTTGTCGCACAGCGTTGCCAGGTAGTCGGTAAAGCCTTCAGCGGTCAGCGACAGGCCTTCGCCCTTGAGCTCGTACTTACCGTCCTTGTAGAACTCCGAGGCAGCGCAGTCGAGCGCGAGCAGCACGTCACGACCCGGCTCGTAGCCGGCGGCGATGATGGCTTCCTGGATCAGGTTGAGCGCTTCTTCGGTGCCGGACACGTTGGGTGCAAAACCACCTTCGTCGCCAACGGTCGTCGGGTAACCCTTCTTGTCGGTGATCTTCTTCAGGTGATGGAAGATCTCGGCGCCACAGCGCAGGGCTTCGCGGAAGCTGGTCATGCTCACCGGCATGATCATGCATTCCTGGATGTCCAGGCTGTTGTTGGCGTGCTCGCCGCCGTTGATGACGTTCATCATCGGCACCGGCATCACCATCGGGCTTGCACCGCCGAAGTAACGGTACAGCGGCAGACCGGCCTCTTCAGCCGCAGCCTTGGCCACCGCCATCGACACTGCCAGCATGGCGTTTGCGCCCAGGCGGCCCTTGTTTTCGGTACCATCGAGCTCGATCAGGGTGCGATCGATGAAGGCCTGCTCTTCGGCGTCGAGGCCGATGATGGCTTCGGCGATCTCGGTATTGACGTTCTCGACCGCGCGCAGCACGCCCTTGCCGAGGTAGCGCGCCTTGTCGCCGTCACGCAGTTCGATGGCCTCACGCGAGCCGGTCGACGCACCGGACGGCACTGCAGCCCGGCCCATGACGCCGGATTCGAGCAGCACGTCGGCTTCGACGGTGGGATTGCCACGGGAGTCCAGAATTTCGCGGGCGATCACATCAACGATTGCACTCATTTTCGTTCCTGTTTCAGTTACGGATTTTGAATCTGTCGTATCCCGACCAGACACATGCGGCGCGAATTAGACACTGCATCCACAAGTCATGTCGACTGCGGCAGCGCGGCATCGCGTCTGCAGACTTCAGAGTGTCTGTTCGAGCAAGGGGCCGGCCTTGACCAGCGCATCGATCTGCTTGAGCGTGGCCAGCAGGGCTTTCATCTTGGGCAGCGGCCATGCATTGGGGCCATCGGACAAGGCTTTTGCCGGATCGGGATGGCTTTCCATGAACAGGCCGGCCACGCCAACCGCAACCGCCGCCCGCGCCAGCACCGGCACGAACTCGCGCTGACCGCCCGACACCGAGCCCTGCCCGCCCGGCAACTGCACCGAGTGAGTAGCATCGAAGACGACCGGGCAACCGGTTTCGCGCATGATCGCCAGCGAACGCATGTCGGAGACGAGATTGTTGTAGCCGAAAGACACACCGCGCTCGCACACCATGATGGTGTCCGCGCCGCCATTGGCTTCGCGCGCCTTGTCGACGACGTTCTTCATGTCGCCCGGCGCCAGAAACTGCCCCTTCTTGATGTTGACCGGCTTACCCGAGGCGGCAACCGCATGGATGAAGTCGGTCTGGCGGCACAGGAAGGCAGGCGTCTGCAGCACATCGACAGCGGCCGCCACGGCGGCGACCTCTTCGATCGCATGCACATCGGTGAGCACCGGCACGCCGAGCTGCTTCTTGACGTCGGCCAGGATCTCCAGCCCCTTGTCCATGCCCATGCCACGATAAGACGTGCCCGAGCTGCGGTTGGCCTTGTCGTAGGAAGACTTGTAGATGAAGGGGATGCCGAGTTCAGCGCAGATCTCCTTCAGCGCCCCGGCGGTCTCGAACGCCATGTCCCGCGATTCGATCACGCACGGCCCGGCGATCAGGAAGAAAGGCTTGTCGATACCGACGTCAAATCCGCAAAGCTGCATGCCGTACTCCTTCAGTTCTTGGAACGCTTGCGCTCGATCGCCGCCTTGACGTAGGCGGTAAACAGCGGGTGTCCCTTGCGCGGGTTGGAGGTGAACTCGGGGTGGAACTGACAGCCCACGAACCACGGATGCACGTCCGCCGGCAGCTCGACCATTTCGCACAGATCGGTGACCGGCGCACGACCGGAAACGATCAGGCCCTTCTCTTCGAGACCGGCGAGCAGCGTGTTATTGACTTCGTAACGGTGACGATGGCGCTCCATGATCTCGCCAGCGCCATAGATCTGGCGTGCCAGGGTACCGTCGCCGAGCTGGCAGACCTGCCCGCCAAGGCGCATCGTGCCGCCGAGGTCTGAATCCGCACTGCGCTTTTCGAGCTTGCCGGTGCGATCCTTCCATTCGGTGATCAGGCCGATCACCGGGAACGCGGTATCGCGCTCGAACTCGGTTGAGTGTGCGCCTTCCATGCCGGCCACGTCACGTGCGAACTCGACCACGGCCAGCTGCATGCCGAGACAGATGCCCAGATACGGCACCTTGTTCTCGCGAGCATAGCGAATGGCTGCAATCTTGCCCTCGGTACCGCGCTTGCCGAAGCCGCCGGGCACCAGGATGGCGTCCATCTTCTCGAGCACAGCGCAACCGTCGCGCTCGATATCCTCGGAGTCGAGGTAGTGGATGTTCACCTTGGACTCGGTGTGCATGCCGGCGTGGTTCAGCGCCTCGATCAGCGACTTGTACGACTCCGTGAGATCGACGTACTTGCCAACGAAGGCCACGTCGACGCTCTGCTTCGGATTCTCGAGCGCGCGGATGAGGTTGTTCCACACGCGCAGATCGGCCGCACGGGCCAGGATGCCGAGCTTGTGGCAGACGATCTCGTCGAGCATCTGCTCGTGCAGCATGCCCGGGATCTTGTAGATCGAATCCGCGTCGAGACACTCGATGACGGCTTCCGGCATCACGTTACAGAACAGCGCGATCTTGCGGCGTTCGTCGGCCGGCACCGGACGGTCGGCACGGCACAGCAGGATGTCGGGCTGGATGCCGATCTCGCGCAGCTCCTTGACCGAGTGCTGCGTCGGCTTGGTCTTGAGCTCGCCCGCCGTCGGGATGTAGGGCAGCAGCGTGAGGTGGATGAAGCAGGCCGCATTGCGCCCTTCCTCGATGCCCATCTGGCGGATGCTCTCGAGGAAAGGCAGCGACTCGATGTCGCCCACGGTGCCGCCCACTTCGACGATCGCCACGTCTGCGCCCTCGGCGCCACGCTTCAGATAGGTCTTGATCTCGTCGGTAATGTGCGGGATGACCTGGACGGTCTTGCCCAGATACTCACCGCGACGCTCCTTCTTGATCACGGACTCGTAGATCTGCCCGGTGGTGAAGTTGTTGCGACGCCCCATCTTGGCGCTGGTAAAGCGCTCGTAGTGGCCGAGATCGAGGTCGGTCTCCGCACCGTCTTCGGTCACGAAGACTTCACCGTGCTGAAACGGGCTCATCGTGCCCGGATCGACGTTGATGTAGGGGTCGAGCTTGAGGTGGGTAACCTTGATGCCGCGGGACTCGAGAATGGCACCAAGTGAAGCCGCTGCGATGCCTTTGCCCAAAGAGGACACGACACCGCCTGTAACGAAGACGTATTTAGTCATGGGAACTGTGCTGCGGGAAAGCGCGATGATAACCGATCACCCTCCCCCGAGTCAGCACCCGGCACTGTGAAAAAACGTTGCGCCATGTCAGCGCACCACCGAAACCGCCACCGCAGTGCGTCAGACGTGTGCTAGCGTGTTGAGTCTGACCCACCCCGAGCCCGCACGGGCCTTGAAAATGCTGCTAAACATCGACCTGGTTTCCGATTTCGTCTGCCCCTGGTGCTATATCGGCAAGGTGCGCCTCTACAAGGCCATTGAAAGCCTGCGCTCCGAGCACCAGACCCTTGATTTTCGTATCAACTGGCTGCCCTACTTTCTGAACCCGAACACGCCCCCCTCGGGCGAGCCTTACCGTGCCTTCCTCGAAGCCAAGTTCGGCAGCGCTGCCGAAGTCGATGCCCTGCATGCACGTGTCGCCGAAGCCGGCGCGCCTGACGGCGTTCAATTCGCCTTCGACCGCATCGCGATCCGCCCGAACACCATGCTTGCCCACCGCCTGACCTACGGGCTGCAGGCACGCGGTGCCCGCCAGGAACGTATCCGTGCGGTGACCGACGGCGTGTTCGAGGCGCACTTCAACCTGGGAAAAAACATCGGTGACGCCGAGGTGCTGGCGGACATCGCCGCCGCCTGCGGCGAGAACCGCGAGAGAACGCTCGCCTATCTCGAGTCGGGCGAGAACCTGACCTCCGTGCGGCGCATGGCCGAGCAGGTACAGAAACAGGGCATCAGCGGGGTTCCCTTCTTCATCATCGACCGCAAGCTGGCACTGTCGGGCGCGCAGTCGTCGACGGCAATCGGCGCAGCCATCCTTCAGGCAATGGGCTGATTCACCCCCCGGACCCGGTACGCGCCCCATAGGCATGCGCCTTGAGCGTATCGAGGTCAACCAGCTCCAGCACCGCCTCGTTGGTCGCCTCAAGCACCACAGGCGGTGCAGCCCCCGCATCCAGCGCCTCGAGCCAGCGCAGAGCACAAAGACACCAGCGATCTCCCGGCTTCAGGCCGGCGAAGCGATACTCGGGCCGTGGCGTCGACAAGTCGTTGCCGGCAGCAGAAGAAAAAGCGAGAAAGTCCGCGGTGACACGAGTGCATACGAGATGCAGGCCACTATCGTCGGGCCCGGTTTCGCAGCAGCCCGTGCGATAAAAGCCCGTCAGCGGCGAGTAACTGCAGGCCAGAAGCGGACCGCCCAGCACGTTGCGTGAAGAAGACATGATCGAGCGTCCTGCACAGATTGCGTAAGCCCCTAATTTCCAACAAACCGGCCCCGCGGGCAAGGCCGATTTGTACCAGACAGGCAAACTGAGTCAAATCACCCCGAATGTGTCGGCCCGCGCGATGTCAATAAGTTGCCATCGGGACAAAATGCACGGCGAAGTGAAATCACCTCACATCGACAAACGGCATTTGCGCAAGAATCACACGAGGCCTGCCACTCGATTTTCGTCCGACGCCCGGCGCTGCAGGCCTGCCCGGAGACGCTGCATGAACGAACCGACTAAAACAAGATTACTGGTCGTTGAAGACGACCCGGTGACCCGCGGTCTGCTGCGCAGCGTGCTGAGCAAACAGGGTTACGACATCGTCGAGGCCGCCGATGGCGCAGCGGGCGTTGCTGCATTCGCCGAGAGCCGGCCGGCGCTGGTGCTGCTCGACGTCATGATGCCGGTCATGGACGGACACGAAGCCTGTCGTCGCATTCGCGAGCTCGACGGTGACGAGGGCACGCCGGTCATCATCCTTACCGCAGCTGAAGATATCGATGCCATCGACACCGCGTTCAACGCCGGTGCCACAGACTTCATCATCAAGCCCATCAGCTGGCCCCTGCTGACCCAGCGCCTGCGCTATGCGCTGCGTGGCGGCCGACTGGCTCGCGAGGTCAGACAGAACCGCCTGCGTCAGTCCTCGGCCACCCGGATTGCGGGCCTGGGCTTCTGGGAATGGGATCCGCGCGACGATGAGCTCGCCTGGTCCGAACGCGCGCCCGAACTGCTCGGCACGAAGGAATGCGCGCCCGAAACCATCGATGCGCTGATCAGGATCATCGCCCCCGAGGACCGCGAGCGCTGCCGCAATGCCTTCGATGCCATCCGCCGCGGCGAAGGCCGCCTCGACATCGAGTTCCGCCTGCAGGCCGACAAGACCGAACGCATCATTCGCGTGATCGGCGAACGCGGCGTCGAGGGCAGTGATTCGAACCGCCTGTTCGGTGCATTCCAGAACATTACCGACAGTCGCCGCGCCGAAGCTCTCGTGGACTATCTTGCGATGCACGACGACCTCACCGGACTCGGGAACCGGCGCCTGTTCAGCCACAAGCTCGAGGCCGAACTCGACGAAGTCCGGGGCAGCCACGACGGCGTGCTGCTGGTGTCGTGGATCGATCTCGCACGCTTCCACCGCCACAACGATGCGCTTGGCGAGGCAGCGGGCAATCGCCTGCTGGTTCAGGTCGCCCAGCGCCTGAAAAAGGTCGAACTTCTGGGCGGCGAAGTGGCACGCGTCGGGGGCGACGAGTTCGCGGTGCTGCTGCGGGGCGCAAGCGAAGACGAGGTGCGCCACCGGCTTGAGCAGATCCTCGAAACGCTTGAGTATCCGATGCATGTGGACGGGCAGGAGGCCTTTCTGTCACTGACCGCCGGCATCGCCCTCTACCCGGTGCACGGCCACGATGTCGAACAGCTGATCAACCTCGCACAGGAGGCCCAGCGCGCGGCCCGTCATCAGGGCAAAACCGTCGAAATGGCCAGCCAGCAGGCTTCGCACAGCGCGCTTGCCGCACTTGATATCGAGCGCGCACTGCGCCGTGCGCTCGAAAAGGATGAGTTTCATCTCGTCTATCAGCCGCAGATGGATCTGCGTGTCGGAAAGATCGTGGGCGCAGAGGCACTGCTGCGCTGGCAACACCCCGAGCGCGGTCTGATGTCGCCGGTGGAATTCATTCCGGTGCTCGAGGAGATCGGCCTGATTTCAGCCGTGGGTCAGTGGGTGCTCAAGGAAGGCTGTCGCCAGGCGCAGCAGTGGGACGAGGCCGGGCTCGGGATTCGAGTCGGCATCAACCTGTCGGCGCGTCAATTTCTCGATCCGGCGCTGTTCGACGTCATCACCGGTGCCTGCGAACATGCGGGCGCCAGCCCCAAACTCATCGAACTCGAAATCACCGAAAGCCTCGCGATGCAGGACCCAGAGCACTCGATCGACCTGTTGCGTCGGCTGCGTGAAACCGGATTCAGGATTGCCATCGACGATTTCGGCATCGGCTACTCCTCGCTCGAGTATCTGCTCCGCTTTCCGCTCGACACCATCAAGATCGACCGCGCCTTCGTCTCCCAGATCACCGACGCGCGTGCCGACCGTGCCATCGTGCGCGCCATCACGGCCATTGCGCAGACGCTCGGGCTGTCCACCATTGCAGAGGGCATCGAGACCCTGCGCCAGTGCGACTTCATCGAAGCGCTCGGCGTCAGCGAGATACAGGGCTACCTGATCGGAAAGCCGATGACGCCCGCCGACTTTGAACACCTCGTACGCACTTTCCAGCGCCCAGCCTGAGCGGCCTGCGAGGGGGCGAGGTCAATCCTCACAGCGTTCTCGAACGAAGGCTTTGAATGCAACAAGGGTTTCCGGCAGCAGCGAGCGGATCTGCTCCATCAGCCGCGCCACAAGCGCGGCGTCGTGCTGAAGCGCGGCCTTCTCAAGCGCTGCGGCAGCCCTTGAAAGGGCCACACCGCCCATGTTGCCCACGCTCCCCTTGATGCTGTGCGCAGCGCTTCGCAACGCAACGAAATCGCCCGCTGCCGACGCCGCGCACACATCATCGAACTGAGCGGGCAATTGCGCGAGCAACTGCGCGGCGATGTCGCAGAGGTCAGCCCCCAGCAATTGATGAAGCTCATCGAGAGCAGGCAGGTCCAGTATCGGCTCAAAACGCGCGTTCTCGTCCATTCCGCCTCCATTGACTTACAGAAGTAAGCACCCCTGCGAACACTCGAAAAAAAAACAGAATCGCGGCAATCACTTGCAGGCTAATGACAGCACGGGATGCAGCCTCGGCCATGCCGAAAAACTCACGCACAATGTCATATTTTCTTGGCGCCAAGCACAAATAACTGCTATTTTTGACGTTGACTCCAGTTATTGGCAATTAACGACTATGGCTTCAGCCGACAATCCTTCAGAGTTCATCAGCACGGCCCAGGCTGCGCGTCAACTCGGCCTGTCGCTGGGGGCTGTCCAACAGATGGTGGAGCACGGCAAACTGGTCGCATGGAAGACCGCCGGAGGTCACCGCCGCATCAGGCAGGACTCGGTCGATGCGCTGCTTTCAAATGCAACGCCCCAGCCTGCAGCGCCAACCCTGGCCGCCCGCCCCCACGGCGAAAACCTGAGCATCATGGTGCTGGAAGACGACCTCCTGCTGCAGACCGTCTACCGCGAAACGATGGCAAAGTGGGGCCTCCCACTCCAGATTCAGATGTTCGGCAACGGGCTCGACGCACTGCTCGAAGTCGGGCGTTGCATGCCGGATCTGCTGATTGCCGACCTGAGGATGAGCGGCCTGGACGGGTTCCAGATGATTCGTCGCCTGCGCGACAATCCGGCGACCCAGGACCTGCCCATTGTGGTCGTTTCGGTGCTGTCACCTGAAGAGATCGCAGCCGAAGGCGGACTGCCAGACGATGTCACCGTGTACGGAAAGCCGGTTCCCTTCCGCGAACTGCACGGCTACGTTCAGGCTCAAATTGCACGCATTCGCCGGCAGCGCAACCTTCGGCCCGGAATCAGCCAGCCGCTCGTCTGATCCCGATGACCGGGATTCCACGCCTGGAACTCACGCACGCATTCGAGCCAATCGCCCATGTCCGCGCGGCCACGAGCCTTGCGCATGAATGAGTGGCTCGCGCGTTTCAGTCTTCGAGCCAAGCTGATCGGCCTCTTCGTCGCGATCAAAGTCATCCCGCTGCTGCTGCTTGCGTGGTTCGCCTGGACCGCCGCACGTGACCTTGGCCAGTCGGTCACCGACGGTGCGGAGAGCATGGCAGACGCGATGCGCGACACCCAGCAGCGCACAGCCCGGACCGCAATCGACGATTCAATCGCAGCCCTGGACGATCGCTCTCGCGAAGCAATCGAAACGCTCACAACCAATACCGCGCGCGTTGTCGCCCGCTTCCTCTACGATCGCGACAAGGATGTCCTGCGCGCAGCCAGCCTGCCGACACAGTCCGACGAATACCGCCGCTTCATCACGACCCATGTGCGCGAATTCGAGGGACACGGACCGTACCGGCCAACGGCGGACGGACGCGCGTGGGAGCCAAGCGAACAGATCACGCGCGCGCCCACGCAAGTCAGAGCGCCGCTCCCCGACAACGCCACGAACTTCCACTATCGTGAACCCGAGATCACCGGGCGCATGCGCACACGCCCCCTGTTCCTGGAGATCACTTTCATCGGCCTCGACGGCAAGGAACAACTGAAGGCCGTCGCAGACACCGCCACCGACCTGCTCACGACCGAACTGCGCGACGTCAGCAGGCGCGAGCACACCTTTCTCCGTGCCGAAACCTACTGGCGTGAACTGCAGGCACTGAAGCCCGGTGAGATCCATGTCTCGGACGTTGTCGGCGAGCAGGTTCGAACAGACTGGATCGGCCCCTACACGCCTGAAGTGGCTGCTCGGAAAGGGCAGGCATTCGCACCGGAGCACTCCGGCTATGCCGGCCTCGAGAACCCGGTCGGAAAACGATTTCGCGGCCTGATCCGGTGGGCGACGCCGGTGGAGCGGGACGGACAGATCATCGGCTATGTCACCCTCGCCCTCGACCATGCGCACCTGATGGCGTTCACCGACTCGCTGCGCCCTACCCCAGAGCGCAGATCAACGATTGCCGACCCGGCATCGGGTAACTACGCCTTCATGTGGGACCACCTGGGCCGCAGCATTTCGCACCCACGTGACTACTTCATCGCCGGCCACGACGCCCTGACCGGCGAGCGGCCCGCGCCATGGCTCGACACCGAGCTCTACGCGCAGTGGGAACAGAGCGGTCTGCCATGGGAAGCATTCGCAGCCGACATTCCCCCCTACCGCGACCAGCGCATCAGCCGCGAACCCCACCCGGAATCCACGGCCACTGGGCTCGTTGCGCTGGACTGCCGCTATCTGAACTTCTCGCCACAGTGTTCGGGCTGGAACGATCTCACTGCGCACGGCGGATCGGGCTCTTTCGTCATCGTTTTCAGCGGCTTGCAGAAGCTCACGACCGCAGCCGCCATCCCCTATTACACGGGGCGTTTCGGCAACTCGCCGCGCGGCTTTGGGTTCATCACCATCGGCGCCAATGTCGAGGACTTCCACCGCGCCGCCACCGCATCCGCCGAACGTATCGGTGCGATGACCGCCGAATCCGACGGCATCATGGCGCTGCAGCGCGACAGCCTGATGAGCGAGATCCGGACCAGTCTGCAGCGCACGGCGGCTGGCCTGTCGCTGTCGACCGCCCTGATGATCGTGGCGGTCGTGCTGATCGCAATCTGGATGGCCAACCTGCTGTCGAGCCGCATCACCCGCGTGGTGGCCGGAATCCGGCGCTTTCGCGAGGGGGATCTTGCACATCGGCTGGACGTTCGAGGACACGACGAGATGGCCCAGCTTGCACAGTCGTTCAACCAGATGGCCGATGCCGTTCAGGCCTCATTCACCCGTCTCGACGAAGCCCGCAAGACTGCAGAGCAGGCAAACAGGATGAAATCCGAATTCATCGCCGGCATGTCGCACGAGCTGCGCACGCCACTCAACGGCATCATCGGATTTGCGGATCTTCTAAGCATCGAACTGCGGGACGACGAGCAGCGCAGCCACGCCGAACTCATCCGCGACAGCGGCCATCAACTGCTCGAGCGCCTTAATGACGTGCTCGACCTGGCGACGATCGAGGCCGGGCGCCTTGAGATGCGGCCCGAACACATCGACTTCTGCGAACTCCTGCGCAGCGTGATCTCGCTGCATGCGATGAGCGCGGCAGCCAAAGGCCTGAGCCTGCATGCCGAACTGCCCCAGCAGTGCTCGATCAAGGCCGACCCGCTGAGGCTGCGTCAGGTGGTGAACAACCTGCTGTCGAACGCCATCAAGTTCACGCCATCTGGCGATGTATGGCTCACCCTCGAAAACACGCCGGACTGGATCACCCTCAGCATCCGCGACAGCGGTATCGGCATCCCTCCTGGCGACCTCGAAAGTATCTTCGAGCCTTTCCAGCGAACGGAAAACTTCCTCACTCGCACACAGTCCGGAACCGGCCTTGGCCTGTCGCTGGCAAAGAAAGTCGTCAGGCTGATGGGCGGACGTATTGAGGCAAGCTCGGAAGAAGGCGTAGGATCATGCTTTCGAACAATCCTTCCAGCGCGCGCAAGCCTGAATACTGACCAGGAAACAGCATGAGCGCCCTCGCCTTCATCGTCGACGACAACACCATCAACAGAAAACTGGCGAGCGCGCTACTCAAGCGCCTTGGGTGGTCGACCGAGGAGTTCGACGGCGCAGAGCCGATGCTGGCGCGCCTCACCACGGTTCGCCCGGTCACCATGCTGCTCGACATTTCCATGCCTGGCGTCAGCGGCCTCAGCGCCTGCGAGCGCATCCGGGGCAATCCAGACTGGTCGGACCTGCATATCGTCGCCTACACCGCGCACGCCATGCCGCACGAACGCGATCGTTTCCTGAATGCGGGCTTCGACGACATCCTGATCAAACCCGTCAACCTCACCACGATGACGCAGGCCGTCGGCAGCGCCGACACCCCGCGTGCCCTTCGAGCCTGAGCGAGCGAACCCACGATGCCCCATCGTTCCAGCAAGTTCAAACACTTCAGCCCCAAGGCCATGCTCGAGGACTTGATGGACAGCCCGGAAGTGGTGCAAAACGTCCTGACCTACTTCATCTCCTGGCAGAACGACGTTGCCAAGGAACTGCGCTCGGCGGCAGACCCGGCTGACACGCATCGCCTGCAGCGGATCGCGCACTCGCTCCGCGGTACGCTGGCGCAGCTTCACGCAGACACCGGCGCGCAACTTGCCAGCGCGCTCGAACTCACCTGCAAGCAGGCCACCTCGGTACCCCCCAGCCTGCCCAACGATCTGCACGACGAACTCGTCGCTGTCGCAAACGAAGCGAGCATCTACCTGCAAGCAAGCAAGCACTAGCCCCGGATCAGAAAGAAGGCAGCGGAGCCTCGGACGAGGCCAGCCTCAGGCAGGCCTCCCGCTCGCGAATAAGCACCGCCAGTACCTCGCCGTCCAGCCGCCCCTCGACCACCATCGAGGTCATGCACAGAATCACCTCGTCCAGCGTAAGTCGCGGACGATA
Source organism: Parazoarcus communis (assembly GCF_003111665.1). Taxonomy (NCBI): domain Bacteria; kingdom Pseudomonadati; phylum Pseudomonadota; class Betaproteobacteria; order Rhodocyclales; family Zoogloeaceae; genus Parazoarcus; species Parazoarcus communis. The sequence goes on along the minus strand of NZ_CP022188.1, from coordinate 3,100,520 downwards.
CGGCCGATCCTGCAGCAATGCCTGAAAGATGTCGGCGACAGACAGAATTCTGGACTCGAGCTCAATCTGACTGGCGTCACGCTTGAACGGGTAGCCCTCTCCAAGCAGATTTTCGTGGTGTGCACCGGCCCACCGCGGAATAGGCGTCTGCGGAAAAATCTGCATCAGGATGCGGTAAGTGTCGTAGCTGTGACGGGCAATGTAGGCGTGCTCGTCACGGGTCAGCGCACCGGGCTTCTCGATGATGTCCTCAGGCACGCGCAGCTTTCCGACGTCATGCAGCAAACCAGCAATCTCGATCATCACGAGATCGTCACCGCGACGCCCCATGGCCGCTGCGAGGTGGCGGCTGATCGCTGCAACCCGGCGCGAATGATCATCGGTGTAATGGCTCTTGGCGTCGATCACCCGCGCCATCAGCCCCGCCAACTCACGCAGATCCTGCACTGCGACCACGGCCGGCTGCGCCTGTTTGCACCGCGACGACAGCTCTTCGTCGAGATATCCGGGCTCCATCGACAACCAGAACGCCTCAGACGCCGCCGTGCGCGCAAACGCCTCCACCAGCACAGGCGCAAACTGATGCCCCGACAGCGGCTTGAGACGCTCCACGATCTGGTGGCTCTCCCAGATGATGTTGTTGTGCAGGTGGCCGCCGCTCAGATAAGGCGCAAGCAGCACATCCGCGCGATCGACCAGACAGATCAGGTTGGCCTCCAGCGCAGTGTCGGGCGCCAGCCCCTCCACATCGGCCAGCTCGCTCCAGTTGCTGTGGTGGTATCGAACGATGTCCGAAAATCCGGACAGCGCAGGACACGCCTCAAGGTAAGCCGCGCCCCGCACGCAATGCGCCTCGGCGCCGTCCCACTCCAGAGAATCATTGAGACGGCGGTCTTCCCTGACGCGCGACACGCCGTAGTCATGAAGCATGCCGGCATGCAACACGTGCCTGCAGCGCGCCTCTGACCATCCCAGCGTGTGAGCGACGAGAGAAGCCATATGGCCAACACGCTTGCCGTGCTGCATCGCGTCTACACCCACGTAATCAAGTGAGTTTGTCAGGGCCAGAATCGCATCGTGGAGATTCAGCTTAATCATCACGAAGACCTTGTTTTACAGGCATGCCCGGGCAAAGCAGAGCAAAATACCGAGAAATGGGGATTGAGTTACCCTGCATTCTAGCTGCCATTTCACTGAGTGCAGTTCTCATTCTCAACAAAGGGAGTGGACGGACCCGTAGCGACCCCGACGCCTACTGCAGAAAAAGATCCCAGGAACCCTTCCCCTGAGCAACCGAACCCGCTAGAATGCGCGGCTTCCACGGAGAGGTGGATGAGTGGTTTAAGTCGCACGCCTGGAAAGCGTGTTTGGGATAATATCCCAACGCGGGTTCGAATCCCGCCCTCTCCGCCAGTAACACCACTAACCCCATATGGGGCTTGGAGTCTGGGGAAACCGGCCACACCGGTTTCTTCGATGGTGTTACAAGCGGGCGTACATCTATGACGCCAGCAGCATCTTACTTTCAGGAGATGCTGCATGAACTACCTCACGTTTCACCATCAGTCTTACTATTTCCAGCTTCGCGTTCCTCTCGCGCTCCAACCGCAGTACGGCTCGGTCGTGCGCGAAAATCTTCAAACGACAGACCCGGCAGTAGCCAAGGCGATTGCTCTGCGTTTAGCGAGCGAGTGGTTTGGCACTTTCAAGCTGCGCGTGCCAGCGTTAGCGCGGACTTCAAACCGATTACCGTAGATCTTGACGCGAAGGCGCCAGCGCGCGACTGCACAGAGACCTCATTGGTCGAAGCCACTTCGACGCAAACTGCGCCGACATCCAAAAGTCTCAAGACTGATTCAGACTTTTTCGACGCTTGGTTCCGAATCGACCGCGAGCGCGAAGAGGGCACTGTGCGAGAGATGCGAAATGCTATTCGCGATTTCCGTACCGTCACCAAGACGCCCATCGCCGCGCTGACTCGGCTTGATATCAGCAGCTACCGCGACAATCTGCTAAACCGCCGACTTGCTCGAGCCACCGTTGCTAAGCGAGTCGGTTTCATTTCGACCTTGCTGCAAGTTGCCTACGATGCGGGCATGCTTCCCCAGAATGTCGCTCGGGGTCTCAAAATTCCGCGAGCCAAGGTTCCAACCCTTGTGCGACGGAGCTTCACAACTGAAGAGTTGAGACGAGTGTTCTCGTCTGCGGTTTACTCACGTGACTTCCGCCCCATTGCGGGAGCGGGCGAAGCGTGTGTGTGGATGCCGATGGTTGCGCTAGTCACCGTCGATAGCTGACGACAAGGGGATTTTTGACCTCATGCCGTATTCACGCCTGCCTCCAAAGACGCCGCCCCCCCTGCCCGACTCACACCACCTCGGCGACCCGGGTTCACTCCACCCCAAGCGCCTTGAACACGGCATCCACGGGGTCTGAGTAAAAGCTCGTCTGAAACTTCGCGAACAGCTCCCCTGGCACCGTCGCGATGTCGATGACGCTCGACATCGGCAGCAGGATTCGTTTGGCCCCGGCGTCGAACGCGACCTGCATGGTTTCGGCAAGATTTCGGACCTGCACCACCGTTCCCCCAAGGCTCATGTCACCCAGAACAACCATCTGGGTCTGAATGGGCTTTGCCAATGCTGCGGAACACAGGGCGATGAAACTCGCCAAGGTGAGCGCGACGGGGCTGCCTGTGTTCTGCAGCTCCACAAGATGCAGATGGAAGTCGTGCTCGCCCGGTTTTATCGAAGCGCTGATCCGGCTGGCGTTGGCCTTGAAGTAGTCAAACGCAACCCTGACCGCATCCCTTGGCACAGCGCCCGACAGCGACGCTTTACCGCTACCGGCGATGGTCTGGATCTCGATCCGGTAGGTGCCGGGCATTTCAGAGTCGCCCATGCTGATCGTGTGCAGCGTGCCCGGCTGCAGGCGCCCTTCGGCAATCAGCGCGCCGCCCGATTGCTCTGGTACGGTGATGAATCGCTCCTGCCCATCCTCAAGATCGATGTAGCTGAAATGGACGTCATAGAACTCCATGCCGCCGATCTTTTTCAGCTGCTCCTTCACCCGCCTTCGTGTTTCCAGTGCGTATTCGAGGCAGCGCCTCACCGACTCCTTGTCGTACTCACCATGTGGGCAGGTCAGCTTCAGCAAACCCGACACCGTCCGTCGCACCGCAATCGTGTCGCGCTGGTTGAGGTTGTTGCCCAGCTTGAACCACTTGTCGATGGCATCGGCGAAGCTGCGCTTGCGCATCTCGCGCAGGTACTCGGCCAGATAATCGACGATCAAGCCGTACTGATTGGTGAAAAACTCCGGGCGCATCTTCGGAATCTCCCAACCCGGTACATAGGCATGAAAGCGGTCGAAAAAGGCCGAATCGATCATCGCTTCAGGGAAGGGCGCGAGCAGATGCGAGGTTTTCACCAGAGACTCGACGCTCTGATTGATGTTGCCCACAAAGACCATCGATGCACTGGCGTTGATCGACTCCCTGCCCCGGCTGAAAGAGCCCGAAGCCATGTAGTCCTTCATGATCTGAACACCGTCATGGTCCTTGAAGTTGATCCCCGCCACCTCATCAAAGGCCACCGTATCCCACAAACCGACAAGCCCGACCTTGCGCGCACTCATGTTGTAGAACAGGTTCGCAACCGTGGTCTGACCGCCCGACACCAGAATGCTGTTCGGGCTGATCTCCTTGTAGATGTGGCTCTTGCCGGTACCACGGGGTCCGAGCTCGCAGAAATTGTAGTTGTTCTCTACCAGCGGAATCATCCGTGCCAGCAGGTGCCACTTCACTCTCGCCTTGAAGCAGGTCGGCTCCATGCCGGTCGAACGGATCAAGGCATCGATCCACTCATCCTCGGTAAATGCCTTCCGTCCCTCGAACAAGCCGGCAAGATCCATATTGGGCATCTGGATCGGCTTCAGGTCCGTCACCGTAAAAGGAGATCCGCGCTGGTTCTCCTCGAAGTGGTAGTTGAGCGTCACGATGCACCAGATGCCCCCAGCCAGCAGCTTCTCGAACTGGCGTACAAACGCGTCCGACACCTCGGCATTCTTCACCCCGAGGTTTGAAAGCAGCGCCTCGTAGACATCGCGCTTCTCGTTGAGCTTGACCGTCACCTTGTCGATCACCTTGAAGGTGCCCGACTCGCGAATCCTCGACTTGATCTTCTCCGCCTCGTCCGGCCGCACGTAGTTTTCGGCCAGCACACGCTTGACCATCGCCAGACCGTTCTGGATCGTGGCCTCGTCGTCCGATGCGCAATACATGCCCAGCAGGTACTCGAGCACGTACACCGGAACGTTCGCCCCTTCCTTGATCAACTTGGTCAGATCCTTGCGGACCACCTTACCGGTGAAGTGGGTGTTGAGCAGCGTATCGAGACTGCGATTGTCGGTTACTTCAGTGGTCATCAATTTGTCCATTCAGTCGCCACCCCAAGCCTCGCAGCCACCGCAGCCAGCCGCTTGTCCCGCGACCACAAACGCACACCCGGCATCAGGCGCACGGCAGCCAGCAAATGCGCATCCACCCAGCCTATCCCAAGACCAAAAAGATGCTCACGCTCGACAAAGGCACTCACCTCCTCGTCCGTCGCCACTTCGGCCTGTGGTAGATCCCGCAACGCGCCCAGCACAAGCTCGCGCTGTCGCAAGCTGCCCAGACCCACCTCACCAATCACGAAGGGGTGCACCAGCACCGTCCCCGCGTTGAGGTTCTCGACCAGTACTGGCTCGCCCTTGCGCAGATGATCAATCCACACCGACGTGTCGACCAGAATCACGCCGCTGGCTCCGCCTGACGACGCGATACATCTTCCAGCTGAGGTTCCGAGCCCCCCAACAGCGCCAGTCGCCGTGCGCTCTCACGCTCTATCAGCGCCTTCAGCGCTTCACGCACCAACGCAGACTTTTCGGTCAGACCAGTGAAAAACTGAGCGCGCTCGACAAGTGCGTCATCAAGCGCAATGGTTGTACGCATGGCCTCACCTCACATCTGTTGGATACACAGAATATAGCACCGATTGATGCGATTTTTTGTGCATCAAAAGTCGTTGGAGAACGCCAGATCAACCCTGACTGATACGCGAAGAGCCTCTACCTTTGTGCTTGAGTCTCGTGCCGTCAGCCAGTAATCCCGCGTCTTGTCATAGTTGCCGGCAAGCACGGTCAGAAAGACGGACTTCTTGCGCTCGTCCAGCAGCTGTGAAGTGCTGTCAAAAGTCAGCGTCTGTTCGTTGCTGATCGGTCGCTCACCATCACGCAGAGCAACGATCACCGTCCGCGGCAGCACCCGTTCCGACACCGCCTCGGTCTGGATGAACTCGAAACGTTGAGTGTTCGTCACCACCTTGTTCGACGCCCCCAGCAAGCTGAACTCCACCGCGCGCGTTTTCTCCTTATCGGACTCGCTCTCGCGCACGGTGATCACCGGCACCACAATCTCCTGCGGCATCGCACTGCCATGAACGAAGCGCGCGCCACCCGCAAAGTGGAAGCGGCTCGCCCCCTTCGGCACCCAGAAATCCAGGCTCGCTTCGGGCAGGGTTCCAGCGGTCACTGCCGTATTACCGCACCACGCTTTCGACAGCTTGCCGATTCCCTGGCCCAGCAGATAGCGCTTTTTCGCCTTCAGCGTGCCTTCAGGCTGGATGTCCAGCGCCGACTTGTCGGCGGACACCAAGGGCGCTTCCTGATAGATGAAACCATGATCAGCCGTCACCAGCACGGTCGAACCGTTCAGGCTATTGATGATGAAGCCCACGATCTGCGAGATCTGCGCCAGCGCCTCGTCCACCGCCTTGAAGGTCAGCCCTTCAGTGGTCTGCTTGTCGCCCAGCGCGTCGATATGGTCGTGATAAACATAGAGTACCCGCCGGTCGCGCACCAGCGCCCTGCCCTTGTCCTTGCCAAGAGCCAGCAACTCGTCGGACTTGATTGCCAACCCGTCGTAGCGCCCCAACAGTGCGCTGCGCTGCTCCAGGGTCGACACCGGCAGCCCGTCGGCAAGCACGTCCAGATTGCTGTTCGTCTTGTATGCCAGTGACTGATGCGGCAGCAAAGCCGCCATGCCCAGCGCGGTGTAGCTCGGCAGCACGCCCAGTTGCGCTGAAAGCGAGGCTTTGAAACGGCTGCGACTATTCAGATCGAGCACCAGCTCTTCAGCCGCCTCAAACCGGAATGCATCCGAAATCACCACAAAAACGCGCTTGGTGCCCGCGTCAATCAAGGGCGCAACCTGAGTGTCAAAGAAGCGATGCTGGTTGGGCATGCCGGCCACTGTCCAGTTGCTCAGCAAGCCGCTCTCACCCTCGACCACCTTGTCCCACGCCGCGCCCAGTTGCGGCAAGAACCATCCCGTGTAGATGTCCTCGATTCGCGAGCGCAACTCGTGGAGCACCGCCCAGCCCATCGGCTCCACCGCATCAGCCGCAAAATGAAAGTAACGGTAGAGCTGATCGAAGCGAAACAGCTCCCGCTGGTACGCGCTCAAGCCTGCCTCGGCACTGGCAAAGCTGAACCCGTCTTTGAACTGTGCCTTCAGATCAAGAAAGGCTGCGCCGGCCTCCACCGCGTCGTAACACGCAACCAGCGCACTACTCTCCGGTGAGGTCTGGGCCAGCAGTCGATTCGCCCAATGACCGTCGCGGCGCCTTGCGATCAAGGCCTGCATCGCCTCGTCCGTACTGCCCGCACCCGAGAGCACTCGATCCTTCAGATCCTTCAGAATCCGTCGTTCAACCAGCGAGAACGTCATCGACTCGGTCAGCTGCTCTGCCGTCAGCGAATCGAGCACATCGCCCAACCCGATCTCACTTGCCACCGCATCGGACACGCGGTTGTAGGTCTGGTAGGCGCCAATATCCGAGCGCCAGCGTCCGGCAAAAACAGAGGCATTTGCTGCCAACGCCCGATCCGGAAGCACAAAGTGCTTCAGCGGCGCCGGCACCGCACCGGACAAGGTTCGGCAAAAGTCCGTTACCAGAATGCAATAGAGCAAATCGCGCAAGGACGGCTCGCCCTCGCCACCCTCAAGCCTGTAACCCAGCTCACGCCGGGCAAGTGCCCAGAACGCCGCATCCAATTCATTTGCCACGACCTCCTGCCAGGCACGTGGAGCAGTCTCAAAGTCGACAGTGTCGTCCTGCACCATCCCGGTCAATACCTTCAGCAAGATGGTCTGAAAGTCCGACTGTTCGGCCCGCACCAGCACCGCCAGCATCTTGCGATCCAGGGCATCCGCATCGTCACTGGCAACAACGATCCGACGCAGTCGCTCCACCCGCTCCTTCGCCCGCAGGAACTTTGCCCGCGTTTTCAGGTAAGGCCGCAGCGCCTGGGTGGTCAGCCCCAGATCGTCGAGCAGCATCGACGTGGAATCCGCCCGAAACGCCTTGCCCCGCAAGCGCAGGTCTAGCAGCCAGTCCTTGCCGGGCTCGGGTTCGGCAACCGGACTGTAAAGCAGCCAGCGGTCGCGCGGCGCTCGCTCGACATCCAGCTTGATCTGCAGCGCTGGCGTGCGATCCAGCCGAAGGATTCGAACATCGTCCAGTTCGAGCGTATCCACCCAGGTCGAAAACTCCCCCTCGGGGTCGTCCCAGAACAGAACGCGTTGAGTGGCGAATTGGGCTTCAAGTGCTTGAATGATTCTTTGATGGCTCACAGTATCAATTACCAAAAAGTTGCTACAAAACACCAGAGACCAGAACAAGATAGCCCCATCCACGATCCTGCACGGTCTTGGCAACCCTGTTGCCGTTACCGTATGACGTATCGTGCGGATAGCGCAGGACTGCACTTACCGAAACTTGACTCTTAAACCCGCCAGCTGGGGCGCGGTTAGACAGAAAACCGACCTGCCGTTTTCTACCATTCGGACCGCAGTGCATCAGGGATTTTCCTCGCCCGTAGCCTGCCCCCTCAAGCGATATAGCGTCACCCACTCGAACCGTGCGCTCAATGTAGGACTGACATTCGTCAGGATCACGATTCCATCGGGTATCTTCAATGCACGCCCAACTGATGAAGACCTCCTCCGGGGTCCCCGCAAGCATTCTGCTTTCGATGCACCCTCCTCGATAGGCTTGGCAACTCCAGTAAGCATCCTCGCGATCGCCAAAAAACAAGGTCAGAGACTGCTTCGCCCGTGTCATTCCGACGTACGCGAGACGGGTCTCCTCAAGTGCGTCCGCCGGATCGCCTTTGAACTCCGAATGAGAGGGCAACATCCAGACTCTGTCGAACTCAAGCCCCTTGACCTTGTGAATGGTAGAGATAACGGCATCTCCCCCCTCTTGGCCCGAGAAGCCCGCGCGTGCCACTTCTGACGTGTCCAACCGACTGACAAGCTCAATCAAGTCAGACAAGCGTGGGGATACTGTTTCACGACGGCAAATCTGAACCAAAGACTCTGGTGTGACGTCCTCCTTCCGTGGCGACGACACCTCAGGAATAAGCAGCGTCTGATAATCCGCAAGTAAATCTTTGATCAAATTCTCACCAAGAGACAAATCCCCCTGCTGGTCAAAACGCGCGCGGAGTTGATCGAGCCAAAGTCCAACATGCCTCAAATCGGCGCAACGCTGTCTATCCGATGTCTGGACGGTAATACCCGGCCACGCAGGCTTTAATCGTTGATAAGCCAACGCCACTTCGGCGTTCGTTCGTCCTAGCACTGCCAATGTCGTTTGCGTCGATTGGCCATGCAGTTCAGTCAGCTGCTGAACAACCTCGCCGACAGCTTCCTCGAACGAATCGACGCGCTTGCGGGTAAATACGCCTTCGTCGGCGCCTTCTCGAGATCTGAGCGACTGCAACTTAAGTCGGCATGAGTCTCGACTGCCCTTCGAAAAAAAATTGTTCAAAAAAGACTGGCTACGATCAACTATCTTCCTGTCCGATCGAAAGTTGACATGCAAAACGAGCTGATTCTCTGGCTCCGGAGCGAAATTGGTCGCAAAAGACTCGAAGTACTCCTGAGCAAACTCCTTTCTGGGGTCACGGTTCCACCGAAGGATGTCCTGATCATCATCACCGATCACCATAACGCCCGCCAGCTTCTGACTGCCTTCCCACAGTTGCCGGATGATCTCGTAGATGTCCCCATTCACATCCTGAAACTCGTCCACCAGCAGTGCGCGCAAGCTGCCGGCAAGCTTCAGCCTGAAAGCGGAATCCGCCGCGAGTCGCTCGGCCAGCATCGGAAGCAGGGTCTCCCATTGAGAACGGTCTTCGATCTCGAGGTGCTTCAAGGCGAAGCCATGAAAGGTATGTATATTGAGTCGGCGGATGTAGGAACCGTAGCCTAGGCTCGTAAACATCTCCTTGACCCGCGCCCGTATTTCGTGGACCACGGCACGGTTGAACGCCAGAACCTGAATCTGCTCGGGTTTGAGTCCCTGTTCCCTGATCAGATGAATGACACGCCCCAGCAGAACACTTGTCTTGCCAGAACCCGGTCCGGCATTGACCAACAAATGCCGTCCGTAGGGATGGGAAATCGCAAGCCACTGATTCGGTTCCTGGGGCTTGTTTTCATCCACCTCCGGCGGGTCACCCTTGTAACGGCTGAAAAACTTCCCCACAGCCTCGGCACGCAGTGCGGCCCGCTTTCGAGCGAGAAAAGATTCCGCCACCTCAGCCTCGTCATCGATTACCACGTTACCCAACTGCAGCTCGAGAAATGATTCCAACTCCTGGGTCGTCTTCGCCTCGAAGTATTCCCTCAGAAAATCATCGCGCATCTCCGGCATGAGATTCGCAAAAACATCCATGGCGAAGCATCTAAGCTCCGAGAAGCGATTCGCCCTCTTGAGCTCTGCCCACACCTCGGGTCGGTCCTCTTCACGCAATGGCACCTCCGGCTCAGTCAACACCACGACGTAAGCCATGGGCACCATCTGATCGGAGATCCCAAACATGCGCATTGCCGACAGCAAACCCAACCCCTGCCTGAGTCGTGCCTCGCTGTACTTCGAGCCTTTCACGGCGTTTCGCACCACTTCGACCAAACGGGTAACTTCAATTTCCCGCTCGTTTTGTTGAACGTGCTGGTTCAATACAGCATGCAACTTTCCGGTCAGGAGAAGGATGCTCTTGACGATTCTCCGAGCATTCTCGATCTTGCTTGGTGGGAGGTACACCCGGGTTTCCAATCGCCCCCCTGTCTTCGAGAGCTGCTGTCTCACCTTTGCGCCAGATCCGCGCAACAGATAGGTCAAGCCACTGCGCAAACCGTAGTTAACCTGAACATGTAAATCGGGATCGAGCCCTGTGATCTGCTCACCGCCGAGATCGAGCCCATCATGATCGAGCACCCAATAACCTTTCTCGTCGAGCTTGCCGAAAACGTACTCGACCGCTGAGGCCAGCACACTGAACAGTTGGGTCGCCACCTGAACAGGTTGTTGGCCCAGGCTCCGTGTGGCAAAGCCGATCTTCCGTGTGACGGTGAGCGCCCCCGACTTTTCGAGCTCAGCCACAATGGACAAGGCATCATCGACCTTCGCAATCGAGGTCTCCCGCCACAACTCGCCCAAATTGATCACCGACTGGATGTCGCCGCGAACCATGGGTGGCGATGAAGAAACGGCCGGCGTTGATCGATTCACCTTTGACTGCGGCGTCGGCGCGGGTGCGGGTGCGGCAGGAGAAGGTGTAGGCGTGCTTGTTCCGAAAAGCATGCCGATCATCGATCCCAAGCCTCTCAGAATACTGCGAATCACACCGACATTCTCGGCCTGAGGGCGCATGTAGCTCGTATCGGTGGTGACGCGGGCGGTCGCAACCCTTTCAGGTTTGGGACTCTGGGCGTCACCCCGGTCAGCGAGGCGGACCAGGGCCGCGGCAAGTTCCGAGATTTGCCCCCGCTTGCTATTAGCAGTCCTGCGTAAGGCGTCCAGATGGAGCGTGACTGGCAGGAGGCCAGGCACCGTGTTGAGTATCTCGGTCTTGCCTGCGTGCTCGAGCCAGTGCAGCGCCAATCGAACCCGCGTGCAGGCAGCCCTCAGCTTTGCAGCGGTATCGTGCGTATTGAAACCCGCATCCGGCACCACCGCAATGGCTACGCCCTCCATCTGCTTATGGCGGGCAACAACTTGCTTGTAAAAATCCAGCACTTCTGGGAGATCGATCTGGCCGCGTGCGCGCTGTCCATGCAGGGCATCGAAGTCTTCGGGGGAGTGGAGCAGCACGGCACGCAGCTTCTGGAGTTTGGCGCTAACCCGCATCTCCTCGTTGCGCCCGATTCGCCCTACCTCCTGCAGGTAGTCCTCGAGATAGGTGGGTGGCGACAGGTGAATGGCCCAGTGGATATGCGGAATATCCATCCCCATGCCAAAGGCCTTAGTGGCTACGAGTACATCGATCCTCTCGCGTTTGAACTTCTCATAGACATCGTTTCGGGCATCGGCATCAAGCCCGGCATGAAAGAAATCTACGGCCTCGACGCCGTCGCGTCGGATCAGTAACGCCAACTCCTCCGCATGGTCACGGCGCGAGACAAAGACGATCACGCTGCTGTGCTGGCCGGTCTTCTTCCGGTTTGCACGGGCCTCGGCCAGAGTGGCAAGAATGATCGCCAGGCGCGGCGAAATGTCCCAGTCCTTTGTCTTCTGCGCAGTGACACGCCCCTGGACGGACAGCGGTTCAACCCCGATATGCGCCCTCAATGGATGAAAAAACTCGCCGGGTTTCGCCACAAAAGGCAGGTAGGGTTCCTCGTCACACCCTTCCGACAGGATGCGTTCAAGGTCTGTCCGGTTGGGAGCCGTCACGGTTGCGGAAAGCAGCAGAAAGGGGGTCCGGTCAGCGCCTTCGCCTGGTTGGCGATAGCGTTCGCACAAGGTCGTCAGCGCATGGAAGTAGTCCGGGCGAAATTCATAGCCCCACTGGCTGACGCAGTGCGCCTCATCCACCACCAGATACTCGAATCCGCCGTCGGCTTCCGCACGATGGTTCAAGGCATCCATGAACCTCGCGCTGCGCAGTCGCTCGGGTGCAACGTACAAAAGCACGATGCGGTGATCGAGCACGCCCTGAAACACATCATCGACTTCGTGGCGCGGTCGATCGGCGGTCAGGTAATCCGCCGAGTCGCCAAAACCCTTTGCGCGCAAGCCCTCGACCTGGTCGCTCATGAGTGCGCGCAGTGGCGAGATCACAAGCGTCAGGCGACGGGTTCGCAGCCCCATGCAAAGCGCCGGCACCTGAAACAGCACCGACTTGCCTTCACCGGTCGGCAACGTAACCAGCACATCGGACTTGCGGTTACACACCGCCTCCATGACGGGGCGTTGGGTATTCGCACGGAAGCCCGGAATGAAGCCTTTTTCGCCCGGCTTGACAGGTTTCCCGCGCTCAACATTCCAGTGTTTAACCAGGAAACTTTCCATCGAGGCGTAATCATCCGGTGCTGGTTCGCGCTCGATACAAAAACACGACAACGCGCTTTGCAAGCTGTGTCTGACCTCATCGCTCACTGGCTCGAAAACCTGCTCCATGTGCGCAAAGACAGTCTTCAAGGCGTATTCGTGTCGCGAAAGCCTGGGATCGATGATGAGCAAATCGGCAGCTTGATCAAAACGATATGCCTTGACCCAGTCGGTCAAATAGCGGTTTACAAGCTCAACGGCTTTCGCAGCGACTTGAGAGGTGGAGATACCTGCCGCGTGGGCGGTGGTTGCTTCCTTCAGCGCCGGGGCAGGCTCATCATGAGCCTTCAACGCCTGAACCGAGGCGGATAGAAGCTCCGCTCCCGCTACTCCCGCGTGGTCACCGTCCTCGTCACCACTGTCGTCGCCTCCCTCATCACCGATGTCGTCCCCCTCATCGAACAGCAGTGCAGGAGATGACAACTGTGCTTCCCCTTCCCCTGGTTCAGTCTGGTCGCCTTCCACGTTGGCACCGGTATGCGCCATCGCAAACCATTCATGCAAGGGCAACGCCTCAACCACCGCCGTCAAACGCACCTTCGCCGAGCTTGCCGCCTCCACCCATGCAGGCCAGTTCTCCAGGTGATCGACCAACATCCATCCCTGCTTCACTGCGCGGCGCAGACGTTCGGAACGACTATGAACTCGTAAGCCGTCATGCCCCGTGCGCGCCGACACTTCGGTCAGGCCCACTTCGGCCATCGCCACCTCTAGCGTATCGATCAACTCGGGTGCCAGTGAACTCGTCACCAACAACAGCTCAACCGTGCCCTCCTGACTCCGTCTTCCAGCCACCTCCGTACACGCGGATAGAACCTGCAACCAGTAAGTTTGTTGATCCTCAGCACCCGGATACAGCAATGCGCCTTCACGTTTCAACATCTTCGCGGCCACGCCTTGCTCGAGCCGGGCGGGCCTCAACACGGCCAATTCCTTGCTGGCCAGAGACACTGTCGAGAACACCTGCCAGTCACGCTTGAACCGAGCCAGATACCATGACGCGGCGTCAAACCAGGCCCAGCGCCGCTCAACATCGCTCGCGGTATTTAGCGAAAAAAGCCGTCCGACTCGATTGTCAATCCGCTTCATATTGGAGGTATCGCCAGTCGGGCTTTTCATGACCGCCTGTTGAAAACTGATCGGCAGCTTGGATTGCGCTATCCGCTCCACGGAGCAGACTTGCTCGGATGCCGGTTCATCGAGCCATACGATTCGGCCGGCATCGACCTCGACCAGCCATCGCGCCGAGGCGGGCTGTTCGATCACAGATAACCAGTTCGCTCGCACCCTGCCCGGTCGCAGAGACTGAAGCAGCGGTTGCGCCAAGCCGTCCTGCTTTGTCAGCCACAGGGGCAACATTCCCGGGCGGACAGCAATCTCCGCCTCACGCATCCACCTCAGCGTAGCAATCAGCGCAATGGTTTCCGGCTGATTCTTGTAAGCATCATCCAGCGCCTCAAGCAGCGCATCGACATCGATCTCCAGTAGTGCATCCGCCGGGCTTTCGTCCTCCGCCATCACGACGCTCACACGACTACACCAATCGAGTTTGCGCAGCTCGCCGCCAGAAACCACAAGACACTGCTGCGGGCCGACCCGGATACGCGCCTCGGGGAGCCAGTCCGGGCCTGTACGACCAGCCAACGTCTTAGGCGTGGCGGCTGCCACGGCTTGAACCAACTCACCGCCATCGGTCACCGTCTGTCGCAACACGCGCAGCGCGACCTCGCGGTCACAACGTCTCAACTGACTTTCAAACAGGGTAAAGGCCGCTTGGGCATCTTCATCCGGTCGATGCGAGCTTCCGAGCGCAAAGCTTTGGGACCATGGTGCCTGTACAAACTGAATCAACATGCTGTCCCACAGCAAGGGATCCCGTCGCGTAGGCAGGCGGTCGCGCAGAATTGGCCAATCCCAACGCAGCACATTGTGCCCAACCACCAGCAAGCACTCATCCAGTGCCTCGTCCAGTGCCTCGAGCGCGCTATCAAGCGTCGAACCTTTAGTCGCTTTCAGATCGAAAAGCTTGCGCTGACCTTTGAAGTAAAAACCAAGCGACCAGATCTCATCGCCGTCTGTTTCAAGATCCAGAGCCAGCGTTCGATCGCAGAGCGCCCGAGATGCGACCTCGGGGTTTGTCGCACGCACGGACAGGTCTGCGATCACGGCCGGTGACCACGAGCCGTCGGCAATCAATTCACCAATGGCGCGATCAGGCAGCGCCTCCAGCCAAAGATCCATCTGCGTGGGGTCCGATCTGATCCGTTCCAGAATCGGTAGCGCAGCCATTCCCCCGCTATTGATGACCTGTTTAAGCCAGGCGCAATCATCAGCGTCAGGAGCCCATCCACTGTTGATCAGCAGCACCGCAACGGCGCCATTGGACCCACTGTGACGAATTCGCCATCGCGCCTTATCTTCCTGACCATTGGAGCATGAGAGCCCCCAAGCAACCAACTTGGAGACCAGCGCTGACTCGCTGACCAACGGCAACCACTCCGGTCGCGGTAATCCGAGATGCTTGAGCACCCGCAGGCCGAAACCACGCAGGGCAAAATTGGGCGGCATAGAACCGCCTGTGGTCCACTCCTCAGCAAACGCATAGGGAGACGCCTCAAGATTTCGCTGCAAACCACATTGGCTTAGCGCTTCATCGGACGCTTCGTTCAGAAGACCACAGAGTTCGACGAAGAGCAGTTCATCAACCAAATAGGCTTCGGTCTTTGGAGCCTTCGCACTTTTATCCCATTGGTTCAGATACCAATGCGCTGCTGCAATTCCTAACAGCTCGGAGAGATTTCTTTCCTTGAGCCAGCCAGATCGAATCGCGTCAAATTCAGTTTGCGTGTGGGGTGGAGTCGAGTCCGGCCATTGCAGATCATCAACAAAACACCACTGAATGATCTCGAGCTGCCCGTTTCTAGGCGAGCTTCCGAGTAAATAGATCACTGCACGCCCAACATCGGACTCAGCAAGTTTCAGTTTCCGGTCGAAGAGATGCCCTGAAAAATGGAAGAACCGATCCTTGTCACGAAATCTGACAAATCCAAAGCCTTTATCGGGGCTGCAACGACAAATCTCGCCATGATTCGGCAGGCGCATTAACGCTTGATCTATCTCGCTTCGCTTTTCTGTCTGTCGATGTCCTTGCTTCTCTGTGCGTTTATCACGCGGAATGCTCAATGCGTTTTTCGTACTCTTGTTTCCTGGCCGTCTTTCGCCACCCGACTTCGGCTCAGACGACGGAACCGCATCCCGCACGGCACGGAGCTGGTCATGAAAGTCCTTCACTGTCCAGCCTCATCGTCCTCTGCCAGCTCAGCCTCGATCTGCTCCACCGTCGGCAGATAGCGCGCAATGTCATCGGGCAGTTGCAGTTTGTACTCCGCCACGCCAATCGGCTGCGTCATGCCGCGCAGGGCGTATTCGGCCACCACGCGGTGCTGCTGCTTGCACAGCAAGAGCCCAAGCGTCGGCTTGTCCTCGGCGCTCTTGATGCGCTCGTCTACCAAGGTGATGTAGAAATTCAGCTGTCCCGCGTGCTCGGGCTTGAAGTCGCCCGCCTTCAGCTCGACCACCAGAAAACGGTGCAGGCGGTAGTTGTAGAACAGCAGGTCGATGTAGAAGTCCTGCCCATCGACCTCCACGTTCATCTGCCGCCCCGCAAAGGCAAAGCCCTCGCCCAGCTCCATCAGCAGCTTGGTAATGTGGCGGGTCATGGCCGCTTCGATATCCCGTTCGTGCGCCTCCTTGGACACGCCCAGGAAATCGAAGAGGTAGGGGTCCTTGAGCGTTTGCTGCGCAAGTTCCGAATCGGGCGACGGCAGTCGTTGCCCGAAGTTGGTCACGGCGTTGCCCGTGCGCTGGTGCAAGGCCGTCGAGATGTGGTGCCACATCACGTTACGCGACCAGCCGTGCTCAATGGCCTTGGCGAGATACCACTCCCGCTCCGGGCGGGTTTTGAGCTTGTCGAGCAGGGTCACCTGGTGATACCACGGCAATTGTGCAAGCACCTCTTGCACAAATTCGGGTTCGGGCCATGCCTCGGCGAAGCTGCGCATGTACAGCAGGTTTCGACGGGAAAACCCCTTCATGCTGGGGAAGGCAGCCGTCAGATCCTTAGCCAGCTGGTCAATGACCTTGGCGCCCCACCCCTGAGCCTGCTGACGTTCCAGAATGTCGCGGCCGATGTTCCAGTAAAGCAGGACGAGCTCGCGATTGACGGCAAGGGTGGCGCGTTGCTGGGCGGACTGGATGCGCTGCTTGAGGGCAACTAGCCATTTTCCATACTCTTGGGGTGAAATTACCATTTCAGACACGATTACTCCCCCTACTGGAACTTGGCAGAATGCTTTTGGCAATACGTCCGAACCGCATCCACCCATTTCTTGTACCAGTACCACTGCTTCACTACTTGAGCACCAAAAGCATGCTTAGGATTTTTTGCATCACTCGCCTTCCATAGTTGAGTATGGGCATGGAGATTGAAACCAGGGAATCCTTGGTCTTGCATTATTTTCACAATTTGAGCCGGAAGAAATTTATCTCGCTCGGTTTCCTTGATCACCGCGTACTGTGCATTCACAGCATTTGCCAACTCACTGTCCGCCTTGACGAACTCGATCACCTGATCGGCCTGCCCCTTGTTGTTTGCGGTCTTGGGAACGAATAGAACGCGATAGGCAAAACGGGGGCTGTTGAACTCCTCTTCGCTTAGGTTCCCGTCAAACCCTTCGATGAACGATTCGATATGCTTTGGCAGTTCACCGTGCTCTGCAAGCATCTCGACATGGGCTTCAGTTAGTGAGGCAAATTGGAGGCTGAACGACAGATGCTTGTCGATGCCATGCTGATCGCCAAAGAGCTTCTTGATGTACTCGTTGTAATTGAGGCAGCACGCCTGAAAGCGTGCGCTCAGTAGGTTGTCGATGCGGGTCGTCATTTGGTGCTCAATCTCGTGACGAAGAGTAATCAGAAACCGCAAATTGTTTGCGCTGTCCTTATCAATAGGCGACTGAGCAAAATTCAGACACCGCTCCAACTCCCAGTATTTATGAGCTCCTTTTGCCGTCGTCTGAAACTTCTTGCGCCCGTTAGCGAGAGTATCGTAGTGGCGATACTCGATTTTCTTGCCTCGATAATGCGCGTGAAGCATGTAGGTCCACGCGATGACCATCATGACGATGTAAATTTCCGATTTGAAGGTGATCGCTGGATTGTTGAAAATCTGAACGGCAGCCAAGGCCGCCTCCCTAGACTTCTTCACGAGTTCCAGCTTGACCGACTTCAACAGCCGTTTGCGAGGCGCAGGCATCAGACCGTCCCTCTGAACTCGAACTTCAGATCACTCATCGCTCGCCCCACCCGTCACCGCCTTCACCTCCGCCAGCAAATCGCCGAACTTGCCGTAGTTCACTTTCACCCCGTCATCCAGGTCGAGCTTGATGCGCATGTCGGCGTGGTGGCGCAGCTTTTCGTCGTAGGCGAGGAGTTCGACGTGTTTTTTGCGCAGCTTCTCGATCTGCTTGCTCAGCTTGTTGCGTGCGGCGGTGCTGCTTGCGGCGGCGGCGTCTTTTTCCAGCATCTCGATGCGCGACTGGATCTTGCCGGTGAGGGGCACGACGTACTCGGCGCGCATGCGGGCGAGCGTGCCTTCGTGGTAGCGGTGCAGGTAGACCAGGGCCTGGAAGGCGCCCTGTTTGCCGCTGGAGAACATCCAGTAGATGGGGCGCTTCTTGTAGGTCTGCAGGTGGTCCTTGAAGAACTTGTCGGCGAGGTAGCGGCGGATGGTGTCGTCCGGCGGCTCGCCGCCCTTGCGGCCCAGATTGTCGGCGAGGAAGGCCATGTTCTGCTCCAGCGAGGCTGCACCCCACACCTCGCGCAGAAACTCGCGCACGCGGTTGGCGGCGTCGTCTTCAAACCAGAGTTCGTCGGTGACCGGCACAATGCCGTCGGCGTCGGCCGGGAAGCGGGTGTAGCGGGTGGGGTCGAAGCCTTCGTTGCCGCTGTGGGCGTAGATCAGGCCGGGCGCGTCCAGGCTATAGCGGCCCATCATGCAGCCGATGGCGTAGGAGACCAGCTCCTCCATGCTGTCCTGACGGAAGCGGGTCCATTGCTCCTCTTCGGTGAGATTGCCACCGTAGCGATAGGCGGGGTTCACCGTGAGGGTGATCTGCTCGATCGGGACCTCGGGGGTGATCTCGTCCGCCAGGCCATAGGCGTCGATGAAGAGGCGGTTGTTCTCCTCTTCGAGGCGCTTCATCTCGGCGATGGTTTCGCGGTTGTGGATGATCCAGGCCTTAAAGCTGGATTCGAGGGTGGGGATGGGGTCGGTGGAGGCCGTCAGGAGGGGGAGGGTTTCAAAGTCCCAGGAGCGTTCGTAGGCATCCCAGTCACGCCTTGAAAACTCAACAATCTTCGAAGCTAAGACCTTTACATGCTCAAGAGGAAATGTCGCCTTCCATGGAAGCGCAGCGATGTTGCCGGGCTTGCAGTTCACGGTCGGATTAATTATCCGCGAAAGAAACGTCGCGATTGGCGTACATAAAAACGCTAGTACGACCAAGGTTTCCGATTCCGCATATACAGCTGGGCCTGCCGTTTCTGAAATCGAACCCGGAGGAGACCATCTAACCGCAAGAGACGTTGAACTAATCGCCGTCCAAGTAGCTGACTCACGGAAATAAAATTCTTGGTTCTTTGGCTTGGAGTTGCTCGGAAGACAAAGCCCTCTCGCAAGCCGGTCCAGCTTGTCCTTCTTAATGTCTCTTCCGTCGCTCTCCCAAATAATAAGAAATTCGTTATTTCCGTACCAACGCCGGAACGTTCCGCCCTTGTTACATGGGAACCAACGGCGAGCACTGCGTACTGCATCCTGCGGCGTTGCTGCCCCAAGTCCGATCTCGAGCAGCGGAACCTCGTGCCAACGCCTTAAGAACCGCTCGTTGTTACCGGTCGTCATTCCATCTCTTGAGGGAAATAAGTCGCCTAGCGAGGGATTAGTTGCAAACGCATCGCGCACACGGTCACCCACCCAGTATGCAATTGGACTTCCGCAAATCTTCTTGAATTCGATTTGGGGAGTTTCTGAGAAACGCCCCTCCCCCTTAGAAAGTAGGTTTTTCTTCGCTTCCTCACCACCATCAAGCAAGCGAAAAAATGCAGGCTTATAACCTCGAAGTGCGCAATTCCTTAGCACACACGACGTCGTCTGAACAATCGCGCCCGAGATGCTTCCGAAAGCTTGTGCACCAAGATGAGCCATAGTAACAATCGTCCTCTGCAACAATAATCGCTCCCGAAGCAGCTCATACGAGGACAAAAACATCCAACTCTGCATCGTTATCATGGCGTTATGGCCGGTATGTCTCGCAAACGAGAACCCACGCTCGATGAAACAGGCGAATAGGTCACTTTTTGCATCAGGGTAATTGCACTTCGCGAATACTCGTAGCTCCGAATTCATCCCCTTGCTCCCCATATACGGCGGATTTGCCACCACCGCGTCGTACTGCGTCGCCAACAGCTCGGCCTGATGCACCAGCGGCACCAACCGCTCAAGCGCCTCCGCCACAAACAGATCCTGGCTACTCGCCTCGCTCAACTGCTTCAACGCCGGCAGCTTCTTCGCCAGCCCCTCCGGCACCTGAATCAACGACCCAAACGTCGTCGCGTGCTCGAACAGCCGCTTCAACTCGGTGAGGACCTCCGCCTTCAGCCCATAGTCTGCAAGCGCCACCCCCGTCGCCAGCGCCTCCGCATTGAAGCCCGCGCTATCCACCAGCGCCATCACATTGAGCTTCACCCCGCGCTCGAACAACCGCCGATCATCCGCCCGCCCCTTCATAAACAGCGCAAAGCCGGTGAGCTGCGCCGCGCGCTCGTCGATGTCGAGGCCGAACAGGTTCTTCTCGAGGATCAACTGCGGCACGTCGCGCTGACGATAGCCGCGCTCCAGGTAGATGGCCTTGAACAGCTCATAGGCCTCAACCAGGATGTGGCCGGAACCGCAGGCGGGGTCGATCAGGGTCAGCGCTTCGGGGTCGAGGCTGGCGGCGGTGATGGCGGCAAGCTGGGCCTTGACCTCGTCGGTCTGCTCGGCGGGCTCGATGTAGTACTCCATCTGCGCCTTGAGCGGTGATGCCGGATAGGTCGCCAGCCACTGCGCACCCAGCGAGTTCTGCACCATGTACTTCACGATCCAGTTGGGCGTGAACAGCTGGGTGGCCGCCGGGATGTCTTCGGACTTCACCACCTTGCCGATGACCTGGTCTTTTTTCTCCGAGATGTAGAACTGGTAAAGCCAGCCGATGATCTCGATATCCGCCCAGTCGGCTTCCGGGATGGCGTCGACAAGGTTGCGGGTGAGCGAATCGCTGCGAATGAGGTTGTCGGGCAGCAGCAGCTCGGATTCGTCGTCGATGCGCTCGAAGAGAAAGGGCATGGCGGTAGAGAGCGCGTTGCACTGGGCGACGAGCAGCAGGCGGTAGAGCTCGCCGTCCTTGTTGCCGGCGAGCTTTAGATCGGCGACGAGGCCGGCGTCGAGCCCCGGCAGGCTGCCGTTTGCGGCAAGCTCGGTGGCGTGGGCAAGGATGTCCGGCAGGCCGCCGGCGGTGACGCTGGAGAGCACGCGGTGGCCGTGACCGAGGTAGTCGTGCAGCTCCATGTAACGCAGCGCAGCGAAGCGGTTGAACCAGGTGTAGGCCACCGCCTCCATGGTGTGCGCAAAGCCCTCGGACTGGATGCGGCGGACGAGGCGCTCACGCTGGCCGGCGAGCTTTGCGGGCCATTCGCGCCCGGCGATGATGAGCACATCGCCACGGCGCTCGCCCGGCAACACCTCGAGCCTGCCCTGCGTCTCGGCGATGCCGAGCTGGTTGGCGCGCTGGGTGACGGCAGCGATGAAATCCTTGCGGGCCTGCGGGGCGTAGCTTTTGAGTTTGGCGGTGTTCATGAGGTTGTGGTGAGTCGCTTCAGGTTGTGGCATCGCAGAGCCGGTGAGAGTACAGACACATCAACGCCGGTCTGAGGAATCAAAATTGGGATGTTTCTGGCCGGCAAGGGGGGCGGACGCAAGGGCGATCTGTCACGCCTTGTCCACGACGTGGTGCGCGCGGCCACCTGGGCCGCACCCGCATGCTGACGCCGACTGCGTTCTGCGCTGAAGTGCTGAAGGTTTGAATCCTTCACGATGGCTGCCCCTTACTGCAGCCGGGCGCGCTGCCCGGCCTGGATGACCTTGAGCAGTTCGGCCTTGAGGCGGGCGAGGTAGGCGTCTACATCCTGCTCCGTTTCCAGATAGGTCTTGCTGGTGCAGTCGGCTGCGCGCACGACTTGTGTCGGCTTGGGCGCGACCACCGGCGGGCTGGTGGTGAGCGTGCTGGTTGTCGTAGTGGTCGTAGTGTTCGTGCTGGCAGCCGCGCCGCCGCCCTTCTCGCCCAGCGTGTTGGGGCCGGGCTTGGGGGTTGCGGCCTCGATCATTGCCATGGCGGCATCGAGCGCGTCGCCGGCCTGGTCCTGGCAATAGAAGATCATCGGGATGCTGGCAAGGCCGGCAACCTTGGTCTTGAGCTCTTGCAGCTTGAGCAGGGCGCGGTTGCGCAACAGGTCACTGGCGTGGGCGGCGTCGAGCGCGCGGCCAACCTCGGCGATCTTGGCGTCGATGGACAGCAGCGCGTGTTCGCGCTTGCTCTGGGCGAGCGATTCGTTGACCGCCTCGACGGTGGCGATGAGCGGCTCGATCTGGCTGACCACGCCCCAGGGCGCAGGGTTGTCGCGAATGGCGTCGAGGCTGATCAAGGCGACAGCGGCCTTGGTGTCCTTGTCGAGCGCATCGCGGTTGTCGGCAAAGCGGTCGAGCGCATCGAGCAGGCGGCGCCAGGTGGCGACCTGTGTTTTGTAGAAGCTGGTGACATCGTGGATGTCGTCGGCAAGGTCGAGCCAGTCATCCTTGGCCTTGACCATCGCGTCGACGAACTCGAAGCTGTCGGCCACCGCCAGCTGCTTTGCGATCCGGCTCACGGCCGTGTCGATGAGGGCCTTGCCGGGGTGGTATTTGGTGGCAGCCACATGCGCATAGCCCTTGAGCTCGGTCTGCCAGGCGGCGAGATTTTCGCGGGTGGTGGTTACGAGGCCGTCTTCGTCGTCCGGTGGCAGGCTGGAGAACAGGTCCTGGTGCAGCTTGCGTGCCTTCTTGAGGCTGTCGGCGTCGGCGACTTTGCGCTTGAGGATGGAAACCTGCTTGAAGCGGACGGCCTTGGTAAGGGGCTCGATGGCCGCGTGCGGGTCGAGATCGGCGCTGTTCATCACCAGCTTGATTTCGCCTGCCATGAAGAGGCGCGCGACCAGCAGCACGATTTCCCATTCCGGCTTCCAGCCCCAGGGGATGCCGGCAAAGCGGTTGACCACTTCGTCCAGCATCACGCGGCTGTGGCTGGCCTTGATCTGCAGGTATTCGCGCAGTTCGGTCAGTGCGAGCGGGTTGCCTTCCTCCCCGCCGAGGGCGAGCTTGCGCTGGCTGACGTCGTCGGCTTGCAGCACCGCCCTGATCTCGGTTTGCGGGTCGGTGTTGCGGTGCTTGAGGTAGCCGAGTTTGGTGTAGGTGTTGGTAATGAGGTAGTTGCCGAGCTCGTCGAGCAGGCTGGTGGGGTTGGTCGACTTGAGCTCGACGCGCTGGCCGAGCGCGTGAAAGTCGCCCTGCACCAGCATGGTGGAGAGCTGCTCGCGCAGGCGGGTGCGACGCTCGCGGTTTTCGTCCTTGCGGTTGAGCAGGATGGTGCGTAGCGACGGCGTGGCGTTGCTGGCCTTGGGGCTGTCGATGTACTTCTCGATCTGGCGGTAGAGAGTGAGCTCAAGATCGAAACGCTCGCCCTCGGCCAGCCTGACCACGGCCCGCCCCTCGCCTTCGGAGCTGCGCAACACCGCACGCGCATCGCTCAGCCCTTCCCAGTCGTCACCGAGCGGGGTGATGACTTCGACGCTGAGTTCGTGGCTGGCGTTTTTATAGGGCGCACCGTCGAGCAGGCGGTTGATGTCGTAGTCGCCTTTGGTGTCGCGGTGGCGAATGCGGGTGGTGCCCTGCAGGAGGTCGTCGAACAGCAACTCGCCCAGCAGGCGGGATTTCTCGGCCGAGGACACCTCGACATTGCTGATTTCGCGGGCGACGTCGCGCTCTTCGTTGGTGAGGAAGAACCACAGGTCGCCGTTGCGGCTGACCAGGCGTTGTTGCTCAAGGCGGGCGAGGCTTTCCTGGATCTGGCGTTTGAGGGCGAGCTTGTCGGTGTCGATGCGGTCGACGCACAGGGTGGCGAGGTTGTCGACGTTGGGTTTGACGATGTCGCCGATGTAGCGGATGAGAAAGAGCGCCTTCAGTAGCAGCACGTCGAAGGCCTCGAGCGCACCGTTTTGCGGTGCCTCGTCGATGGAGCGCTTGGCAACGGTGTCGATGAAGCTTTCGATCGACGGATAGAAGTCGTACAGCGGAATCAGCAGGCCGACATCGCGCCCCTTGTTGCGCACGGTGGCCGACTGGAAGGCATCGAGCAGTGAGCGCTCGCCGCGCGAGAGGTGCTTGCCGGTGGCGCCGACCTTGCGGATGGATTCGAAGATCTTCTGCAGCAGGGTGAACTGGTAGGGCGCATAGGGATAGACGCCGACAAACTCTGCAGCGTCCTTGTAGCCACGCAGATTGACCGAATTGCCGACAAAGGCGAGCTGGTTGTTGATGATGTCGCCGGACTTCTCGAAGGTGTCGCGCAAGACCTTGTGTGCGGCTTCGGTTTTTGACAGCAGGCGCTCGCCGATGACCTCGTCGGTGTTGGAGCTGGCGAGCGAGAGCCGGGTGTGAAAGCGCCCCTGAATTTTGGAGAAGTCCTGCGACTTGGCCTTGTTGGCCTCGCCCAGCGCGGCGTCGATGTCTTCCTGGCTGGTCACGATGACCCATGCCCTGCCCTGCGTGGCCGTGCCGAGCTGTTCGGTAATGGTTTGCAGGGTGAGCATCAGCTGGGTGTTGTCACCGATGAACTGGCCGACTTCGTCCACCAGAAAGATGATGCGGTGGCCGGTGGGTCGGGTGTCGAGGTAGTCGCGCACGAGGCGGGCGAAGGATTCGATGTTGATCTTGTAGTCGTCGCGGGCGCGGTCGAACCACTGGCCGGCGGAATCCTCGCTTTGCTTGAGCGCGACCGACAGCGCATGCACGACCTCGTCGCGCAGAAAGTCGACCGCATCACGCTCGTCTTCCCAGCTGGAACCGTTTTTCTCGGCAAACGCGACCTTGAAGGTTTCGTAGGCGCCCTTCTCGACCAGGTAGCGTTCCATGTGCGCGATGTGGGGTGCATCGCCACTGAAGCCGAGCTTTTCGTTAAAGACGCGCAGGAAGACCTTGAGGATGACGTCGCGCTCGTCTTTGCTGTCGGCCTTGGCGTCGATGTTGAACAGAATGACGTCCGCACTGCAGCGCGCAGCACGCTGGATGTCGGCAAGCAGCATCGCATCCTTGATCTTGTGCTCGTCGAAGAAAGCCACCGCGCGCTTCCTGTCGCCCGTTGTCGGGTGGGTTGCTTCGAAGTTTTCGAGCAAGTAGGACAGGATCTTGATGAAGTGCGACTTGCCCGAACCAAAGAAGCCCGACACCCATGCGCCCATGCGCGCAGCAAGCACCGGATCGCTGGGGTTGTCGAACGACGCGAGGTAGACATCGAAGAAGCGACGAAAGTACTCGGTGAGCTGGCGGGTGACGACGTATTCGTCGAGCTCCTGCCAGATGCTCTCTTCGTCTTTCTGGTCGGCCTTGATCACACCATTGATGGGACGGTCGATGGGTTTGGTGAACAGCTCCCTGATCTGCATTGTTATTGTCCTGATCTCAAGGCACGAGCCTGAAAGCCCGGTAGTAGTGTTTGTCGGTCAGCTTGTTGAACAGGCGCAGCGAGTAGCCGTCGTAACGCCCGGGGAAGAACATCAGCAGCGGCGTGTCGTTCATCAGGGGATGAAGCGCGCTGAGCAATGTGTGGCTGCGGACCAGCGGGTAGGCCGCGCCGACCCCGGTGAAGATCATCAGATCCACATCGTCGGGCTTGTGTAGCGACACGATGCGCTGCGCCAGCTTCTCTTGGTCGAGCACGCCCTTGAGGGCGTCGAACACTTTGTCGTCGCCCTTCTCCGCCTGCATCCTGATGACCTTGTCGAGCAGCTTTCTTGACTCGAGCAAGTCGATGACGAGCTCGAACAGGTTCACGCAGGCGTAGCGCAGCGGCGGTTGATGCTTCTTGAGCGCAGGCTCGATGACGGAGGCGAGGTGCTCGCGCATGGCGAGCTCCTTCTCGGGCGGGTACTCGAAGATCCAGAAGCCGATCTCGTTGCCAAGGCCACGGTTGTGCAGAAAGTCGTCGGAGGTGATGCGCGGCAGAATCTGATTGAGGCGTTGCTCAAAGGTCTGGTGGATGTCAGTCATCAATGCGTAAGCTCCATGGCGGCGAGCACGCTCAGCTCGGCGCGGGACTTGAGGTAACGGATCAGCTCGGGATGCAGGAGCGGCGACAGCAGACGCAGGCTGCGAGTGGATTCGAGATAACGCCCTTCTGCCAGCATGCGCAGGACGACCTCGAGCAGCTTCGCCCGGGTACTCTCGGCCCAGCCCGCAACGGCTGCATCGCGCTTGGCACAGTCGGCCAAAAAGGCATCCCAGTCACCCGGCAACAGGGTGTTCTCAAGCCGGCGCAGGTGGCCTGCCACCACGTCGCGCATGAAGTCGCCCAGCAGGCGGCTGTGCTTGATCGAAGCGGCCAGCAGAATCTGCAGCGCAAGCTCCTGCTCGCCCTCGGCAACGAACTGCCAGGCCGTTTCGTCCAGGGTTTCAAGGCGGTTACGGATCAGCCGCGCCTGCCGGCGGGCCGTGGCAGGCGACTTCTTTTGCAGGATGTTTTCGTTTTTGAGCGTGTCGTACCAGCGCGCCTCATCGGGATGCGTGAGCATGAAGCGCGCAATGCGGCGGCTTTCGGGCAGCATCAGCGAGCCGGCGGAGATCTGTGCGTTGTAGAGACTCATAAGCGGTATTGTCAGGCAAGCGCGCCGGACTGTTGATAGCCGGGTGCAAGTGCGGCGCTCTCGACCCCGTCGAGCACACCGGGGTTACGCAACCAAAGATGATGCGAAGCGGCGTCGAGGCAATGTGTTGCCGAACAATCGACACCCCAGCGCAGCAAGGCATATCCGGCAAGCGCCGCGCGCAGCGTCAACTTGAGTACGCCATGCTGCATCGAATAATCGCCATGAATCGCCTCCGGATGCGCCAGTCCGGGGTGAGGCACGAGCTCGAGATCGAGCATTCGGCCCCACTGCACATCGGCCGCCAGCTGCTCTTGGCTGCCAGCGCGCTCTGGCAGTGCGGTGGCTTTGGCGATGCGGGTCAGCACGAAGTCGGCGAAGCGCCCACGGCTTCGGTCGAAGGCGCGCAGATGCCAGCGCAAACCGTTGTCGGCCAGCGCCAGCGGAACGATGACTCGCCTGGACGCACCGGACGACAGCGATAGATAGCTCACCTTAACGGGCCGACCACTGTGAATGGCGCGGGTCAGCTCGGCAAGCACCGAGAAATCCGGGCGAACAAGCTCGCTCGCACCTTCGCACGGCACCGCGCGCTGCGTACCTTGCCCCTGCCCGTCACCAAACCCGTGTCGCAACCAGCTGAGCACACGCTCTGCCGAGAAACCGAACACCGGCTGAAAACCGCCCGCCGGGACGTACGTCTTGGCGCTGGTGTCGTATTCGAGATTGCCCGGTGCCAGCGCCCGATATGCGTTGAGGTCTCGCGTCGCCGCAGCGGGCTTGATCCCGAAGCGGTTTTCAAGATCACCGCGCCGCAAGTCACCCACGAAGTACACCCGCATTTCGAGATAGGCAAGGCGCTCAAGCTGCGAATGGGAGGGGGCAATCATCGGTACGCCAATGCCGTAGAAGGATACTTGGGGGATAGTACCAGCCGGGCAAACAGCATGGGCATCATTTTGATGCATACTATGCGACATAATACACGGCACGCATAGGGTGGTATGCGCTGTAATCCAAGTCACGAAAGGCATTCAGCACAATCACCAAAAACTAACACCTAACAGGGTGTTGAAAATCTCGGGTTCACCTTCGGTTTCCAGTCCCCTGGGAAAAATCGACTTTGAAAATCGCCCGCTTTCCCCGTGATCATGCCGATTCAAGCTGACTTTTCCGTCGATTGTGCTACCGCAAATCAGCAGCGCTCCTGTCGCCGCAAAGACATGGTTTTTCGACTACAACGTTTCCCATCCGCAGGGCGCCAGGGCGCCCGCGAATTACGGCGCCAGCAGATTGCCCAATCTCGTCAGGTTATAAGCCGAGAAATTGAGCAACGCATGCGCACGGATTCGATCCAGCCCACGCGCCATCGCATGGCGCAGCGTGCCGATATCCTTCGCCCAGCCAAAGGCCTCTTCGATCATCTTGCGTCGGCGCAGGCTGACCGCGTAACCGGGGGACGACTTCACCTCATTGGGCACGGCGCTGCCCTTGACCTTGGCCGCGACATGCGGGGCAATGCCCAGCGGCTCGAGCGCGGCGATGAACTCGGCGGTGTCGTACCCCCGGTCGGCCGCCAGCGTCGGCTTGTGCGCCGAATTGCCGGGCTTGATGCTGCGCCTGGCCATCACCAACGCCGCCTCACGCTCAGCGGTTCCGGTGGCGGTCGTAGTGTGGACATCGACGATCAGACCGTGACGATTCTCGGCCAACGCATGCGTGGTGTAGCTCAGGTACGCCACGCCGCCGCCCTTGCTGGCGAGCAGGGCCTGCGGGTCGGTGCGCGAGACGTGCGTCTTGTTCGAGCGCTTCTTGCCGCGAAAGTCCACCTCGGGGTTGCGTCCCTGATCCGGTCCGGGCGGCTCGTCGGAGCCGTCCCGGGCCATCATGCTCTTGTGCGAGGCCCACGCCCGCAACAGCGAGCCGTCGACACTGAAATGCTCGTCCGACACCAGCTCGGCCCATTCGGCGATCGCCACCACGCCACCGAAGAACTCGCGCATCACGCTCTCCTTGAGGAGCCGCTCGCGATTGGCGCTGAACGTCGAGTGATCCCAGACCGGCTCGTCCAGCGTCATGCCGACGAACCACCGGAACATCATGTTGAAATCGATATGCTCGACCAGCGCACGCTCCGAGCGAATCGAAAACAGACATTGCAACAGCGACGCCCGCAACAAGCGTTCCGGTGCAATCGACGGGCGGCCACCATCGGCATACAACGCATCGAATTGCGGCGACATCGTGCGCAGAACCATATCGGCCAGCGTTTTGATCCGGCGCAACGGATGATCCCGGTCAATGCGGTCTTCGATATTGACGTAGCTGAACAGGGCGTTCTGTTTATGGTCGATGCCGCGCATGAGAATAATCAGTTTCTTAATGCAGATGTAATTATATCAGCCTCACAACCCGCATGGATGCTGGAAAACCTATTAAATCAACATCCTGCTAAGTACTAGCGTTAGTTTTTACCCTGTTTTAAGGCCGCGCCCGAGGCAAGCTGCCCCTCAACTTACGCCGCGGCAGAAAGACCATTAATGCCGTCGTGAGAGCAAAGGGTTCAACGGGCACGCCGTAGCCCCCCCCAAAAGAAATCGCCAAGCGATCTGGATTTGCTGCATCTTCGATTGTCATAATCGAAGCACAATGCAGTATCCGATGAACCAAAGCAATCCGTGTGGAGAAGCTGAATGAGCGGCCTTGAACCGAACATCATTAACCTGATTACAGACAACCTGCGAGATCGCTACGACAGCGGGTTTCCTGTTCTCAAGGAGCTCATCCAGAACGCAAACGACGCAAAGGCGACACGGTTCAGCTTTGGTCATCATCCGGGATTTGAAGGCCAGTCGTCTCACCCTTTGCTGATTCAGCCTGCCCTTTGGTTCTTCAACGACGGTCATTTCAAGGAAGAGGACAAGGACGCGATTCGGAGCTTCGGTATCAATAGCAAGGCTGGAGACGCCTCGACGATCGGCAAGTTTGGTCTCGGAATGAAAAGCGTGTTCCACCTCGCCGAGGCATTCTTATATCTAGGAATGCCAAGCCGTGAAACACTCATCCGCGAGATCATCAATCCGTGGGACAACAAGCGGCCGAATCACCTTCATAGCGAATGGAACCAGGTTGAGGAGGCTGACTGGCAACTGCTCGAGGGCCTCGCACGTTCGCAGCAAACATTGGAACAGGGCGACACCGGCTTCTTTCTCTGGCTCCCGCTCCGAACTCGCGCGTTACTGGGCAGCACGGGGCCGATCATTCAATGCTATCCAGGCGACGCTGACAGCGGCGAGTTGGGCTTCCTGCAAAAGAACGATCTCCCTGCTCTACTGGCTGCGGTGCTCGCGATGCTACCCAGCCTTGCCCGAACCACCTACGAACACCCCGAGCGCGGCTTCGATCTACAACTAAAGACATCTCCCGATGGGGGACGGCTCGCACTTCTGGGCGGCGAAGCTGCAAACATCGAGGCACGCTACCGGATTGAGGGAGCCAACGCACCCTTGCACGTTGCGGCAAAGCATTTCCCTGCCGCAGAGATGGACGCGTACTTTTTTCGCCTGAAAGACCAGAAGGTTTGGCCCAAATCGTATTTTCGCAACCCTGAGACCGGGTTGGAGGAGCTCGCGCCTGACAAGTCAAGTCCCGAAGGGGCGGTTGTCATTTCTCACATGGACGGAGATGTGGGAGAGCTCACGGTAGATTGGGCTGTATTTCTCCCTCTCGAAGAGCACTCAATTTCGATCCCGATACCGGCCTCGTCGCGCCGGTACCGAATCACCCTCCACGGACAATTCTTCGTTGATGCGGGCCGCAAAGGTATCTTTGGGTTCGAAGCCCTTTTCAGTCAATCAGACGATTCTCGAAACGTCTTCGATGAGTCTTCGCTAAGGCGAACCTGGAACAGGTCCTTGGTCGACCGCGTGGTCTTGCCCATGCTGCTACCGGCGCTGAAATTTTATTGCGAGGCATGGGCAGTCAAAGACGAGCAGATTCGTCAACTAACGGGGGCCCTTGAATCGTGGTTGGGGCGCGTGGATCTCGGGGGGAAAGCGCAGAGTTTAAGACGTACCGTTGCCAACGGAGGGTCGTGGATCAGAATCCTCCGCCCGCAGGGGGCAGTGTGGCGATTGCAGGAAGATGAAGTCACGCTCCTGCCCATTCCGGCCCCCCCAGAATCTGACAAGGGGCGCCCGTGGGACGTTTTCCCGAAACTCGCTGAGCTTGGGGTCCCTTTCGATGCAGATGCACCGTCAATCACCGAGAGGCTGACGCAGTGGGATGAGAACGCAACTCTTGAAGCGATACGTTCTCTCGACGTCGTCAAACTATTCACAAAAGGCGGGCTTGATTACCTCTCGAAGTGGCTCGGGATGTCTTCAACGCAGCAGCTACCCTACTTAAACACGCCTTCGTGCAAATCAGCACTGGTTGCAAAACTTCGTGAAGGCCTGATCCGCTCCGGGCTGGCAGGCGCCAGACGGCTCGGCAAAAGTCTTTCTAGCGTATTTTCCAGCCTGACCGACCGATGTGTGGCAGTTGGCACACGCGATGCGAGTGCCGCCTCGTCCGTTTCAGAGGCGTGCTTTCAAGCCCTTTGGGAGATCGACTCGGAGCAGCTCCTCATCCCGAAGGACTTGTTCGACCAGAATGTGGGGGCGCCACCCGATCAATCGTCGCTAGTTGAATGGCTTGCTGCACTTCAACCCCTCATGGAACGTGATGAACACGCGGTTTCCGCCATGTGGGCAGCCAGCATGCTTCTCGACGGCCTTAGAGATGCTGGCGAGCGTCAGCTCTTTCTTTCCCGAAATAGGGATCTACGCGTCATTCAGGCCATGGACGTAAAAACCGGCCGCGATCAGTCCCTTTCTTGGCGCCGCATAAACGATTTGTGGAACCAAAAAGCGCTTTTTGCAATGGGAACTTCGACTGGCGGCACCCCAGAATCATTGAGGCTGTTAGCTGATGCCCTTCCGGAGCAACCGATCTTTCAACTGAAGCGCGAATATACCGAGGCTGTATTCGGCACCGGGCATCGACTTCCATCTGCGGAGCGGCATCTGGAAATTCTAGTTTGCGTCTTCACATCGAACTCCCGGCTGGGCAGTCTTGAGGCGAGGAGGAGGCTCATCGACGCGCTGAGCCTCCCCACAACCGCTTCCAACGATGAAGGACAGTTTGCCCAGGCAAGATTGGGTATGCGCTACCTGCTTCATGGAAATGCAGCGCAACGGCCGTCCAACGCCGAACTCTGGATCCGGAACAAGGGAACATCGCCGGTATGGCAAAAACTCTGGACCATGGTCGAGTCGGCAGCACCTTGGCAGATTATCAATGAATCGTTGAGCGAGAATCTGAAGGCGGCTGACTATGCGAGGCTTGGCATCAATAGCATCGATCGCCTCGAGGTCGTCAAACGGCTCTCGTCTGCTAACTGCCAAGATATCGATGCCAATGACCTCACCGAGGAAGAACGGAATGAAGTCTTGCAGGCGGTCACCGACGAGGAAGCCTGGCGGCGTCTGCCCCTGCACCGAATCGTGGCTGAAACGGAATACTTTGGTTGCATAGAAAGTGACGTATATCGCGCGGGAGAGCTAGAACTACCGCCAGCGCTCAAAACAAAGGTGCGGCTGATCTGCTTATCAGCAGATCCAGTCGTTCAGCATCATCAGCGAGAGTGGGTTAAACAGCTATCCGCGGAAGCTGTCGTATCTTTGACACTCTCATCCGACGATCGCGGTAAATACTGGTCGTTGATTCTGGATGGGATGAGCGCACAGAGCAGCGGCTTCATGAACATCGATACCCAGTTGCGCAATAGAGGTTGGCTACCTCTGGCGGGTGGGAACGTCGTTGCTCCTGCCAACGTGATCCATATCGTTGGACAGGAAGACGAACTCGAGCGCCTTGCCTCTAAGACCGGCTACAGATTCGCGACCAAAAAAATGCTATTAGAGGAAGTTCGGCGACACCCTGCGTACCATGTCTTGGCCGAAAGACTGATTCCTTCAGGTAGCCGAGCGTTTGAGACGCTTCTGCGCGCCCTTGAGTTCGCTCCCTCGTACGCTATCGGAAGCCTTCCAGTCGAAACAATTCCGCTTATTGAACGCGCACTGCCGGCCCTCATCCGTATTCAGACCCTGCCTGGCTGGAAGCTGCTGTCGGAAGCCGCAAGACTACTTCAGGTCCCGGTGTGGGACCGACTGACGGAACACCGGACGCAAGCGCAGCTTTCCATTAACGCGCTCGTCGAAGTCCTGAATGAACTGGCTCGGCAGGCAGGCCCCTCGGACCAGGCGGCAACACAGGCCCACCTACTTTACCTGCACTGCCTTGCCAAACACCCCGAATGCGATAAAACAGTCGTAGCCAAACTTCTACTTCGGGCCAAAGATTCATCCTGGAAGCATGCACATGAACTCTGCGCCGATGCGACCGGAATTGATGAATCGTATTTGATTGATGATGACGAACGACAAGCCCTGAGCGATTTCATCTATTGCGCCGGATCGGACTTGGCGGACACTGCTGTCGCTCATCCAACCCAGATACCCAACCATAACGCAGTGCCTGGCAACGCACCAAAGCTGGCCTCAGAATACTTCAAAGGCTGGGAGGTCCTGACGAAAGGGTCTGCAGTGGGGTCTCTCCTGGCAACTCTTGGCCCAAGCTTCGAGCCCTTGTCACAACATTATCTTGGAACGGCTCACTCGATAGAACATATCAGACGCAAGCTGTGCGGCGGCTCGCTGAATCCTGCTACGCAACAAGGATCAAACACCCTCGCGGAGTCAGTTGAATCAAAAACGCTAATAGTTCTTCTGTCGATCGTTGAAAATGACATCGTTCAGGTGCCGAACCTACTTGGCACGCCCGTCAGCTTTCCGCTCAAACGCAACCCACAGATGTTGGTCGTCGGCGCACCATACCGGGTAAAAGTACATGAACATAGTGCATTCCTCCTGCAACTCTCACCTTCGTCAAACTTCATCAAACTCGATGGCTCCCAGCTGAGCGAGGTCCTAAAGCGTACAACTCAATATTTAATCCGTACCATTCATAAGGCAAGGCACGATTTTGTTGATGAGTTGTGGCGAGAGCTCAATCAGAGTGATCAGCTTGAGCTTGCCATCGCAAAAAGGAAGATTCTCGACAGCCTCCCTTTCTATCTTGAGCAGCTTGGTGCGCATCGAGAGCCTCCAATCAAGGCGAAGCTGGAACGTGCTGATGAGGAACACACCAAATATTTCTCCGCAATTCACCACAAAGCGCCATCCAATGAGATCGCGAAGGCTCAAGCGCGCTATCAGAGTCGCCTTGAGGATGTTGCTCGCTGCCTGACGGACGTCCCTGCAGCCCAAGCGCTCGTGCTTTCGCGAGTAAAGTCAAAACTTAGGGAATATCAATACGAGCCGGACGCAGTACTTTTCGAACTATTCCAGAACGCCGACGATGCAGCAGTTGAGTTGGCACGATGTGAAGCCAACGGGTCGAATCACTTCGTGATACCCGAACAAGCACGCCGATTTGTGGCCCAGGCGGACAGATCAGCAGTAAGAATCATGCACTGGGGTCGCTTGATAAACTACCGCGGGCCGCATGGGTTAGCCGGCAGATGGCACGGCTTCGCTGATGACCTTAAGAAAATGCTCATACTGTCCGCATCGGACAAACCGGACGATGAAAGTGTCACCGGACGATTTGGACTCGGCTTCAAGAGCGTTTTCCTCGTCTGCGATCGCCCTCGCATTGTCAGCGGCGACTTGCGCTTAGAGATTCATGGAGGAATCCTCCCCGACCCATGGACTGATAGCGAAGGAGCCACCCAGATCCTGTCTGAACACACAGACGACCTTCAACACAGAGGTACGTTGATCGAGCTTGAGATGCCTCAGGCCTCTCAGGAAACAGTGCTCGGCCGGTTTGAGCAGCACAGTGGACTGTTGTCAGTCTTTTCTAGAGCGATCAGGCATATACGGCTCCAGACTCCAGGTTCGTCGAGAGTCGCATCCTGGATGCCACACGAAATTTCGTCGGACATTGAGATCGGCGAGACTTATTTACCCACGTCGCCAGACCACCAGACACGCCTGTTGATCGTCCGATCATCCACAGGTGACGTCGCAATCAGGCTGACCCCATCGGGATGTGAGCCGGTGGACAAAGGCGTGCCGCCAATCTGGGTCACAGCCCCGACACGCGAAACTGACCGGATTGGATTCATCATTAATGGTGCGTTCAAGATCGATCCCGGACGAGGAAGGCTTGCCGGAAACAAAACCAAGAATATCGCGTTACTAAAATCGCTTGGAGACGCGTTTGGATGCAGTCTTGCCAAACTCAGCATCGAGGAACGCATTCCAGAGACGTGGAAAGCTCATCAACGAAAGCTTGGCCTCGTAGAAGAGAAAACCCCGGCCGAGTTTTGGGGTGGGCTATGGAAACTACTGGGAGAACGAACTATCACAAAGGCAAGCAGCGACCTCGCTGGAATGGTTGGCGAGTTCGTTGGTAGTGCTTTCGATGCTTGGGTCAAATCCGGCGGGGAAATTCCCAACGGTCTTCCCGGCACTTACGCTACCTTTGTACAATCAGGTAATGTCGATGGAGTGATTCAAGTTGACGATAGCTGGGCCAGACAAGGCATTCTGGAGAAGCTCCAGCGCCTGACGCTAGTTCAGAACGACGAATCAGACCTGATTAGCACTTCTGTTGCTGCGCTGCTGAGAAAGGCCGGCTTGGTGGCGCGGATCCGAACTGTCGACATAAACGCTCTGATTAAAGGTCACTGCAAGCAAGAGGAGTGCTCCCCGAATGCTGCGGCAGCACTCGAGGCTTTGATTTGTGAACTCGAGTCAAACGGTATTGCAGTGGAGATCGACCCGCAACTGACGTCGAAACTGCGTTTTCTGACAACAAGTCAGCTTTGGGCGACTGCTCAAGAACTTCTATGCCATGCAACCGGAGCAGACTACGAGGATGAGCGTCTTCGTCTGGAGTTTGCACCTAAAGCAAATCGACTTGACCACTCGTATGACAAAGGTGCGGTCAGCTTTTTCATCCGGTGCAGAGGCCGGCTGCAAGCTCCCTCAACAACACTTGCCGAGTGGATTCTTCACGCAGACATGCAGGAGCATAGGCTCGCGGGGCTACGCTATCTTGCACTCGGTCAGCTTGGCCGAGACGTTGCCGAACGCGTTCGCAACAAGTCTTGGCTTAACGGCATTACCTTTCAGGATCCACTGCTGGGTAAGCTACCTCATGAGGACCGCTTGCCAGTCTGGCGTGCGCTGGCACCAGATCAGTTTCTTCAAGGAAGCACTGCTCCGCAGTTTTTTCCCGCCGCCCCGCCTCCGCCTTATTACCGAGGCGAGAAGGCACTTGAAGCGATTTACACTTGGTGGAAAACAGAGGGTGCGCCTTACAGGCAAAAGCATCTCGATTCACTATTTCCGGGCGGTGCGCTTGAGGGCCTCGCTTTCACCGACGGGGAAGTAAATCGAACCGCCTGGATGACCCTCTTCGCGATTGGCGTCTTCCAGCGCCTTGGACGAGTTAAGGCCAGTCAGAGCCGCGGTTTCATCGAATACATGCAAAAGAGGCGTTGGTGGGATGTTATCTGCGAGAGGCATCCCGAGGAACACGGTGACTCTTGGCTCGGAATCTTGAAGGGCTTTGCCGAAGGAGGTGATAGCGGACAGCATTACGACTATTGGTTAGACACCTTTCCACGGCTCTACCAACTAGCGTATTGGCTTGACCAATATGTCGCTCTATTCGAGGGTATACGCTTTCGAAGCCCAATGCAGCTCGATTCAGAGATGTTTCTCAAACCGGTCACCGATGCAAGCCTCCAAGGCGCCGGTTGGTCGGCCCCCGCTATTGATCGAACGATGAAAATGGGCGCTCATATTGTTGTTCGCGAACTGCTGAGGAACAAGGTCATAAAGAATCCCGCAGCGCATCGTTTAGCTTATATGCCTGCGGCTCGGATCTTGAGACTGTTTGAGGCGATCGGCGTCCCGCTTCCTCCAGATTGCAGAGGACCAGCCATCTGGGATGCACTCGTGCGTTCGCTTGGACCGGAAGAGGCCACCTTTTGTGGGGACTTCGATATTCCTCTACTCGTTCTTGCCGAAGACGAAAATCTGCTTTACGGGATCTGTAATGCAGTCATCGAGGACGACGATGACGAGTTCAACATGACCGGGATTTCAGCATGATGCAAAGGCAGGTTTTACACCCTACCCTCGGCGTGGGGACGGTCCTGATGGACAACGGCCTCACATTGGTTATCCGCTTTGTTCATGGAATTGAGGAGGTGCCTGTAAGCAGTATCGAAGACCGGTTAAGCCCTGAAGATGCACTGACAAGTGGTGAGTTCAGCTCAGGAACTGAAACGATTTCGCGCATACAGGCGTCAGCCATTACATCCTTAAACGATTCATGGGGCGTCTTTTCTAGGTCCCGTATTTCGCTCCTGCCGCACCAACTCTGGGTGTGCCACCGTGCATTGCGTAAGTGGCCCGTACGTCTGATGATCGCGGATGATGTCGGACTCGGAAAAACGGTCGAGGCCGGCCTGATTCTGTGGCCATTGATCTCCCGCGGAACCGCAAGACGCATACTAATTTTGACTCCAGCCTCGCTCGTTGAGCAATGGCAATATCGAATGCGGCAGATGTTCGATATTCGGCTATCGATCTATCAACCGGATCTTGATAGTGGAAAGCGCGACTTCTGGAATATCCATCAACAGGTCGTCGCATCCCTACCAACGCTGCGACTGGACCGGAACGATCGCCATGAGCGCCTGCTGGATGCACCCGCTTGGGATATGGTGATTGTCGATGAAGCTCACCACCTGCACGCAGATGAGGCAACAGGCAAGACGCTAGGCTTTCAGCTGATCGAAAAGATGCAGAAGATGGGGAAGATAACCTCTTGTGTGCTTTTTACGGCTACTCCACATCGGGGCAAAGACTTTGGATTTTGGTCACTGATGAGCCTGGTTGATGATGATACGTTCGGCCCAAGCAAACCCAGGACGTCGATGCTCAGCAAGTTGCCGAATAGGCTGATTCGAAACTGCAAACAGAAGGTCGTTGACATGCAGGGGGCCCCACTGTTTCAGCCAATCCTGCAGTTTCCCGAAACCTTTGAATACTCGCCGGAAGAGACCCAGTTTTACGAGACGATGACTGCCTTCATCTCATCAGGCAAGGCCTATGCTTCGACGCTGAGTTCGCAGGGGCGCGGTCAAGTCATGCTCGTGCTGATCGCCCTCCAGAAGCTCGCATCCAGTTCGGTCGCCGCTGTTCGCGGGGCGCTCCGCACCCGATTAGCTCGAATTCAGGATCGTGCGTCGAACTTGAGGATGGAAGCCGACGAGTTTGTCAGGGAGGATGACGGCACCGACGACAATGACATCCTGAAGCGCTGGATCCTCGACGACCAAAAGAACAGCCTCAAGCTCATGGAGGACGAGATTCTTCACCTGAACCGACTTATTGAGGCAGCCGAGCATGTAGTCGTTGAAAGTCGCATACAGCGAGTCATAGAGATCATTGAAGAAAGATTTGCCGATGAGTCCGTACTGCTGTTCACAGAGTATAAGGCCACTCAAGCCCTGGTGCTGAGCGCCCTGATGAAACGTTTCGGCGAGAAGAGCGTTGGCTTCATCAACGGCGACGGAAGACTTCGCGAGGTTCTCTTTCCCGACGGAAAGATTAACTCTTTAAGCATGGCGCGCGACTTAACAGGGGACGCATTCAACTCCGGGGCGATTCGCTTCTTGGTTTCAACAGAGGCGGGAGGCGAAGGCATCGACCTACAAGTCCGATGCCACTCATTGATTCACGTCGATTTGCCCTGGAACCCGATGCGTTTGCATCAGCGGGTAGGGCGCGTCAATCGGTTCGGCCAACGGCATCAGGTGCAGGTCGCGTCCCTGCGTAATCCTGACACCGTCGAATCGCTCATCTGGAGCAAGCTGGAAGAGAAGTTGAACAACATCATGCGGGCGCTTGGCGCAGCAATGGACGAGCCCGAAGACCTGCTCCAACTCGTACTGGGCATGACCGAGCAGAAAGTTTTCGACGAACTTTTTCAGGAGGCAAAGGATGCGCCCCGAGAGGGATTCGACAAATGGTTCGATCAGAAGACTCAAAACTTCGGGGGAGCAGAAGCGATCGACACCGTAATATCACTCCTCGGACATGCTGATGGTTTTGATCTGAGCGGGCTGAAGAACGTCCCTACTGCAGATCTTCCAGACCTCGAACCGTTCTTCCTTTCGATGCTCAAGCAGAACGGCAGGCGCCCGGAGGTCACATCCGAGGGGCTCACATTCCTGACCCCAGACGCTTGGCGAAACTCTCCTGCGATACTTCGGAAGTATGAGCGATCAGTATTTCGCCGAGACGTTGAAGGCAAAGACGCACAAGCTCGCATCCTTGGAGTTGGTCATCCAGTCATCGATCAAGCCTTGCGCCAAGCAAAAGGTTTCCCTGCCAAGGTAGCACTCGTTCCTGCACTGAACAATGTACTCGCCGTGTTCGAGGTTTTCGATCGAGTAACAACCGGACAAGGACAAGTCAAACGGGTTCTGATCGGCGTCGAGGACAGCCCGTTAAAGCCTGCGCTGCTGAACGATTCCGAGGTGCTCAGTTTCCTGAATTCCCTTGAGGCCCGATCGACAGACAGTGCAGTTCAGCCAACCGAAAGTGCTGCAATCGATCAAGCCCATCACTTTATTCAAATCGGCTTAGACCTTGTTCGCTCCCACATTGCCGCAATGAAGCTCCCGTTCGACGCACCTGAAGTGGAATGCTTGGCGGTTTTGGTTCCTGCCGCGCCCTAATTATCGTGTTTTTCTCCATATCCTCATACCTTGGCATTGGCGGTGACTGCACGCACACTGCTCGCGGCCTCTGCGTCAAGAACCCTTGACCCATCACAATAACAACGCACCGTCCGCCCCGCCAAAACTCACGTCACCCCAAGAGCGCTCGCTCTAGCGCAGAATCTGCCTGGGCGGACAACACCAGCTCAACCGCCAAATGCGCCCGCGTCATTCCCACGAACAGCTTCCGTCTAACTGGGTCGTCTAGCGTTTCGAAGTCGAACTCGGTAAGCACGATGCCATCGGCGCTTTGGCCCTTAAAGCGATAGATTGATTCCAGCAGCAGGTCGCCGTCGGTATGGATCGGCTCTCCATCCACTGAGTACTGCCCCGTGAATCGGCGAACGGTGAAGTCTCCGAGCTGGTTCTTCTTGAGGATCGACGAGTTAGCATGTCCTCGGCCAGTGAGTACGGCGATGTTCTCAACTGCGACACCTCGGCTGATCAGGGACTGCACTGCTTGGGCGGTCTGATGCACAAGTTCGCGCTCACTGTTATAGCGACGAAACTCTGGTAGCTCACCGGCAAAGGGGCTTCGTGAATCTATAGGACGATTCGCCAAACCCAGTGCGTTGATGACATTCACGATCATCGTCGGACAACGGAAATTGTCGCTGCAGGTCAGCGTCACGGCACCGTTCAGATCAAAGTCGTCGCGCTTGTAGAGTCGCTGCGCTTCGTCCTCGAGGAAGTAGAACCGTCCATCGTCGTTTAGTTGCGCGAGCACGCCGGCCACCCAGGCCGGCTCGAAGTCCTGGCCTTCGTCAATCACGATGAGGTCGTAGCGCAAGGCGCTCACACCGGCATCGCGGCAGTAGACCTCGGCAACGACATCAAAGATACCCGTGGCACTGAAATCTGGCTCGCCCACTGCACGCCGGTAATGCGCAACGCACAGCTCATGGAAACTCGTGACCTTCGCCCGGGCCGGAGCAATGCGTCCGATGTGATCTGCAAGCGTCCGGTTGAAGCACACGTAGAGCGCCCTTTTCCCCTCCGTTGCAGCATCCTCCAGCAGGCGCAGCGCCAGTTGCGTCTTACCGGAGCCAGCCGTCGCTTGAATGCGAATCACACCCGACGGGGCTTCGATACGCGGTACCCAAGTTGCGAGACCATCGGACAACTGTCGGCTGGTCTTGCGCAACTGATCACCCAACACCCTGAGATCGGGCGACACCTTGAACTCGTTTGCGAGAAAGCGCCGTACCGCTTCCACATCACTTTTGCACGACGTAGTCGGTATCAACTCGCGAACACGGCGACCCAGCGTGTCGTACTCGCCCGCGCCAATGATGCGCTCCCGGGGCGTCGAGATGATATGGGTATCGTCGACGTTGTAGTCGGGCAGGACAAGGCAATGGTCGACGTGGGAATCGAGCTTTGCCGCGCTAAGTCGGTTTCGCATCGCTGCATACTGCACCTGGGACTGCTTTGTGATGTCCCGCTCGTGTCCGTCGTAGAGCTTGTAAAGCTGCCCATCCCGCAGAATGGCGTCACCTGCTTTGACCTCGATCAGCAACATGTTCCCTGAGGGGCCAAGGACAACAACGTCGATCTCGCCATAGACATCACTGCCGTGATGAATCGTGTGCCAGTTAACGCTGTGAAATATTTCATAGCCATCCGGCAAGGACAACTGAAGACGCTCCAGCACGTCCAATTCGCGGTAAAGGCCCGCATCGTGCCGCACAGACATCAGACAAGGGGATAGCTTGGCCGCCATGGTTTGAGGGCTCGTTCATGAAGAAGCCATCCAATTGTCGCACAACGATGGCATGTTACCCCCCGTGCAATGGCGCTGTTCAGGCGCAACGAACGCCAGAGTTCGCTCTACACATCCACATCAGTGGAAGCTGCCATGTTTCGCCCCTCCTCGACATCCCAGAATGTTGTGCTCCCAGATTACGCGCTCCCGGCTTTACAGACGTCACATCCGTATGTCGTCGAGTATGCGTGGCTGGCTGCCGAGGCCAGAGGCGCGGTGGGTAGCGCCCTTAACCAGCGGCCTTCTTTCCTGCCTGAGAAGCCGCCCCGTTAAGCCAGGGATATCGATGTGGATCCTCCGCAAGCAGCACGCGCCGCATAGCTTCGCGTCCTGCTGAATCGAGTTGTCCGTAGATGCTTCGAAGTTCCGAGTCGATGCCATGCTCTGGTGCGCCTCTCTTTCTGGCCTTCTCATACCAGTCCTGGCCTTCGTTGAATTTGCGTTGCTCCATATACACCGCACCAAGCAACGTACAGGGACGGTAGTCCTGGGGCATCAGTACATGAGCCTTCTCTCCCATTTCAATCGCTTTTATTCGCTCCCCGAGGTCGCGCAACACGCCGCCGTGAGTCGTGTGCAGGGCGGATCGCACTTTCGGATGTTTCAGTCGTTCAGGGGAAATGCTGCCGATTAGCTCCAGCGCGGCTTTCGGCTGTTCACACTTACGAAAGTGCCCGCATGCGTTGATTGCGCTCCATGGATCCTGGGTGCGTCGGTACTGACTGGCGTGGAACACCGCTTCGAGTCGGTGATATTCCTGTCGAATCGGTGGCGTGAAATATTTTCTGGCAGTCGTGCTGAGCCACACCAAGTCTTCCTTTGAGAGCCGCGTGCCTGTATCGATCTGTTCCAGGAGTTCGGTCATACGCAGCTCCAACGACGGATCCCGTAACCCTATCTTGTACTTTTCGAACAGAGCCCTCGTTTTCATCATCGCGATGTACGCGGGATCACTCTCGCGTGCAAGGCGGGCTGCCTCAAGAGCGTCGTTTCTTGCTTTGATTGCAATTGCCTCAGCCTCGACAACCTTGGCCACCTTGACGTAAATATCAAAGGTCAGCTGGCCATACGCGAGTCTATACAAGTCGTCTGGTACTGTTTGCTTCAAACAAGCAAGCTCATCAGCAGTGAGCAAA
Source organism: Parazoarcus communis (assembly GCF_003111665.1). Taxonomy (NCBI): domain Bacteria; kingdom Pseudomonadati; phylum Pseudomonadota; class Betaproteobacteria; order Rhodocyclales; family Zoogloeaceae; genus Parazoarcus; species Parazoarcus communis. Next base: position 3,058,217 of record NZ_CP022188.1, on the reverse strand, counting down.
CGTCCCATGTAGAGCGCCTTCAACAGTTCGCTCACGGGCGATGACATCGCAGAAGCAATGTGTGAAACATGAAAATACTGCGCGAGCTCAAGGGATGTTGGCTCGATACCTTGCTGGATGGCGACACGAGCTTGGTATGCCGCGGCAGCAAGCTCGCAGTTTCGCGCGCGCTGTTCTTTCCATACAGCCTGGCGCTCCCTTTGCGCCTTGAGCACGGCTTCCGTCTCCTCCCGCTCGCGCTTTCGACGAAGAGCGCGCTCAGCCTCCCTGTCCAGTTCCTTGGTCACTTTAGGGGATCCACGATTGGGCCTGCGGGGTACATATTGAGCCTCCCGTGCTTTCTTTTCGATTTCTTTCGCGTGATTCGCAGCTTTCGCTGCCTGAGCCTTGCTCAAATACGCAGCATCAAGTCCTTCAACGTAAGCGTCATAGGTCGTTTCTCCGCAAGCATGCCGATACAAGCCAGGCAAGTTCTGTTGCTTCAAGAAACCCAGTGAGTTGGATGTCAGTTTCTTTCCCTGATGCATCTGAAGAAGGATGCCGCTCAAGCGCGAGAAAGGAATCGTTGCAGTCTCGATATGGCTGACATAGTAAAAATCGGCGATGAAAGCCGTTGACTCACTCATGTGAAAGCAACCCTCGTTCAGTTGCAGCGCGACTCAACCACACCGCCTCGTGCTCCAGCGCCCTGCCCTGACGGTTCATCGCAGCACAAAGCTCAAGTACTTCGCGCGGGGCATCGAGCGCCTTTAAACGGTCTACTGCCGTGACGAACTGATGCTGCGTATCGCGCCACACCGCATCGCTGCCATAACGCGCCAGGAGCAACTCCCATTGAGGCATCAGCCAGAATGCACAGGGGGCGCTGCAGCGCTCAAGGAGCCTTGCGTAGTTCTGCAGTCCGGTGCCGTCGTAATCGGGAAACAAAACGACCTCCTGAGCACGCGATTTCACTGAGAGCCATTCGAGCACCCGGTCTGGAATGTGACCGGCGTAATACATCAGGCTGACCTGCGCATTCGGTGCGAGCCAGTCTGTTCGATCAAAGAGTGCCTGGTTTTCCACCAGCCAAAGGGGGCGGTCGGAGTACCAATCATCCGTGGCGCGCGTGGCAAGTGCACCAACCCCGGCCACCTGTGTCACCGACGAGAGATCAAAGACATCACCTGCACCGTTACACCAGCTCACACCGGCGCCGACCGCCTTCAGGAGCAGGTAGTGCATATCGTGGGCAGGCTTGAGCGCCTTGCTATCACGGTGCGTGGCCACATTTGCAGCGCGTCGGGGCAGGCCTTCGGGCAGGTTCTCGGGGATATCGGGGCGCATGGTGCGAAGGTGCGCCTCCAGCGCCGATCGATCGACGACCTGATAAACAGAGCCCCGTCCCTTCGGCGCCTGCGCAACGAAGTTCGTGCGCCGCGCGAACTCGTCCAGGACTCTGCGCTGTTCGGGAGAAAACACACTGGCGCTTGCCTCATCACCTTTGGCAAGAAGCTTGGACAGTGCCGCAGCCAGGCCCCTGCTCATGGCGCGACTGCGTCCTGTTCGCAGGGCTCGATGATCTGCCAGTTCTGTTTGCTGATGATGTTGTGCCCTCCCCGGCTGGTGATGGGTACGCAGTAGCGTGCAGTAATGAGTGGCGCCGGTGACGCGAAGATCAACGCAAAACCAAAATCCTCTGCGGTATCGATCAGGCTGCGCTGATTGCGCTGATCCAGCGCGGAGGCTTCGTCGAGATAGCACACGGCCTGGACGTCGTGACGCTCATCCCGCATCTGATGCAAGAGCGCAAGCCCGGTGACCAGCTTCGCCATCAGCACAGTGCCGTTCGATGCTGCGCTGTCGATATCCGTAAAGGACTCCGGCTTGCGCCCCAGCTTGCCAACGACGAATTCGAGCCTGAAGAAATGCTCGACCCGCAAACAGCCGCGCGCAGCGCCCTCTTCGATCAGCAGCGTCTTGGCGCGATTGAGAGCTGCGTCATCCAGCACGCTGTGATGGTTGAAGAGCTCGAAGGTCTCGCCACTCTCTGCGTGTTCCGCAGTGCTGATGAGTTGTTCGATTGCTTCCACTAACAGCGTCTCATCCACCGGCTCGATCTTGAACACCGCCAGATCGGAGAGCTGACGTCGACTGACCAGCCGGTTGAAGTCACGCATGGCGCTTTTGAAACGCCGCAGCCCGTCACGCAACTGCCTAAGGCACGCGGTCACGTTCACGACCGCCGTACGAGCCTTGCGCTCCAGCGCCTCGGCTTCCTGAACGAGGTGGTTTGCAAATCCGACGATATGCTGAATTTCGATCTCGGGAGAATCGGAGAACTGGTACTTGGTGAGCCCCCCTGCATGAAGCGTCGCCACGTGTCCGTGAATGCGCTCTTCCAGCTGCATCAGGTTGCGACAGTCTTGTTGATAGGCCTGAAGCGCCTCGGCGAGGTCTGACAATGCGACATCACTGTTTCCAATCCAAACCTGGTGTGGCATTTCCGCGAGACTGTCGAACATCGGGTCATCGTCCCCACGACGATTACGCAGATTGATGACCAGCCGATGCTGCCCCTCCAACTGTGAAATCTGCCCCTGGATGCGCTTTTGTTCGGAACGCATCCTTGCTACCTCGTCCTTGGCGCTGTCGAGCAGTTGCTTCGCCTCGTCCAGGCGCAGATTCAGCGCAGCAATCTCCTCCTCCCGAGCAGACCGCGTTTCACGCAACCCAAGGAGCTCATCAAAGGCTGCAAGCTCGAGTTGTATCTGTCCGACCTCGCGCTCCAGCTCGGCCTTGCGCGCTTTGGCCGCATCAAGGGCAAGCGCGGCCGTCAGCTCCTGTTCGAGCTGAGGCGCGCGCATCTCCAACTCACGCAAATCTTCCTGAATTTCCTGATTGGAGCGCTGCTCGTGCTGATGTTCCAGCGAGGCGAGATCGAGGGTGAGTCCCGGCAACAAGAGTTGCGTGTCACCGCCTGCACGCAGCCAGTCGCGCAGCAGCGTCGGCGTCAGCTCGCAGGCCTTTGACGGGAGCAGCATCACGGATTTCGCCAGCACGCGATTGAGCCGCTCGAGCTCCTCGCCCTCAAGTTCTGCATGCAGGCGCAAATAGAGATTGTCTGCCAGGGTGGCAAGCTCATCCGCGAGGCGTTGACGTTGCTTGGCAACGCTCTCGATCTCTCTGCGGATCGTCGCAGCTCCCCGACTGGCTGCTCGCACTACGAGCGCGGCCTGCGAGTCGTACTGTCCGCGAGCTTCGACCAAACGCTCCTCAAGCACGCGCCGCTCCGGGATCAGATCAAACTTGTTAGCCAGCTCGTTCATCCGCGCGGTCTGCTGCTGCAATCGGCGGAGCACTTCGGAATCCTGCGTCTGCCTTCTGACCAGATTGCGGTCACGCTCCTGCAGGTCGGCTTCGAGTCTCTCGACCTGAGCCAACTGCGAGCGCAAGGACTCGAGCTCGCTGCGCTGATATGCATCCCAATCGACCAGGAGGGCGTCAATGATTGGCCGAAAGTGCAGAACCTTTCCTCGGAGAACGCTGCGCTCGGCGTGACACTGTTCAAGCTGCGTAATCAGGGGACGCTGGCGCAGGGCAGCATCGTACTGCGCACGCTCGGCATTCACGTCGGCAAACGCCTTATCCCATTCCGCCTTGAAGTCGATACTCGCATCGGACAAGTCGTGCCTGAAGATCTCGAGCAAATAGGCTTTTACCTCTGTCGAGGTGAGCCGATCGAGGCGCAGCGTGCGCGTGAGGACCTTCTGGAAAACAGCCGCGTTGCTGGGCTGCTCGAGCTTGAAGACCGTGAAGTCAGGCTCATGGTCCGGTCGTCGCCCCCTGCGCCCACCATAGAGCACGTCGGCGAATTCACTCGAACTGTATGAAAACACCAGCCG